>NZ_JBFATS010000010.1:0-316440 GCF_040678435.1 Streptomyces sp. NPDC052682 | reverse complement strand
AGACTCTCTCGCGGCTTTCCTCCGGGCGCTTCCCTTCGGTGTTTCCGACTCTATCAGATCTTTCCGGATCCGATTTCCTCGGTGCTTTCCAGGTTCCCGCTTCCGCGTTTCCCTTTCCGGCGGTTCCGACTTTATCAGAGGTTTCGGGCCGGACTGACCGGCCATCCATTCCGATTCATCGGGAGGGGCTTCTCCGAAATCAGCGTTTCCGAGAAGCGGATAGATGTTCACCGCTGCCGGAAGGGTCTCAACCCATCTCCAGGCAACTGTTCGAATCTACCTCCCCGCATCCTCCGTGTCAACGGCTCCTGCGGGGCGAAGAGGAGACTAGCAGCTGAACGGGCGCGTATGCACATCAGGCGGCCGTGGGCACGGCGGCGCTGCGCTCGGACGCGTCGAGGTCGCCGGTGTCCCCCGCGCGGGCCGCGCGGCCGCCGAGCACGTAGACGTAGGTCAGGAAGAGCAGCTCGGCGACGACTCCGATGCCGATCCGGGCCCAGGTGGGCAGGCCGGACGGGGTGACGAAACCTTCGATGGCGCCGGAGACGAAGAGGACCAGGGCCAGGCCTATGGCCATGCCGATGGCGGCTCGGCCCTCCTCCGCCAGGGCGGTGCGCCGGGTGCGCGGACCGGGGTCGATGAGGGTCCAGCCGAGGCGCAGGCCGGTGCCGGCCGCGACGAAGACCGCGGTCAGCTCCAGGAGGCCGTGTGGCAGGACGAGGCCGAGGAAGGTGTCGAGGCGGCCGGCCGAGGACATCAGGCCGATGCCTATGCCCAGGTTGAGCATGTTCTGGAAGAGGATCCACAGGACGGGCAGGCCCAGGAAGACGCCCAGGATGAGGCAGAGGGCGGCGGCCCACGCGTTGTTCGTCCAGACCTGGGCGGCGAAGGACGCCGCGGGATGGCTCGAGTAGTACGTCTCGTACTGGCCGCCGGGGCGGGTGAGCTCTCGGAGTTCGCTGGGGGCGGCGATGGTGGCCTGGACGTCGGGGTGGGTGCCGATCCACCAGCCGAGGAGGGCCGCTACGGCAGTGGAGAGGAGTGCGGTGGGCACCCACCAGTGGCGCGACGTGTACACGGCCGCGGGGAAGCTGTGGGCGAGGAAGCGGGTGACATCGCGCCAGGAGGCGCGTCGGGTGCCGGTCACGGCGCTGCGCGCGCGTGCCACGAGCTGGCTGAGGCGGCCGGTCAGCTGCGGGTCGGGGGCGCTGGACTGGATCAGGGAGAGGTGGGTCGCGGCGCGCTGGTAGAGGACGACGAGTTCGTCGGCCTCGGCGCCGGTGAGGCGGCGCTGGCGCCGGAGCAGGGCGTCGAGGCGGTCCCACTCCGCGCGGTGGGCGGAGACGAAGACGTCCAGGTCCATCTGTGTGCCTGCTCCTCGGCTGTACGGCGACGGCTCTCGTGGATCAGCATGATCTGCTTGTCGTACTGCGATGTGCCCTCAGCTTGGCAGACTGGCGGTGTCGGGGGCAGGCCAGGGGAAGGACGGCGGGCGTGAGTGAGCTGGTGACGGGCGAGGCGGTGGCGTTGGAGCTGCGCCCCGCGAGGCTGCCCAGCAGGGCGCTGGCCGTGCTGCTCGATCTGGTGGTGTACGTGGCGGCGTACGTCGCCGTGACGATCGCCCTGGTGGCTGCCACGGCTTCGCTGGATGAGGCGGCGCAGACGGCACTGTCGATCGCGGCGTTCGTGCTCGTGCTGGTGGGCGGGCCGATCGCGGTGGAGACGCTCACGCAGGGGCGGTCCCTCGGGAAGGTGGCCGCCGGACTGCGGGTGGTGCGCGACGACGGCGGGCCGATCCGCTTCCGGCACGCGTTGGTGCGGGGGCTGATCGCGGTCGTCGAGATCCTGATGACGTTCGGGGTCGTGGCCTGTATCGCCTCGCTGGTGTCGGCGCGTGGGCGGCGGCTCGGGGACGTGTTCGCGGGCACGCTCGTCGTACGGGAGCGGGTGCCGGTCGCGCGGGCGGGGTTCGTGCCGCCGCCTCCGCCCTGGCTGGCCGGGCGGTTCGCCGGGCTCGACCTGTCCGCGGTTCCCGACGGTCTGTGGCTGGCCGTACGGCAGTACCTGACGCGGATGCGGCAGTTGGACCCGCAGGTGGGCTGGGCCATGGCGGAGCGGCTGGCGGCTGATCTCGCGGAGCGTACGGGTGCTCCGGTGCCGGCGGATGTTCCGCCGCCGGTCTATCTGGCGGCGGTGGTGCAGGAGCGGCAGGCCCGGGAGGCTCAGCGGGCCTTCGCAAGCGATGCGCGGGCGGGCGGCGGGGCGGCCGGTGCCGGTTCCCCGCCCGGGACCTCCGGGGTGTCCGGGGCGCCGGGGGTGTTCGGTCCTGCGGTGGTGCCGGGGGCTTCGTCTACCGCCCGTCTTTCGGGGCGTGCGGACGTACCGCGGCCTGCCGAGTACGGCACCGCCGTGCCTTCGGGCGGCGAGGAGAGCTCGGCGGCCGCGCCGGATGCGCGGGGCTCCGGCCGTCCGGGCACCGGGTTCGTGCCGCCGGCGTAGGTCAGCGTCTGCCCCTCCCCCGTCAGGGGAACACCGACGGGGGCGATTCGAGGTCTTCCAGTTCGATGCCGGGCGCCGAGAGGACCACGTCCGAGGCGATGTGCACGGTGTGCTGCTCGCCCGTGTCCAGGGCTGTGACCTGGTACGCGTCCACCGTGAGGGGGCCGTTGTCAGTGGCGTGTGTTTCTCTGTTCAGCAAGGCCCAGGACTGGTCCACGGTGCGGGGGGCGAGGACCGGGTCCGTGAAGGCGACCAGGCGTACGCGGGTCGGGGTGGACGAGGGGGTGAGGCGCAGCAGACGGGTGGTGGCGATCAGGAACGCGGGGGAGGTGCCGGTGAAGGCGTGGGCGCGCACGTTGCCTTCCGTGGCATGGGTGCCGGTGGGGTCGGTGCGGACCCAGGTGACACCGTCCAGGGCGGCGCCACGGACCTGCCAGTCCGCCGCGTGCAGTTCGAGACGGATGGGGCGGCCGAGTTCATCGAGGGCGAGGTCGACGGAGCCGCGGTGATCGCCCGAGGGGGTGGTCAGCCGTGAGACGTAGCGCCAGCCGGAGGGGCCGACGGCGCAGTGGAAGTGCTCTTCTGCGAGGGGGGTGTGATCGTGCGGATCGTGGAGCGAATAACGGCCGCGGGGCATGGAGGTCCTGGGGCGTGAGGGGCTGGTCCGGCCGCTGGTCGGGCGAACGGGGCAGGCCCCCGGCACGGGGGTGCGGGGGCCTGCCTCCGAGGACGTGCCGCCGGTGAGCGCTTCCGTGCGCGGGCGCGCTCACCGGGCGGTACGGGCTCAGTAGCGGTAGTGGTCCGGCTTGTACGGGCCCTCGACCTTCACACCGATGTACTCGGCCTGCTCGGGGCGGAGCGTGGTCAGCTTCACGCCGAGCGCGTCGAGGTGCAGACGGGCGACCTTCTCGTCGAGGTGCTTGGGCAGCACGTAGACGCCGGTCGGGTACGCGTCGGGCTTGGTGAACAGCTCGATCTGGGCCAGGGTCTGGTCCGCGAAGGAGTTGGACATCACGAACGACGGGTGGCCGGTGGCGTTGCCCAGGTTCAGCAGGCGGCCCTCGGAGAGGACGATGATCTTCTTGCCGTCGGGGAAGGTCCAGGTGTGGACCTGCGGCTTGATCTCTTCCTTGACGATGCCGGGGACCTTGGCGAGGCCGGCCATGTCGATCTCGTTGTCGAAGTGGCCGATGTTGCCGACGATCGCCTGGTGCTTCATCTTGGCCATGTCGCTGGCCATGATGATGTCCTTGTTGCCGGTCGTGGTGATGAAGATGTCGGCCGTCTCGACGACCTCGTCGAGGGTCGTGACCTGGTAGCCGTCCATCGCGGCCTGCAGGGCGCAGATCGGGTCGATCTCGGTGACGATCACGCGGGCGCCCTGGCCGCGCAGGGACTCCGCGCAGCCCTTGCCCACGTCGCCGTAGCCGCAGACGACCGCGGTCTTGCCGCCGATCAGGGTGTCGGTGGCGCGGTTGATGCCGTCGATCAGGGAGTGGCGGCAGCCGTACTTGTTGTCGAACTTCGACTTGGTGACGGCGTCGTTGACGTTGATCGCCGGGAACAGGAGGGTGCCCTCGCGCTGCATCTCGTACAGGCGGTGCACGCCGGTGGTGGTCTCCTCGGTCACGCCGCGGATCTCGGACGCCAGCTGGGTCCACTTCTGCGGGTTCTCGCTGAGCGTGCGGGTCAGCAGTTCGAGGATGACGCGGTGCTCGTCGGACTCGGCGGTGTCGGGCGAGGGGACCTTGCCGTCCTTCTCGTACTCGACGCCCTTGTGGACGAGGAGGGTGGCGTCACCGCCGTCGTCCAGGATCATGTTGGGGCCGCCGGTGGGGCTGTCCGGCCAGGTCAGGGCCTGCTCGGTGCACCACCAGTACTCCTCGAGGGTCTCGCCCTTCCAGGCGAAGACCGGGACGCCCTGCGGGTTGTCGGGCGTGCCGTTCGGGCCGACGGCGATGGCGGCCGCGGCGTGGTCCTGGGTGGAGAAGATGTTGCAGGAGGCCCAGCGGACCCGGGCGCCGAGGGCGACCAGGGTCTCGATGAGCACGGCGGTCTGCACGGTCATGTGCAGGGAGCCGGTGATGCGGGCGCCCTTGAGGGGCTGCGCCTCGGCGTACTCCTTGCGGATCGCCATCAGGCCCGGCATCTCGTGCTCGGCGAGGGTGATCTCCTTGCGGCCGAACTCGGCCAGGGAGAGGTCGGCGACCTTGAAGTCCTGTGCGACAGTCGTCATGAAGAGCTGCTCCTCGGGTTGGGTCGAGGTGGGTACGGCTGATCTGCGCGGCGGCGGACACAGGGGTGCCCGAAGAGGGCACAGGCATGCCCGCGTACGCGCAGCGCAGTCCGTCGGAGGCCCTCTCTCCCTCGGTCGGCCCGCTTCGGGGGCCGCCCGACCGCCATCAGCAGCGACGTCTGGCTCCGTCCCAAGCTACACCGGACGCCCCCGGCATCCCCAGTCCGCCTGGCGAACACATCAGGACGATCACCGCGCGTGCACGGGGCCGGCGTCGCCAGGCACGGGGAGTTCACGGTGAGCCGCTCCCCTCCATCCCTCGCGGACAGTCGAGCGGGTCGGCGGGGACGACGTGCGGCGCGGGGCAAGGCTTCGACGGGGCGCTCGTGCAGCGGGTCATCGGGGCCGGAGGAGACCGCGTGGCGTGCTGCACCGTCCCGGGCACGTACCACGCGGACGGTGTGGCGGGCGGGATGCACCGGCCCTGCGACGTCCGGGTGGTGAAGGGTCGGCTGTTCACGAACGCGAGGTGACCGGACCGCCCCGGCGCTGCTCGCGTCGGGCGCGCTGGGCCGGGGTGGGTCTCGCGGTCGCCGCGGTCGTCGCACGGCGCTGCCGGGCGGCCGCTTCGCCGGCGGACGTGGCCGGTGCGGGGCTGAGGGGCGGCGGAACGCCGGCGGGGCCCGCCGACGGCTCGGCGGGCCCCGGGGGCAGGTGGGCGTGGGGGCTCAGTGTTCCTCGGCGTGCGGGACCGGGCCGCCGGGGGTGGCCTCGCGGTCGGGGCCCTTGGCGGCCTCGGCATCGCTGTAGATGTCCGGCTCGAGGTAGATCACGCGGGCGATGGGCACGGCGTCGCGGATGCGGGCCTCGGCGGCGTTGATGGCGTTCGCGATCTCGCCGGCCGTGTCGTCGTGCTGGACGGCGATCTTGGCGGCGATCAGCAGTTCCTCGGGGCCGAGGTGGAGGGTGCGCATGTGGATGATGCGGGTGACCGTGTCGCCGTCGACGAGCGCGGACTCGATCTTCCGGGTCTCCTCGGCGCCCGCGGCCTCGCCGAGCAGCAGGGACTTGGTCTCGGCGGCGAGGACCAGGGCGATCAGGATGAGCAGGACGCCGATGCAGATGGTGCCGATGCCGTCCCAGACGGCGTTGCCGGTGGCCAGGGCCAGGCCGACACCGCCGAGGGCCAGGACCAGGCCGACGAGGGCGCCGAAGTCCTCCAGGAGGACCACCGGCAGCTCGGGGGCCTTGGCGTGGCGGACGAACTGCTTCCAGGAGCGCGTCCCGCGCAGGGTGTTGGACTCCTTGATGGCCGTGCGGAAGGAGAAGCCCTCGGCGATGATCGCGAAGACGAGGACGCCGACCGGCCAGTACCAGTGCTCCAGCTCGTGCGGTTCCTTGATCTTCTCGTAGCCCTCGTAGAGGGCGAACATGCCGCCGACCGAGAACAGGACGATGGAGACCAGGAAGGCGTAGATGTAGCGTTCGCGGCCGTAGCCGAAGGGGTGCTGCGGGGTGGCTTCGCGCTGGGCCTTCTTGCTGCCGACCAGGAGCAGGGCCTGGTTGCCGGAGTCGGCGAGCGAGTGGACGCCCTCGGCGAGCATCGAGGACGAGCCGCTGAACGCGAACGCCACGAACTTCGATGCCGCGATCGCGAGGTTGGCGGCGAGTGCCGCCACGATCGCCCTGGTGCCGCCTGACGCGCTCATGTGTCCGCGTTGTCCCTTCGTACGCCGTGTCCCGGGCCGGGCGTACGCCGCCGTACGCCGCCCCGGACTTTGCCCGTGCTTGACGGTGGGCCATTGTTGCAGCCCGGTCGGAGAGCGATGTGTCAGGTAGCCGTCACGGGGAGGTTCATGCGACGACGGTGGCCCGGAAGAGCGTGCCGGCGCCGGACACGTCGGCCTTCTCGCCCGCGGGGACGAAGACGGACTGCCCGGGCTTCAGCTCGTGTTCTCCCGTGCGGACGGCGCCGGCGGTGCACAGCAGGATCTGCGGGGTCGGGCGGGTCAGGTCGTGGGCGGCGCCGCCGGGCGGAAGGACGTACCGGGACAGGCGGAACTCGTCGATCGGTGTCTCGTAGACCTCCTCGCCGTCGGGGGACGCCTCCGGGCGCAGCACGCCGGGGTCGGTCGGCGTGAAGCGGACGACGCGCAGGAGTTCGGGTACGTCGACGTGCTTGGGTGTCAGGCCGCAGCGCAGCACGTTGTCGGAGTTGGCCATGATCTCCACGCCGAGGCCGCTGAGGTAGGCGTGCGGGACGCCGGCGCCGAGGAATAGGGCCTCGCCGGGCTGGAGCCGGACGTGGTTGAGGAGCATGGCGGCGAGGACGCCGGGGTCGCCCGGGTAGTGGTGGGCGATGTCGGCGTAGGGGGCGTAGGCGCCGCCGAGGCGGTCGCAGGCGGCCGCGGCCTCGGCGACCGTGCGGGACATCTCCTCGGGGTCGGCGGTGAGGATCGCGGTGAGCACCTCGCGCAGGGCGGCGTCCTCGGGGTGGGCGTGCAGCAGGTCGACGTACGGCTTGAGGGAGTTCACGCCGAGGTCGTCGAGGAGGCCGGCGGCCTGCAGCGGGTCGCGGAAGCCGCACAGGCCGTCGAACTCGGTGAGCGCGCAGATGAGCTCGGGCTTGTGGTTGGCGTCCTTGTAGTTGCGGTGCGGGGCGTCGACGGGGATGCCGCGCCGCTCCTCGTCCTCGTAGCCCTGCCGCGCCTGCTCCAGGTCGGGGTGCACCTGGAGGGAGAGCGGGGCGGCGGCGGCGAGGATCTTCAGCAGGAAGGGCAGGCGGGGGCCGAACCTGGCGACCAACGCGGGGCCGAGTTCCTTCTCGGGGTCGGCGTCGATGACCTCGACGAGCGTGCCCCGGCCGGTGCGCGAGGGTGCGCCCGGGTGGGCGCCCATCCACATCTCGGCCTGCGGCTCGCCGGTCGGTTCGACGCCGAGCAGCCGCGGGATGGCGGTGGGGGAACCCCAGGCGTAGGGGCGGATGGTGTTGTCGAGGCGGTCCATGGGGTCTTCCTGCGGTTCTCGGTGCGTACGCGCGCGGGTGCGGGGCGGCTTTCCGGACCCGCACGCGCGTACGGCGGCTCCGGGCGGCCGGACGCGCGGCGGTCAGGGTGTCCTGGGCAAGATCAGGCCCTTGAGGCGAGCGCCAGGTAAACGGCGGCGAAATCCGTGATGGCGATCAGTTCCGCGAGGGTCTCCAGTTCGTCGCCGGCCTCCGGTTCCAGCTCGCTGATCGGTGTGTCGTGGCTGAGGGCCACGTCGCGGGCGGCCGGGGCGGCGGTGAGGTCGCCGATGGGGCGGTCGCGGAGCAGGACCACGCGCGCGTGCAGGGCGGGCGGCTCCTCGACGCGGTCGCGGAAGAAGTCGTCGGGGTCGGCGCCGGCGGCGAGCGGGCCGGCGAGCAGGGCGCTGTGCGCGGCGAGCGCCTCGGGCAGCTCGGCGACGACCGCCGGGGTGCCGGACAGCTCGGCGAGCGCGGCGGCGAAGCGGCGGCCGGCGGGACCGGCCGAGACGCCCTCGGTCCACACGATGGGCAGGGCGTCGGCGAGCTCGGCGGCCAGGGTCTTGGCGGGGTTGCTGTAGGTCGCGATGGCGGGCCCGCAGCGTTCGGCCACCTGGTCGAGACGGTCGGCGACCTTCTCCAGCGCGTCGGGCGGGGCGCTGAGCAGGCCCGTACGGTCCAGCAGCGCGAGGAAGGGGGTCAGCAGCGCCCACAGCACCCCGGGCGCGGACGCGGCGAGCGGTTCGTCCAGGTCGTACGGGGCGGTCGCCATGGAGACGAACAGGCCGTGCGCGCCTTCGACGGCTTCGGCGAGCGGTGTGCCGGCGGGGGCCACCGCGACTACGGTGCAGCCGCGCCGGTAGGCCTGCTCGGCGAGCAGCGCCAGGCCCGGTTCGGTGCCGTCGGGGGTGGCGATCAGCAGCAGGTCGACCGAGCCGGCCCAGCCGGGCAGCTCCCAGCGCAGGGCGCCCGCGGCCGGGGCGACGCCGGTGGGGGCGAGGCGGGTGACGGGGCTGCCGGCCCCTGCGAGCGTGCCGAGCAGGTCGGCGGTGTGGGTGGCGGCGGCGCCGGGGCCCGCGATGAGGACGGCGCGGGGACGGCCGTCGGGTTTGAGGTCGTTGATGCCGGCTTCGGCGGCGTGCCGGGCGGCCGTGCGGACGCGGGCACCGGCTTCGGCGGCGCCGCGGAGCAGGCCGCGCTGGTCGGCCTCGGCGAGGCCCTCCGGGGAGTCGAGCAGCGCTTCGTCGAGCATGGGCGGAGCCTCCGATGGCCGGTGTTCCGTTACGGCGGTGTCCTACAACGGTGTCCGTGACGCCGGGTGTGTATGCACCGGGCTGCGTGACCGGGTGCGCGTACACCGAGAGGGGCGGCACCGGGCGGGCGGGCCGGCGCCGGCGTGGGCCCGGGCGTTACGCGGGGCGGCGGGCCTCGTCGACGAGGAGGACGGGGATGCCGTCGCGCACCGGGTACGCCAGGCCGCAGTCCTGGCCGGTGCAGATCAGCTCGGCGTCCTGCTCCTTGAGGGGGGCGTGGCAGGCCGGGCAGGCGAGGATCTCCAGAAGGCCGGCTTCGAGCGGCATGGGGGTTCCCTTCGGGGCGGGTGCGGTCTGCGGATGTGCTGGTCAGCGTACCGCTGGTGCGGGGTGGCCGGTGGGGGGTCGGGGCGGACCACGGGCTCGCAGCCCGTGGTTTGCTCAGCCCCTGATGAGCGCCAGGACCTCGTCCCGGATCCTCGCCATCGTCGCGGCGTCCCGGGCCTCCGCGTTCAGGCGCAGCAGCGGTTCGGTGTTGGAGGGGCGGACGTTGAACCACCAGTCGGCGGCGGAGACGGTCAGGCCGTCCAGGTCGTCGAGGTGGACGCCCTCGCGGCCCTCGTACGCCGAGCGGATCGCGGCGAGGCGGGCGGCCTGGTCGTCGACCGTGGAGTTGATCTCGCCCGAGCCGGCGTACCGGTCGTACTGGGCGACCAGGGCGGAGAGCGGGGCTTCCTGGCCGCCGAGGGCGGCGAGGACGTGGAGGGCGGCCAGCATGCCCGTGTCGGCGTTCCAGAAGTCGCGGAAGTAGTAGTGCGCGGAGTGCTCGCCGCCGAAGATCGCGCCGGTGCGCGCCATCTCGGCCTTGATGAACGAGTGGCCCACGCGCGTGCGGACCGGGGTGCCGCCGTTCTCCCTGACGACCTCCGGGACCGACCAGGACGTGATCAGGTTGTGGATGACCGTGCCCCGGCCGCCGTGCCTGGCGAGCTCCCGGGAGGCGACCAGGGCGGTGATCACCGAAGGCGAGACCGGGTCGCCGTGCTCGTCGACGACGAAGCAGCGGTCGGCGTCGCCGTCGAAGGCGATGCCGAGGTCGGCGCCCTCCTCACGGACCCGCTTCTGCAGGTCGACGAGGTTGGCCGGATCGAGCGGGTTGGCCTCGTGGTGGGGGAAGGTGCCGTCCAGCTCGAAGTACATCGGGACGAGGTCCAGGGGCAGGCCGGAGAAGACGGTCGGGACGGTGTGGCCGCCCATGCCGTTGCCCGCGTCGACGACGACCTTCAGGGGGCGGATGGAGGTCAGGTCGACGAGGGAGCGCAGGTGGGCCGCGTAGTCGTCCAGCGTGTCGCGCCGCGTGACCGTGCCCGGGCGGGCGGCCGGCTCAGGAGCGCCCGAGTCGCTCCACCGCTCGACGAGTTCGCGGATCTCGGCGAGGCCCGTGTCCTGGCCGACCGGGGCGGCGCCCATGCGGCACATCTTGATGCCGTTGTACTGGGCCGGGTTGTGCGAGGCGGTGAACATCGCGCCGGGCAGGTTCAGCGCGCCCGAGGCGTAGTAGAGCTGGTCCGTCGAGCACAGGCCGATCTCGGTCACGTCGGCGCCGCGTGCCGCCGCCCCGCGCGCGAAGGCCGCTGCCAGTCCCGGGGAGGAGGGCCGCATGTCGTGCCCGGTGACGAGGGCGCCGGCGCCGGTCACCTGGACGAAGGCCGCCCCGAACAGCTCGGCCAGGGACTCGTCCCACTGGTCGGGAACGACACCGCGTACGTCGTACGCCTTCACGACCTGCGACAGATCAGCAGCCACGGCCAACCTTCCTGAAAAAGTCCTGTCGGTCACCCCAAACTACTCGCACCCCTGGCGTCGGCAGCGCTGGGCGGGGAGCAAGGGGTCAGGGACCAGGAAACCCGGGACCGGGCCCGGTGCCGGGCCGGCTCAGGTGTCGGGTGACCGCAGCACCCGCAGGTGCCCGCGCCGCGCGACCTCCATCGGGTCAGCGGCCCGTGCCGCGCCGCCGGCCTGGGCCGCGCGCTCCTGCGGGCGGGCCGCCTCGCGCACGGCGTTGGCGAGCGCTTCCAGGTCGTCTCCGCTGGGCCGCGCCGGGGCCGATCCGTCCAGGAGCCGGACGACCTCCCAGCCGCGCGGGGCGGTGAGGCGCTCGGAGTGTTCGGCGCACAGGTCGTAGCAGTGGGGTTCGGCGTAGGTGGCGAGCGGGCCGAGGACGGCGGTGGAGTCGGCGTAGACGTACGTCAGCGTCGCGACGGCGGGACGGCCGCAGGCGGTGCGCGAACAGCGACGTACAGGGCTCACGACGTTGGACGGTACCGCACTCTTGAGCGGGCCGCGACGACTCTCCACCAGGTCACTCCACCGTGTCGTGTTGTGAGACGCCCCACACCCCCCTCCGGACACACCTCGCTGACCTGCCCGGACGGTCCGGTCCGGACGGCCGGACGGTACTGAAAGCGGTCACCACTCGGTACAAACCTCATCAATTGCCTTCACCTGACCGGTCTCGGAGAGATACGGAATCGAGCCCGACCTTGGCTGAAATGGTCAGGGAGTGACATGCCGTACGGGTCGGCCGGATGCGGTCGGCATGCCGTGTGGAGCCGGGCGCCCGGGCGTGGCGGGGACTACCCTTCACCAGTGATGGAGAACCCTGTGACGCCCCGTGCCACCGGTCGCGGGCCCCGGCGCCGTGATCGCCACGGCCGGGGCATGCGCGGCCCGATCGCACCGCCGCAGGTGCCGCTCGCGGCGAGCCGCGCAGAGGCGTTCGCGGACCTGGTGCAGGACTCCGTGGAGCGTCTGGAGCGGCGGTGGCCGCAACTCGCCGACATCGACTTCGTCGTGCTCGAGGTGCCCCGGCTGGACGGGACCGGGCACGTCTGGAGCGACGAGGCGGTGCCGCTCGGAGGGACGGTTCCGGCGCGGGACGGGCGGCCTGCGCGCGTGGTGGTGTACCGGCGGCCGGTGGAGATCCGCACGAAGGGGCGGGACGAGCGGGCCGCCCTGGTGCACGAGGTGGTGGTCGAGCAGGTCGCGGAGCTGCTCGGGCTGACGCCGGAGACGGTGGATCCGCGGTACGGGGAGGACTGACGGCCCTGCCGCCGCCTCCCCTGCCGCCGGATCCTTGCCGCTGCCGCCCCTAGCGCTGCAGCACCGACAGGTCCTCGTCCGCTGCCGGCACCGCCACCGTCCCCCGGTCGTTCGGGAGGGTCTGGATGGTGAAGCCCGCGACTCCGTCCTCCGTGGCCGCGAGCGTGCGGGCCGCGTAGACCGGGCCGCCCGAGACCGTCTCGACCGTCAGGGCGTAGGTGCCTTTCAGGCCGTCCGGGACGGGTGGGGCGATGTCCTGGCTGGTGCCGGCCTTGATCGTGTACGTCTTGGACACCGGCGTACCGCCCTCGCTGCCCGCCGACGCGGTGACCTTGACCGTGGCGGTGCCGTCGGGAGCGGCCAGGGACAGGGTGCTGCCCTTCGCGCTGTTGTCCGCGGAGGTCGCGCGGGTGCCGACGGGCCGCGTCGCGGGGATGAACGCGGTCTCCTGCTTGTCGCCCTTGCCGCGTACGACCCGCACCGCCGCCACGACCGGCACCGCCTGGTCCGTCGGCGTCAGCACCAGGGATCCCGCCTCGCCCCGCGTGACGTCGCCCAGATCGACCGCGGTGGTCATGCCTCCTTTGACGTGCACCGTCTCGTGCCCGGCGGGCGTGATCGTGCCGGAGGGGGACGCCAGCCTCACCTTCAGGTCCGCGTCGGCGTCGGCCGGCGTGAAGGCGACCAGCGTCACGGCCGTGGCGTCCTTGGGGATGCCCGGGACGACCAGGCTGCCGGCCGGGTCCGCGGAGGCGGCCAGCCAGTCGCCGCCGAGCTTGTCGTCCAGGGCCTGCACGGCCGCGCCGACCCGCCCGCTGCGCACACTGACGTGCACGGTCAGGTCGGTCTGGCGTTCGTCGGTGAGCGTGGACAGCAGGATCGGCTCGTCGGCGTGCGGCTGCACCGTGATGCCCTCGCCCGTCGTGGACTTCAGGTCGCCGTCCTTGCCGTACAGCTCGATGTCGACGACGGCGGCCGAGTCGTCGGGGTTGGTCAGGTGCACGTAGTCGGTCCGGTCGGCCGCCGTGCTCGCGCCCGGGAACCAGAAGTCCGTGTCCGGGGCGGTGCAGTTGACGCCCTGCAGGCCCCGCCCGGCGCCCGCGGCGACCTCGGTGGTCTCCTGCACGGTCCAGCCGGGCGCGAACCCGCCGTCGGCGGTGCCGATCAGCGCGGGCGCGTCGGCGCCGGAGGTGTCACCGGTCACCGGAGTGCCGGGCTGCTCGGGTCGAAGGACCGGCGTGCCGGCCTTCTTCCGGTCGCTCTTGCCCTTCTTGGTCCCCGCGCCGGTGTGCGCCGACTCCCGTGCGGCCGCCTGCAGTTCGGCCCTGCCGCCGCTGTGCGCGCCCTTGGTGACGGGGGTGAAGGAGGTGTACGACGTCTCGGCGAGGTCGGAGATGCTCGGTGCCGGGCACAGCAGGCTGGTGCGTTCCACGGGCAGTTGGGCGGCCGCCTTGGCCGGGCTCCCCTTGCCGGAGGCGTCCGGCGCGGACAGCGCGGCGAATCCGGTGACGGCGGCGAGCGCGGTCGCGCCGGCGATCAGGGACAGGGTCGTGCGGTTCACTGCTGGCTCCCGTCGGGACGCTCACTGCCCGTGCCGTGGGGGTGGTGCGGTGCTTGTGCGGGGTCGTACCCGGGGTCGTACCCCTGCTGGTACGTCTGGTCGTACGACCCGTCGTACGCGCCCGGCTGGGGTGTGCCGCCGTACGCGTACGGGTCGTACTGCCCGCCCTGGTACTGGTCCGCCCCGTACGGGTCCGCCTGGTACGGCTGCCCGTAGGCGTCCTGCGCGTACGGCTGGCCGCCCTGGTACTGCTGGCCGTCGCCGTATCCGGTGCCGTACCCGGCGTTCGCCCACTGGTCGTAGGACTGCTGCTGCGGGATGCCCACCGGCTGGTTCCCGGCCGCCTCCGGCGCGGGCGCGGGGGGCGGCGGGACGTCCTCGGCCTGGTCCGGCTCGCCGCTGTCGGCCTCCGCCTGGGCGCGCAGGCGGCGGGCCCGGCGGCCCTCGCCGGCGACGGCCTGCGCGGGGACGGCCGGCTCGTCGGGCAGGTCGTCGTCGACGTCGCGGCGCCGCCCGGGCAGCGCGAGCACGACGAGGACCACGGCGAGGGCGCCCTGGGCCCACAGCCAGGCGGTGTGGCCGATCGGGTCGTCGTAGGTGACGTCGAGTCGGCCGCCTGAGGCGGGGAGTCGGAAGCCCTGGGCCCAGCCGTCGACCGTGGTGCGGGGGAGCGGCTTGCCGTCGAGGGTGGCGGTCCAGCCGTCGGAGGCGGAGTCGGCGAGCCGCAGGATCCGGCCGGCGGGGCCGCCCGGGATCGTCGTGTGGATCTCCACCGGGCCGGCCGCGACCGGCTGCGGCGCGTCCGCGCCGGACGGGGAGCCGGAGGCCGCGCGGGACACGATGGTCGCGCGCGCCACCTCCTGGTCGACCCGCCACAGCGCCCCGCCCGCCTGCTGGCTGAGCCGGGTCAGGCCGGGCGTGGCGTCCAGCACGCGCGTGATCTCGCGGGGCGCGCCCTTGTGGACGAGGACGTAGCGCACGGCGAAGCCGCCGAGCTGGTTCGCCTGGTCGGCGCCGGAGCCGGCGACGAGGTTGGCGACGACCTTGTCGAGCTTGCTGTTCTCGCCGTCGGACGCGGCGAGTTCGCCGTCGCCCATGCGCGCTCCGGAGCCGCGGACGAGCATGTAGCCGACGTGGGCCGGGGAGTCGCTGTCGAGCACGAGGGTGCGGGCCTGGTCCTGGGTGCCGCTCTCCTCCGCGACGAACGCGGGGACCTGGGTGGGGTCGCGGCGCTCCACGGGTCCGTCGGCGCCGCGGATCATCCAGCCCGCGGCGATCAGCAGCGGGCCGGCGGCCGAGACGAAGGCGATCAGCGCGGCGACCGGCTGGCGCCAGCCGAAGCTCTGCTCGGCCACCCGCGCGCGTGCCCCGTCGGCACCGAGCACGGCGGCCGCGAGGAGGGCGATGCCGTAGACCAGGGTCGCGGGCCCGGCCCAGGCGGAGCCGTTGGACAGGACGGCGAAGACGAAGCCCACCAGGGCGACGGTCCAGGCCGTCCAGATGGACAGCTGCCGTTCGGAGCGCAGCAGGGCGGCGAGGGCGGCCAGCACGATGCCGATGAGCATCAGGCCGCTGACGGTGCCGGGTCCGCCGGGGCTCGCGCCGAGCAGGTCGAGGGCGGAGGCGGCGGAGGAGCCGTACTCCAGGCCGGCTTCCTGGAAGAAGCCGAACGGGAGCAGCGACAGCGACCAGGGCGCGAGGACCAGCAGCGGCGTGCCCAGCTGGGCCAGGAAGCGCAGCCCGTAGGCGGTGATGTCACCCCGGCGCAGCACCAGGACGCCGGCGCCGAGGAGCAGGGCGACGGGCCAGACGACCGGGGTGAAGGCCGTGGTGATCGTCAGCAGCAGGGCGTACGCCCAGGTGGCCCGCCAACTGCCGCGCGCACTGGAGGCGTTGGCGAGGCCGCTCGCGGCGACACCTGCGCGGGCCAGCAGCGGCAGCAGCACGGCGAGGACGGCGGTGCCGATCCGGCCGCCGGCCAGGGCGCCGGTGGCGGCGGGCAGGAAGGCGTAGACGACGGCCGCCCAGGCGCGCAGCAGCCGGGACTCGACGAGCGGGCGGGAGGCGAAGTACGCGGTGAAGCCCGCCAGCGGTACCGAGCAGACCAGCAGGATGGTGACGGCGAGCCCGGTGGAGCCGAACAGCAGGGAGGCCAGCAGCGCCACGATCGCGAGGTAGGGCGGTGCGGAGGCGGTGCCGCCGGCGCCCACCGGATGCCAGGCGTCGGTGTAGCGCGCCCACAGCTCGCCTGCGCCGGCCGGGGCGGGCAGCAGGGCGCCGCCCGCGAGGGCGCCGCCGCCCAGGAGGGCGCGGCAGGCGACCAGGGAGACCAGCAGCAGCACCAGGAAGAGCACCGGGCCGGGCTTGCGGGCGACGCGCTTGAGCCGGGCGAACTGCTCGATCTCCAGGAAGTCGGCGTCGTCGCCGCCGGGACCCGACTCCAGGCCGCCGCCGTGGCGTCCCGCCCCGGACGTGACCTCGGGGTCGGAGCGGCCGACGAGGTTGCCCGCGATCTGCTCGACGGTGACGCGGACGGTGGCGCCGGGCGGCGGGAACAGGGCCCGCAGCTCGCCCTTGTCGATCCGTGGTGCGCCTCTGGCGCGCCGCCCGGCGATGATCCGCTCGGGCCGCAGCAGCACGCCCAGCAGACCCCGGATCTCGTCGACGGCCTGCCCGGGCACCTTGCCGACGAGGTAGGCGAGGGTCCGCAGCAGCGTGCCGAGGACGATCCGCAGCAGCACCCAGGGCAGCGCGGCCGTACGGGTGTTGACGAGGAGGGTGTAGACGGCGCCGGCCTTGTCGGCCTTGTGCGGGGAGGCGGCGGTGCGGCCGGCGCAGTCGACGGTGCGGCGCTCCCGGGAGGCGGCCTCGGCGTGCCGGACGACCGCCTCGGGGGCGACGAGGACGCGGTACCCGGCCGCGTGCGCGCGCCAGCACAGGTCGACGTCGTCGCGCATCAGGGGCAGGTGCCGGTCGAAGCCGCCGAGCTGTTCGAAGACGTCGCGGCGGACCAGCATGCCGGCGGTGGACACCGACAGCACGGTCCGGACGTGGTCGTGCTGGCCCTGGTCCTGCTCGCGGCGGTCCAGGCCGGTCCAGCGGCGGCCGGAGTTGGCGATGGAGACGCCGACCTCCAGCAGCTGGCGGCGGTCGTACCAGCCGCGCAGTTTGGGGCCGACGACGGCGACGTCCTCGCGGCCGAGCTCGTACTCGTTGTCCACCACGCGCAGCAGCTGGGCGAGGGCGTCGGGTTCGGGGGCACAGTCGTCGTGCAGCAGCCACAGCCACTGCACCGGCTCGCCGTGCGGCAGTTCGGGGAGGTCGTAGGCGTCGTCGCGCCACGTGCGCGTGACGGGGTCCCAGCCGCTGGGGCGCTTGAGGTACGTCAACTCGTCCGGGGTGAGGACCGGGGCGCTGCGGTGGCACTCCTCGACGGCCTGGCCGAAGCCGGTGCGGCGGGCGAGGTGCAGCACGCGGTCGTCGCCGAGGGCGTCGGTGACCAGCCGGGCCGAGTCGTCGGCGCTGCCGGTGTCGGCGGCCATGGCGTACTGGACGGGGCGCTCCTGGCCGAGCAGACCGGCGAGCGCGTCGGGCAGCCAGCGGGCGCCGTCGTGGGAGACGAGGACCGCGGTCACCACATGACGCGGGAACTCAGGGGTGGCAGCGGTGTCGTGATGGGCTGCCGGGTGGCTGTGCACGGACATCGAGGTACGGGCCCCGGTTCGGTGGACTGCGGTGGACGCCCGTGCCCGGTGGGGGCGGCGGGGCGTCTCGGACGAGCGACCACACTATCGGCTGGGCAGGACGACGGCCCGCCGCCTGTGGACAACCCACCTGCGACGGGCCGTTCAGACGTGTTCCCGCGGGTGTGCCGTACGGGTCCGTACCGCTGTCGGTGAAAAGCCGGTGAGACCGGGCCGGGGGGGGGTGCCTCAGACGGCGGCCTTCTTCAGCCGGCGGCGTTCCCGCTCGGACAGGCCGCCCCAGATGCCGAACCGCTCGTCGTTGGCGAGTGCGTACTCGAGGCACTCGGAGCGCACCTCGCAGGCGAGGCAGACCTTCTTGGCCTCCCTGGTGGAGCCGCCCTTCTCGGGGAAGAAGGACTCGGGGTCGGTCTGGGCGCACAGCGCGCGCTCCTGCCAGCCGAGTTCCTCGTCCGCGTCGTCGACCAGCAGTTGCTGCACCAGCTCGGTCATGTGCGCCCCTCGTCTGTTCTTTCCGCGTCCCCGTGATGTTGCCGTTACCGATCCCGGCTGAACGACACGAGTGAAATTACAAGTGTGCTGCTCCGGGCGAGTCAAGCCGAGATCTGCTATTGGGCCCCTTATTCACTCTGCGGAACCAAGCCCGTGCGGAAAGTGTTCAAATCACCCTAAACCCTGACACACGGACGAGGCCCGCAAGGGTCACCGGTCCCGCACAGAACCTGTACGGGGAAGGACGCCCACGGGTTCGATCCCGTTCCGGCACGGACGCCGAAGCGAACCGGATCACAGTCGGATCACGAGATCGCAACGGCGTTTCGTGCGCCCGGATGGACGCCATGTGTCCCGGGAGGGCGGTGCGCAAACCTTTCACCTTTCAGGTGAACCGGATGAGGTGAAACACATCCCACATACCGGGCACGAAGTTGACAGTGAAGGTGTGAACCGGTGTCCTTGTGGGCATGCTCGCGAACTCGGCACTCACCCCGACCCGCTCCGCCGGGTCCCACGGTGCTGCCCGTGCTCGCTGTAGCTGTTGCTGTTCCAGCTGTTGAGCCCACCGCGCTCCGGCTGCCGCCGTGTCACACGCGACGCGGCCGCTGATTCCTTCGCTCCCACCAGGGCAACCCCTCGTCGCCGTCCGCGACCCGGGCACCGGCGACGCCCCACCCCCCACCGCTTTCTCTCCTCGCCAAGGAACCACCGCACTCCATGAACAGCGACAGCGACCTCCAGATCGCCGGCGACCTCCTCGAAGTACCGCACCTGCTCCAGGCACCGCGCGAGCACCCGGTGACCGTGGCCGAGTTCGCGGGCCTGGCCCGCTCCCTGGCCGCCGACCGCGCGCAGTGGGAGCACCTGGTGCGGTACGACGCGACCACCCGCTGGTACCACCGGCTGCGCACCGGCCCGGGGTACGAGGTGTGGCTGCTGTCCTGGGTGCCCGGGCAGGGCAGCGGGCTGCACGACCACGGCCGCTCCTCCGGGGTGCTGACCGTCCTGGACGGCACGCTGACCGAGCGCACACAGCGCGGCACGCGCGTGCTGGGGCCGGGCTCCCAGCGGGTGTTCGCCCCCGGCTATGTCCACGAGGTCGTCAACGACGCGCTGGAGCCGGCGGTCAGCCTGCACGTGTACTTCCCCGGCCTGACCGAGATGCCGATGCACACGGCTGCCCCGCACTGCGAGGGCCGCACCGAGCCGCGTGCCGTGACCACCTGACCGCCTGACCCCCGCGGGTGCGGCGACTGGCCGACGCGTTGTCGTACCCGCCTGCGAGACTTGGGCCATGCGCATTGTGGTTCTGGCAGGCGGCATCGGTGGTGCCCGGTTCCTGCGTGGTCTGAAGCGGGCCGTGCCGGACGCGGACATCACGGTCATCGGCAACACCGGGGACGACATCCACCTCTTCGGGCTGAAGGTCTGCCCGGACCTCGACACGGTGATGTACACGCTCGGCGGCGGCATCAACGAGGAGCAGGGCTGGGGGCGGGCCGACGAGACCTTCCACCTCAAGGAGGAGCTCGCGGCGTACGGCGTGGGGCCCGAGTGGTTCGGGCTCGGCGACCGGGACTTCGCCACCCACATCGTGCGGACGCAGATGATCGGCGCCGGGTATCCGCTCAGCGCGGTGACGCAGGCGCTGTGCGACCGCTGGAAGCCGGGCGTGCGGCTCATCCCCATGACCGACGACCGCGTCGAGACCCACGTCGCCGTGGAGACCGACGGGGAGCGCAAGGCGGTCCACTTCCAGGAGTACTGGGTGCGGCTGCGCGCCTCGGTGCCCGCCGAGGCGGTCGTACCGGTCGGCGCGGAGCAGGCCAAGCCGGCGCCCGGGGTGCTGGAGGCGATCGCCGAGGCGGACGTGATCCTCTTCCCGCCGTCCAACCCGGTCGTCTCCATCGGCACGATCCTCGCCGTGCCCGGCATCCGTGAGGCCATCGCCGACGCCGGGGTGCCGGTCGTCGGCCTCTCCCCCATCGTCGGGGACGCGCCCGTGCGCGGGATGGCCGACAAGGTGCTGGCGGCGGTCGGCGTCCAGTCCACGGCCGCGGCGGTCGCCGAGCACTACGGCTCGGGCCTGCTGGACGGCTGGCTCGTCGACACGGTCGACGCGGCCTCGGTGCCCCGGGTCGAGGCCGCGGGCATCCGCTGCAAGGCCGTGCCGCTGATGATGACCGACGTCGAGGCGGCCGCGCGGATGGCGCGGGAGGCCCTGGCGCTGGCGGAGGAGGTGCGGGGGGCGTGAGCGCACCGCTCGCCGACGGCTACCGGGTCTGGGCCGTGCCCGGCCTGCCCGAGGTCCGGCCCGGCGACGACCTGGCCAAGCTGATCGCCGCCGCCGAGCCCGCCCTCGCGGACGGTGACGTGCTGCTCGTCACCTCGAAGATCGTCTCCAAGGCGGAGGGCCGGATCGTGCGGGCCGCCGACCGGGAGGCCGCGATCGACGCGGAGACCGTACGGGTGGTCGCCCGGCGCGGCACCCTGCGCATCGTGGAGAACCGGCAGGGGCTGGTGATGGCGGCGGCGGGCGTCGACGCGTCCAACACCCCGTCCGGGACCGTCCTGCTGCTGCCCGAGGACCCGGACGCCTCCGCCCGGGCCCTCCGCGACGGCCTGCGCGAGGCGCTCGGGGTCAGCGTCGGCGTGCTCGTCACCGACACCTTCGGGCGGCCCTGGCGCGCGGGGCTCACCGACGTGGCGATCGGCGCGGCCGGCATCCGGGTCCTGGACGACCTGCGCGGCGGCACGGACGCGTACGGCAACCCGCTCAGCGCCACGGTCGTGGCCACGGCGGACGAGCTGGCCCCGGCCGGCGACCTGGTCAAGGGCAAGGCGGCCGGGCGGCCCGTCGCCGTGGTGCGCGGGCTGGCGCACGTGGTGGCCGAGGACGACGGGGAGGGCGCCCGGGCCATGGTGCGCGGGGCGCGCGACGACCTGTTCCGGCTCGGCACGTCCGAGGCGATACGGCTGGCGGTGACCCAGCGCCGTACGGTCCGGTCCTTCACGGACGAGCCCGTCGACCCGGGGGCCGTACGGCGTGCGGTCGCCGCAGCCGTGACGGCACCGGCGCCGCACCACACCACCCCGTGGCGGTTCGTGCTGCTGGAGTCCGAGCAGTCGCGCACCCGGCTGCTGGACGCCATGCGGGACGCGTGGATCGCCGACCTGCGCCGGGACGGCAGGAGCGAGGAGTCCATCGCCAAGCGGATCCGCCGGGGGGACGTGCTGCGCAACGCGCCGTACCTGGTGGTGCCGTGCCTGGTCATGGACGGCTCGCACACGTACGGGGACGCGCGGCGGGACGCGGCCGAGCGGGAGATGTTCGTGGTCGCCGCGGGCGCCGGCGTGCAGAACTTCCTGGTCGCGCTGGCCGGGGAGCGGCTCGGCTCGGCCTGGGTGTCCTCGACGATGTTCTGCCGGGACGTGGTGCGCGAGGTGCTGGGGCTGCCGGCGGACTGGGATCCCATGGGGGCGGTGGCGGTCGGCCACCCGGCGGAGGAACCCCGGCCGCGGCCGGAGCGGGACGCGGGGGCGTTCATCGAGGTGCGGTAGGTGGGGTGGGGCGGTGAAGCGGTGCGTGCGGTGAAGCGGTACGTGCGCTGAAGCGGTACGTGCGGTGCGTGCGGTGACCAAGGACGGTCGGCGCCTACCCTCGTAGGGCCCCTCTCCTCTCTCCCGGGACGTCATTCATGGCAGGACGCTTCGCTCCCCGGCCCACCCGTACGACCGTGCGCGGCGGGCAGGTTTCCGTGCCCGCGCCGCGCCAGGGAACCGGCACACCGCGCCGGGCCCCCGGGCGGGTGCGGACCTGGGTGCCGGACGGGCCGCTGGATCTCGGGCTGGTGCTCGGGCCGTTGCGGCGGGGGCCCGGGGATCCGACGTTCCGGGCGATGCCGGACGGGTCCGTGTGGCGGGCCAGCCGTACGCCGTGCGGGCCCGGGACGCTGCGGGTGTCGGTGTCCGGCGGGCAGGTGCGCGGTGAGGCGTGGGGGCCGGGGGCCGAGTGGCTGCTGGAGGGGTTGCCGGAGCTGCTCGGGGCCGCCGACGATCCGTCCGTGTTCGTGCCCCGGCATCGGCTGGTCGCTGTG
Organism: Streptomyces sp. NPDC052682; assembly: GCF_040678435.1. NCBI lineage: Bacteria > Bacillati > Actinomycetota > Actinomycetes > Kitasatosporales > Streptomycetaceae > Streptomyces > Streptomyces sp. NPDC052682. The sequence continues at coordinate 294,489 of NZ_JBFATS010000010.1, read as the reverse complement.
GCCCGGCACCGCCGGCCGGGGTTGCGGCTGACCCGGACCGGGCTGGTGCTGGAGTCGTTGATCCCGTCGATCCTCGAGCAGAAGGTCACGACGGACGAGGCGTACCGGGCGTGGCGGTTGCTGGTGCGGGCGTTCGGGGAGCCCGCGCCGGGGCCGGCGCCGGAGCGGATGTACGTGATGCCGGAGCCGCGGACGTGGGCGTTGATCCCGTCGTGGGAGTGGCACCGGGCCGGGGTGGACAACAAGCGGGCGTCGACGATCCTGCGGGCCGTACGGGTCGCCGCGCGGCTGGAGCAGGCGGTGGGGATGGCTCCGGCTGACGCGCAGGCCCGGTTGGAGGTGGTGCCGGGGATCGGGCCGTGGACGTCGGCGGAGACGGTGCAGCGCAGTCATGGCGCGGCGGACGCGGTGACGGTGGGGGATCTGCATCTGCCGGGGATCGTGGGGTGGGCGCTGGCCGGGGACCGGGACGCGGACGACTCGGTGATGCTGGAGCTGCTGGAGCCGTATGCCGGGCAGCGGCACCGGGCGGCTCGGCTGATCCTGCTGAGCGGCCGGGTGCCGCCGCGGCGGGCGCCTCGGATGCCGCGGGGGGATATCGGGCGGTTGTGAGGGGCCTGGTGGGCGTGGGCCGGGCGAGGCGGGGTGGCTGTGCCCGGCGCTGACCGGCCGAGCGGCGCCGGGCCGGGCGCGGGGCGTCGCGCACCCCGGCGCGGCGGGGTACCGCTGCGCCCACCCGTGCCGCCCCAGCGGCACGACTGCCCGCAGCTGGGCGGCCCGTAGCCGGGCCATTCACTACAACCGCCGCTGCGTCCCCCTGCGCGACGGGGTGCGGCTTGCGCCCACCCCCGCCAGCCAGCGGGGCGGCCTCGGTGGGACGGGCGCCCGCCGCATGGCAGGGGACGGCCGCGCACAGGCGGGCGGCACGTCGGCCGCCCCTAGCCGGGCCATCCATGACAACCGCCGCTGCGTCCTCCGGCGCGACGCGGTGTCGCTGCGCTCACCACTGCCGACCCAGCGGGGCGGACGCCCACCGCATCGCAAGGACGACCGCGCCCAGGCGGGCGGTGCCCTGTTACTGGTCCGATGAGAAGCGGACCGCGCCCGCTGGGATCCGGGCGTCGCACCACACGCGGACGCCCTCGCGGAGTTCGTTGTCGGGGCCTACGACCGCGCCGTCGCCTATGACCGTGCCCGTGAGGACGGAGCGTTCGCCGACGCGGGCGCGGGTGCCGATGAGGGAGTCGGTGATCACCGCGCCGGGCTCGATCACCGCTCCCGGCAGGATCGTGCTGCCGTAGACGCGGGCGCCCTCCGCCACCAACGCGCCTTCGCCGACCACCGTTCCGCCGGCCAGCTTCGCGTCGGGGGCGACCCTGGCCGTGGGCAGGATCAGCCGGTCGCCGCAGCGGCCGGGCACTGCGGGGGACGGGGCGCGGCCCAGGACCAGGTCCGCCGAGCCGCGGACGAACGCCGCCGGGGTGCCGAGGTCCAGCCAGTACGTGGAGTCGACCATGCCCTGGAGATGGGCTCCGGCCGACAGCAGGCCGGGGAAGGTCTCCCGTTCCACCGACACGGGCCGCCCCGCCGGGATCGTGTCGATGACCGAGCGGCGGAAGACGTACGCCCCCGCGTTGATCTGGTCGGTGACGATCTCCTCGGGGGTCTGCGGCTTCTCCAGGAACGCCAGGACGCGGCCCGTCTCGTCCGTGGGGACCAGCCCGTAGGCGCGCGGGTCGGTCACCTTGGTCAGGTGCAGGGAGACGTCCGCGCCCGTCGTCTCGTGGGTGCGGACCAGGGCCCGGATGTCCAGGCCGGTGAGGATGTCGCCGTTGAAGACGAGGACCGGGTCGTCGGGGCCCGAGTGCAGCCGGGACGCCACGTTGCGGATCGCGCCGCCCGTGCCGAGGGGCTCCTCCTCCGTCACGTACTCCAGGTGGAGCCCGAGTGACGACCCGTCACCGAAGTACGGTTCGAAGACCTCGGCCAGATAGGACGTGGCCAGCACGATGTGCTCGACGCCGGCCGCTCTCGCCCGGGCCAGCTGGTGTGTGAGGAAGGGCACTCCGGCCGCCGGGACCATCGGCTTCGGCGTGTGCACCGTGAGCGGGCGCAGCCGCGTGCCCTTGCCGCCGACCAGGAGGATCGCTTCTGTCACCTGTCGTCTCTGCTTCCTGCCGGGACCGGCCGAACTGTCTTTCGACCGGCCAGTGTATGCAGACCGTTCCCTGGCGCCTTCGTCGGCCGTGCGGTGTCCCGCCCCTGCCCCCCGATGGCGGTGAACGCGGTCCCCGGCAGGTCGTCGTCGCTCGCGGGGCTCCCGCTCAGCGGCCCTGGTAACGGGCCGCCTTCTCACGGACCGAGCCGAGCTTGCCGTAGAGCTTCCCCCCTGGGCACTCCGTGGCGAACCCGTCCCGGTGACCGGAGATCACGTTCAGCCGTACCTTCTTGCCTTTTCGGTAGAGGTTGCCACCGCCGGACTTCAGGTATGTCTTGCCCTTGGGATTCATCCCGTACAGCCCGAGCTTCCAGGCCGTGAGCCGGGCGATGGCCTTCACGGCGGCGGAGGACGGCTTCTTCGAGCCGTACGAGCCGATCACGGCGATGCCCATGCTGTTGGAGTTGAAGCCGAGGGTGTGCGCGCCGAGGACCGGCTTCGCCACGCCCCCGGCGCGGCCCTCGTAGATCCTGCCGCACTTGTCGATGACGAAGTTGTAGCCGATGTCCCGCCAGCCCATGCTCTTGACGTGGTAGCGGTAGATACTGCGGATGAGTGAAGGGGCCTGCGAACAGCGGTAGTTGTTGCCGGAGGCCGTGTGGTGCACGAAGGCCGCCTTCACCTTCTTCGTGTAGACGAACGTCTTCTCGCGCAGCGACTCGTCCGCTCCCCAGCCCCGTCGCGTGACGATGCTCGGGCGCGGGCCGATGTACGGCTTCGCCCGCTGCGCGGTCAGGGGCGGCAGTTCCCGCTCGGCGGCCGCGCGGTCGAGCGGCGGGACCTCGGTGGCGCCGAGGGGGGCGAGTGCGGCGTTGGCGGCGGAGGCGACGGCCGCCTCCGCGCCCAGCTCGTCGGTGTCGGAGTCGGCGCCGGCACCGTAACCGGTGTCGGTTCCGGCGGCCTTGAAGCCGGCGGGCTGGAGGCTGTCGTCGGGGCCGGTGCCCGGGTCGACGAGTTCCAGCCGCAGGCCTGCGGGGAGCGGCCCGGCGGCGCTGGGCGTGCCGACCCGGTCCTCGCGCCCGGGTTGCGCGCGGACACGGACCTCCACGCCGTCCGAGTCGCCCACCCACAGCGGTGCCGTGGCGCCCCGTACCCGGCCAGAGGTGCGCTCGGGGGTGCCCGCGTCGGCCCCGTGGTCGGCGTTGTGCGTCTCGACGTCCTGCCAGCCGGACCAGGTGCCGGTGCCGGCGGCACGGGTACGGACCTGGACCACGCCGTGCAGTTCGGTGTCGGGGTCGTCCCAGACGACGCCGACGAGGGAGAAGTGCCGTACGCCCCGGCGGGGCAGGCCCTGTTCGGCGGGGACGCCGGTGGTGCGTTTGCGGGTGAGGGGCTGAAGGGGGAGGGACTGGGTGGCGCCGGGGACGGACGGTTCGGCGGCGGACCGGGGGGCAGCCGCCCGCTGCACCGCCGGACCTGCCGCCGGTCCCGCCGGTCCTGCCGCGGCCGGGCCCGCCGTCGTGGCCGCTTCCGCGGTCGGCGCCGGTCTGGCGGTCGTCGACGCGACCGCGGGCGGGGTCAGCGGAAGGGCGAGGGTGGCCGCGCAGGTGACACCGATTGAGGAAGCAAGGAATCCACGCATGCCCCTGATCTTGGACATACCTATGTATATCTGTCCATCGGGGAATTGACGGGACGTCGGAACGCGTTCGCCCGAACCGGTGGCCCGCGCACGGCGAACCGGTGGCCCGGTCACGCGGTGCCGCACGGCCGCCCCGCGTACGCTTGCACGGGTGAACGCCACCGATCGCACCCCTGCCGACCTGCTGAGTTCCGCGCTCGCCGCGGACCCGGGACGCCCCCTGGTGACCTTCTACGACGACGCCACGGGCGAACGCGTCGAACTGTCGGTGGCCACCTTCGCCAATTGGGTGGCCAAGACCGCGAACCTGCTCCAGGACGAACTCTCCGCCGAACCCGGGGACCGGGTCGCGCTGCTGCTGCCCGCGCACTGGCAGACGGCGGTGTGGCTGCTGGCCTGTGCGTCGGTGGGTGTGGTCGCCGACGTCGGCGGGCAGCCGGGGGCGGCCGACCTGGTGGTGAGCGGACCGGACACACTGGAGGCGGCGCGGGCCTGTTCCGGCCCGCGGGTGGCTCTGGCGCTGCGGCCGCTCGGGGGGCGGTTCCCGCAGACCCCGGAGGGGTTCGCGGACTACGCCGTGGAGGTGCCGGGGCAGGGCGACCGGTTCGTGCCGTACGCGCCGGTCGACCCGGAGGAGCCGGCGCTGATCGTGGCCGGGCGGGAGTTCAGCGGGGCCGAGGTGGTCGAGCGGGCCCGGGCGGAGGCGCCCGGGCTGGGGCTCACGGGGCCGGGCTCGCGGATCCTGTCCGGGTTGCCGTACGACACCTGGGAGGGGCTGAACGCGGGGCTGTACGCGCCGCTGGCCACGGGAGGTTCCGTGGTGCTGTGCCGGCACCTGGAGCGGCTGGCGCCCGAGGCGCTGGACAAGCGGGTGGAGAGCGAGCGGGTCACCGCCCTCGCCCGGTGAACGTCTCCGGTCGGCCGCGACCCGGCTCCGGTCGGCCGTAACGACTCCAGCGGGCAGTGACCCCGCTCCGGGCGGCCGTGACCCCGCTCGGGCCGGCCGTGGGCCCGCTCGGACCGGCCGTGACCTCGCTCTGGCCGGCCGTGCGGAGCCGGCCGACCTAACCGGCTCTCGCCGGCCGTGCCCCGGCTCCGGTCGGCCGTGACCTCGCTCCGGCCGACCGCCCCGAGCCGGCCGCCCGTAACCGGCGCTCGCCGGCCGACACGACTCCGACCGGCCGTAACCGGCTCCTGTCGACCGTGACGACTCCAGTCGGCCGTAACGGACTCCTATCGGCCGCAACGGACTCCTGTCGGCCGTAACGACCCCAGCCGCCCGTAACGGACTCCGAGTCGCCCACGACCGGCCACCTCCGGCCCCCGCCGACCACCTCCGGCCATCCAGCCGCCGCCGACCGCCGCCGAGCCCGCCCCTCCCCCGTTCGGCGTACCACCACCCACCCCCCGCCGCCCGCCCGGGCCATGGTCGTAGGAGCAGCAGGACGCGACCCGCACGCTCGTACGCCAGGGAGGGGTGGACCCGGTCATGGGCGACACGGCGAGCAGGCCCGGCCCCGAAGCGGGGGCCTCCGCCACCGGGCGGGGGCTGGTCAGGCGGCGTCGGCGGCGCTGGACGCGGGGGGCCGCGGCCGTGCTGGCCGTCGGGGTGGCCGGGGCCGTCGGGGCCGGGTGGGCGGTGTACGCCAAGCTGAGCGGGAACATCACGGCGGACCAGGCGGCCGCGGCCGAGCTCGCGCGGTTCGAGAAGGAGCGGCCCACCGCCCTGGTGAAGGACGCCCGGAACATCCTGCTGATCGGCTCGGACTCGCGCTCCGGCAAGGACAACCGCCGCTACGGCCGGGACTCGGGCACCGAACGGTCCGACACCACGATCCTGCTGCATCTGTCCGCGGGCCGGCGCAGCGCCACCGCCGTGTCGATCCCCCGGGACCTGATGGTCGACGTGCCCGGCTGCCGGCGGCCCGACGGCAGCCGCTCGGAGCCCGCCTTCGCGATGTTCAACCACGCCTTCCAGGTGGGTGGTTCGGCCTGCACGATCCGCACGGTCGAGAAACTCACCGGCATCCGGGTCGACCATCACGTCGTGGTCGACTTCCGCGGGTTCAAGAAGATGGTCGACGCGGTGGACGGCGTGGAGGTGTGCCTGAAGGAGCCGGTCGACGACCCGGCGGCCCACCTGAAGCTGCCCGCGGGGCGGGTGACCCTCGACGGCGAGCAGGCCCTCGGCTACGTCCGGGCCCGCAAGTCGCTCGGCAACGGCAGCGACACCGCCCGGATGGAGCGTCAGCAGAGGTTCCTCGGCGCGCTCGTCACCAAGGTGCGCGGCAACGACGTGCTGCTGAATCCGGTGAAGCTGTATCCCGTGCTGGACGCGGCCACGTCGTCCCTCACCACCGACCCGGGTCTGGCGAGTCTGCGCGGTTTGTACGCCCTCGTGCGCGGCCTGCGCGAGATCCCCACCGAACAGGTGCAGTTCCTGACCGTTCCCCGGGAGTCGTACATCTACGACGCCAATCGCGACCAACTCGTGGAACCCGAGGCGGAGAAACTGTTCGAGCGGCTGCGCGCGGACCTGCCGGTGGTGGTCGCGCGGAACACGGCCGGGGGTTCGGCCGTACAAAGCCGGGAAAGCGGGGATGCGTACGAAGGGTCGTACGGGGATTCGCCTCCGGATTCCTCTACGGAGATGGACGGAACCGGCACGGACGGTGACGGAAAGGCCGACGGAAAGGCTGGTGGCGAGCGCCCCGGCGAACCGGCCTCCGCTGTTTCCCCCGCGCCCACGTTCCGCGGGAACACCGCCGCCCAAGGCGGCTGCGGGTAAAGCGATTGCCAACGCGGAGAACTTTTGTCCGAGGAAATGGGCGAATTGCCCAGGTGTAGGGACGTGGAATGTGTCACCGGCGTCGCCCGACACTGAACTGGGCGGTTAGTGTGAGCGATCCGGTGCGTCCGGCCCTGAGGTCCTGTGGTCCGTCCTGAGGTCGCGCACTGCAGACCGAGACCCGAGCGCCTTGGAGGGGAAGGCGCCGCGTGGCCCCGACGGAGGATTCGGACAACCGTGGACGCGCAAGGCCGTGGGCGGGCGGAGCACATCGACCCCGCAGACCAGTGGGTACTCAATCCGAACACCGGCGAATACGAACTGCGACTGGCCCCTTCCGCACCGCAGTCGGCGGTGCCCGGACCGCGCAGGCCGGCCTCCCCGGGTGCGGGTGCCGCGGTGCGCAGCCGTACGGAGGCCCCCGGCCGGGAGCGGCCCGAGACGCCCGGCCGTGACGTCCCGCCCGCGCGCAGGCGCCGCGGAGCCCCGGCCGAACCGCCGCCCGGGCGGCGCGGACGGCGCCCGGCGAAGAAGGCCAAGGGCAAGAAGATCCTGCTGTGGACGGGCGGCACGATGGCGTTCGTCCTGGTCGCTGCCGCGGGAGCCGCGTACCTCTACATCCAGCACCTCAACGACAACATCACGTCCGTCTCCGACGACGGCGCCTCCACCGGCGGCTTCAGCAAGGACAAGGCGATCAACATCCTGCTGATCGGCACCGACAAGCGCACCGGCAAGGGCAACGACAAGTACGGCGACAAGGGCAGCCCCGGCCACGCCGACACCACGATCCTGCTGCACGTCTCCAAGGACCGTTCGAACGCGACCGCGCTGAGCATCCCCCGCGACCTGATCGTCGACATCCCCGACTGCCAGACGAGGCAGGAGGACGGCTCCACGAAGGTCATCCCCGGTTCGCAGGGGGTCCGCTTCAACACCAGCCTCGGCCAGGACGGCCGTACGCCGAGCTGCACCATGCGGACCGTCACCGAGCTGACCGGGGTCAAGCCCGACAACTTCATGGTCGCCGACTTCAACGCGGTCAAGACGCTGACCTCGGCGGTCGGCGGTGTCGAGGTGTGCCTGGCCAAGGACATCGACGACCCGGACTCGCACCTGAAGCTGTCCAAGGGCACGCACACCATCGAGGGCGAGCAGGCGCTGGCGTTCGTGCGCACCCGGCACTCCGTGGGCTTCGGCGGCGACCTGAGCCGGATCGGGCTGCAACAGCAGTTCCTCAGCGCGCTGATGCGCAAGCTGAAGTCGAACGACACGCTCACCAGCCCGTCGAAGATGATCAAGCTGGCCGAGGCGGGCACCAAGGCGCTGACCGTCGACTCCAACCTGGACAGCATCGACAAGCTCAAGGACCTCGGCCTGGAGCTGGGCAAGCTCAACACCAAGAACCTGTCGTTCGTGACGACGCCGGTCATCGACAACCCCACGGAGAAGGTCAAGGCGACCGTCGTCCTGGACAAGTCCAAGGCGCCGCAGGTGTTCCGGATGATCCAGGACGACGTCTCGTTCACCGAGGTCAAGAAGAAGCGGAAGAAGGACAAGGACGCCGTCGCGGCCCGCCTGAAGGGCCCGAAGGCGGACCCTGCCGAGGTGCGGGTGCGGATCCTCAACGGCGGGGCGGTCGCCGGCAGCGCCCAGGAGACCCTGACCTGGCTCCAGAACGACGAGGGCGTCACCAAGTCCGAGAACGCCGGCAACGCGCCGCGCCAGCTGAGCCGGACCACCCTCGAGTACGCGCCCGACCAGGCCGACCAGGCGCGCCGGCTCGCCGACATCATGGGCCTGTCCGCCTCGGCGCTGAAGCCGGGCGAGAGCGTGACCAACTCCCAGGGGCTGCCCGCGATGACGCTGACCCTGGGCAAGGACTTCGCGGGCGCGGGGGTGCCGCTGACCGCTCCGTCGAAGGCGCCGGCGGACGTGCAGAAGTCCACGGCGGACAAGGTCGAGTGCGCCAAGTGACCTGACGGGCTTTTCGTACGTCCTACAAGGCGTACGAAAGCCCGTGCGACGCCCGTACACCGGTCGCAGGGGGGCCGGATGCGGCACAGGGGTGGGGAGGCAGCACGATGACGCGCAACAGCGTGCACGGCGAGGGGACGCGGCCAGGTGCCGTACCGCGGCAGCCGGGCCCGGGCGGCCGGAGGGCACGGGACGGCGAGGGCGCCGGGCCGGGCGGGGACGGCGCCGGCAGAACCGGCGGCGCGAGAGCCCGGCGCGGCAGGCCACGCCCCGGCCGGGGCCGGCGGGTGCTGCGCTGGTCGGCGACAGGGCTGGCGGTGCTGGTGCTCGGCACGGCCGGGGCCGGTTACCTGTACTACCGGCACCTCAACGGCAACCTGGAGAAGGGCCAGCGCAGCAGCGGCGACTCCACGGTGCGCAGGGCCGAGCCGAACGCGGCCGGGCAGACCCCCCTGAACATCCTGCTGATCGGCTCCGACAGCCGTAACTCGGCGGAGAACCTCAAGCTCGGCGGCAGCAGGGACAACGTCGGCAGCAAGCCGCTGGCGGACGTGCAGATGCTGATCCACCTCTCCGCGGACCGCAGGAGCGCGGCGATGGTGAGCATCCCGCGGGACACCCGGGTCGACATACCCGAGTGCAAGGACCCCGACAGCGGTGAGACGTACCCGGCGAAGAACACGCTCATCAACGAGTCGCTGCAGCGCGGCGGTCCGGGCTGCACCCTGGCCACCTGGCAGAACCTGACCGGCGTCTACATCGACCACTGGATGATGGTCGACTTCGCCGGGGTGGTGAGCATGGCGGACGCCGTCGGCGGTGTCCCCGTCTGTGTCAACCAGAACGTGTGGGACCGTCCGTTGCCCGGCCAGCGCGGCGGCTCCGGCCTGAAGCTCACCGCCGGCACGCACAAGGTGCGCGGCGAGCGGGCGCTGCAGTGGCTGCGCACCCGGCACGCCTGGGGCAGTGACCCGCTGCGGGCCAAGGCGCAGCACCTGTACATGAACGCGATGATCCGCACCCTGAAGCAGCAGAACGTCTTCACCGACACCGGGCGCCTGATGGACCTGGCCGAGGCGGCCACCAAGTCCCTGAAGGTGTCCGAGGAGATCGGCTCGGTGAAGGAGCTGTACGACCTGGGCATGCAGCTGAAGTCGGTTCCCACCGACCGCATCACCATGACCACGATGCCGTGGATCGAGGACCCCGAGGACCACAACCATCTGCTGCCCAAGTCGCAGGACGCCGACAGGGTGTGGGCGATGCTCCGCGACGACGTCCCCTTCGACCGCAAGGGGAGCGCCAAGACGAGCGCCAAGGGCAAGGCGCCGGGGGCCAAGAAGCAGGCGGACGGGAAAGAGGCGGCCTCCGAGGACCCCGCCGCGCCGGACGCCGAGATCGGTGTCCTGGTGCGCAACGCCACCCGGACCGCCACGCTCGGCCCGGTCACCGGCCGCGCCGGGGCGCTGGCCCGGCTGCTCGCCCAGAAGGGCTTCGCCAAGGCCGCGGCGGACACCTCCGCGGCCCTGTCGCAGGAGCGGACCACCGTCCTGTACCCGAGCACCGAACTGGCGGGCGACGCCCGGCGGGTCGCCGAGGCCCTGGGCATCCCGGCCGGCTCGGTGCGGCGTTCCACCGACGTCTCCGGCGTCACGCTCGTCGTCGGCGCCGACTGGCGTGCGGGCACGGCCTACCCGAAGCAGCCGGCGCCCAGGGCCGGGGACATCCCGCAGAGCGCCGACGCGGTGAACGGGTCGGACAGCGGCCAGTGCATGAACGTCTACGCGCCCTACCGCTGGTAGCCAACCGGCCTCCGAACTCCCCTGAGCACAGGGCGATATGAGCACACGCGTCACTCCGGCCGCACCGGGCGGATAGTGTGAGTGACCGCTGAGCTGCCTGGCCCGACGGAGGAACCGGACACTGTGGACGCACACGGCCGTGGGCGGGCGGACGACATGGACCCCGCAGACCAGTGGGTACGCGATCCCCGCACCGGCGGCCACGAGCCGCGCCTGACGCCGCCCGGGTTACCCGGCCCGCGCGGCGAGGACGCGCGCGGCGGGACGGACGCGGCCGTACGCGGCCGTACGCCCGCCGCACGGGCGGTGGCACCGCGGCGCGGGCACCGGCCGCAGCCCGGGCGGGGCCGGCGAGCAGCGGGCCCGCGCAGGCCGAGGGCCAGGAAGGTGCTGCTGTGGACCGGCGGCACGATGGCGTTCGTCCTGGTCACCACCGGCACGGCCGGGTACCTGTACCTGAAGCACCTGGAGGGCAACGTCAGCACGACCGACGTGGGTGACGCCGGCAAGTCGGACTTCAGCACGGACGAGGCCTTCAGCATCCTGGTCATCGGCACCGACAAGCGCACCGGCGAGGGCAACGAGGGCTACGGCGACCAGGGCAGCTCCGGGCACGCGGACACCACGATCCTGCTGCACGTCGCCCGGGACCGTTCCAACGCGACGGCGCTGAGCATCCCCCGCGATCTGATCGTGGACATCCCCGACTGCCCGACCCGGCAGGCGGACGGCTCGCAGAGAGTCGTCCCGGGCCTGCGGGGTGTCCGCTTCAACCGCAGTCTCGGGGAGGGCGGCCGGGACCCGGGCTGCACCATGCGCACGGTCGAGCAGGTCACCGGCATCCCCGTCGACCACTTCATGATGGCCGACTTCAACGCTGTCAAGACGCTGACCACGGCGGTGGGCGGCGTCCCGGTGTGCGTGGCGCACGCCGTGCACGACAAGCAGTCCAAACTCCGGCTGCCCGAGGGGGAGTCGACGGTCGAGGGCGAGCAGGCCCTGGCGTTCGTCCGCACCCGGCACAGCTTCGGCAACCAGGGCGACCTGGACCGCATCAAGGTGCAGCAGCAGTTCCTGGGCTCGCTCATGCGCAAGATGTCCTCCGGCGACACGCTCACCAGCCCCGCCAAGCTGCTGAAGCTGGCCGAGGCCGCGACCGAGGCGCTGACCGTGGACAAGCCCCTCGGCAAGGTCGGCACGCTCAAGGACATGGCGCTGGAGCTGAAGAAGGTTCCGACGAAGAACCTCAGCTTCACCACGGTCCCGGTGCGGGACAACCCCGCCGAGACCGTGAAGGCCACCGTCGTCCTCGACGAGTCCAGGGCCCCGCAGGTCTTCGACGCGATCCGCGACGACGTCTCCTTCACCGAGGTGCGCGCGCGGCAGCGCCAGGCCGCCGAGGACCCCAGGGACGCCCGGGCCGCCCGTCTGGAGGGCGCCAGGGCCCCGGCCTCCGAGGTGCGGGTCCGGATCCTCAACGGCGGCGCCCCCGCCGGCAGCGCCCAGGAGACACTCCGGTGGCTGCGCACCGACAAGGGCGTGACCCAGGCCGCGAACGCCGGCAACGCACCGCGGCGCCTGAGCAGGACCACGCTGGAGTACGCCCCCGGCCAGGCCGGCCAGGCCCGTGCCCTCGCCGGCCTGATGGGTCTGTCCGGCGCGGCGCTGAAGCCGGGTGAGAGCGTGGCCGACGCCCAGGGGCAGCCCGCGATGACGCTGACGCTGGGCCAGGACTTCCGGGGCGCGGGCGTCTCGCTGACCGCTCCCGCCGCGGCTGTCGAGGTGGAGAAGTCCACGGCCGACAAGCTCACCTGCGCGAGTTGACGTTCCCAGGGCAACTGACGGGCCCGTCGTGCGTCTAACAGGACGCATGACGGGCCTTGTTCGTGGGCGCGAGGAGCAGGGAGGGCGGGGGAAGTGACGCAGAACACGGTGGAGGCCGACCAGACGGCCCGGGACACCCGGCGGGAGACGGCCCCGGCCGACGGCGGCGACGCTCCGGCCGGCGGCGGCGACGCCCTGGTCGGCGACCCGCACGGCGGCCCGCGTCCGCGGCGCCGCCACCGGGCGCTGCAGTGGTCGGCGGCCCTGCTCGCGACCCTGGTCATCGGCACGGCCGGGGCCGGCTACCTCTACTACCGGCACCTGAACGCCAACATCAAGAAGGACACCCTCAACCTCGGCGACAGCAAGGTCGCCGAGCCGACGCCGAACGCGGCCGGCCAGACCCCGCTGAACATCCTGCTCATCGGCTCCGACGCCCGGGACACCAAGGAGAACCAGAAACTCGGCGGCGCCCGGGAGACGTTCGGCTCGACCCCGCTCGCGGACGTCCAGATGCTGGTGCACCTGTCCGCGGACCGGACCAACCTGTCGGTCATCAGCATGCCCCGGGACACGCTGGTGCACATACCGAAGTGCACCGACCCGGACGACGGGAAGGTGTACCCGGCGAGCAACGGCCGGGTGATGGCCAACCAGAGCCTCGGACACGGCGGGCCGGGCTGCACGGTGGCCACCTGGGAGAAGCTGACCGGCATCCGCATCGACCACTTCGTCATGGTCGACTTCGCCGGGGTGGTGTCCATGGCGGACGCCGTCGGCGGCGTCCCGGTGTGCGTGGACGCCAACATCCACTCCCGCGACAGCCAGGGCCACGGCTCGGGCCTGAAGCTGCGCAAGGGCACCCACCCGGTCAAGGGCGAGCAGGCCCTGCAGTGGCTGCGCACCCGCTACGGCTTCGAGGACGGCAGCGACCTGGCCCGCGCCAAGGCCCAGCACATGTACATGAACGCGCTGGTGCGCCGGCTGCGCGAGAACGCCACCCTCAGCAGCCCGAACAAGCTGCGCAGGCTCGCCGAGCGGGCCACCGAGGCCCTCACCGTCGACCCGGGCCTGGACACCGTCAAGAAGCTGTACGACCTGAGCAGCGAGCTGCGCGAGGTGAAGCCGGAGCGGATCACCATGACCACGATGCCGAACCGGTACGTGGGCGCGCGGGTCGAGCCGACCGAGGACGCCGAGAAGCTGTTCCGGCTGGTGCGCGAGGACATCGCCCTGGACGGCAAGGGCGCGGGCACGGACGAGGGAAAGAACGACGCCACGGCCGGGCAGACGGCCGGGCAGCAGGTGTCCGCCGACCCGGCGGCCGCCGACGGCGAGATCGCGGTGCAGGTCCGCAACGGCACCCGCACCGGCACCCGTCCCGCGGCCCGGGGCCGTGCGAGCACCGTGGCCGGGCTGCTGGCGGACAAGGGCTTCACCCGGGCGTACGCCGGCCCCGCCGGGTCGCTCAGCGAGGACCGGACGGTGGTCCGCTACCCGAGCGCCGACCTGGAGGGCGACGCGCGGCGGGTCGCCGAGGCCCTCGGTCTTCCCCCGAGTGCGGTGCGGCGCTCCACCGAGGTCTCCGGCGTCACCCTCGTCGTGGGTGCCGACTGGCGTGAGGGCAGCACGTACAAGGCCGCGAAGGACGACGACACGACTCCCGAGTCGGCCCAGGCGCTCAACGGCGCGGACGACAAGGCCTGCATGCACGTGAACCCGGCGTTCACCTGGTCCTGACGGGCCCCCGGCCGGGGGCCCGGCTCAGGCCGCCGATCCGCCCGTGGCGGCGTCCGCGTGGACGGCGGGCCGGCGGCTCGCCTTCACCCTGCGGGCCAGCGACCGCGGGCTGGTCAGGAAGCCCCAGCCCCACGACATGTGCATGGTGGCCAGTGCGACGGGGATCTGCAGCCGCGCCTTGAGCGGCAGCCCCCGGCCCGCAGGAACGGATCCCAGCACGATCGCCGCGAGGTAACCGCCGGGCACGACGAAGCCCAGCGGGGTCAGCGCGGCCCCCACCACGATCCCGGCCGCGATCGCGGCCACCGCGGTCGGCGGGGCGAGGTAGCGCAGGTTGATGGAGCCCTCGTGGTAACGGGCGACCACGTGCCGCCAACGGCCGTAGTCCTTGTACTGCTTGGCCAGCGCCCGCACGCTCGGCCGGGGCCGGTAGGACACCTTCAGCTCGGGCGAGAACCAGATGAGGCCCCCGGCCTCCCTGATCCGGTAGTTCAGCTCCCAGTCCTGGGCGCGGATGAACTCCTCGTTGTAGCCGCCCTGCTGCTCCAGCGCCTCGCGCCGGAACACCCCGAGGTACACGGTCTCGGCGGGCCCGGCCTCGCCGCCCGTGTGGAAGGAGGCGTTGCCGACCCCGATCCGCGAGGTCATCGCGGCCGCGACGGCTCGCTCCCAGTCGTTCTCGCCCTCGGCGTGCATGATGCCGCCGACGTTCTGCGCGCCGGTCTCCTCCAGGAGCCGTACGGCGGTGGCGATGTAGTTCGGCGAGAGCATGCCGTGTCCGTCGACGCGGACCACGACCGGATGCCGGGACGCCTTGATGGCGGCGTTCAGCGCGGCCGGCGTGCGGCCGCTCGGGTTGGGCACGGTGTGCACCCGCGGGTCTTCGGCCACGAGCTCGGCGGCGATCTCGTCCGTACGGTCCGTGGACGGACCCAGGGCGATCACGACCTCCAGCTCGCCGGCGTACTCCTGCGCGAGGATCGCTTGGACTGCTCCGCGCAGATGCCGCTCCTCGTTGAGGACGGGCATGATCACAGACACGGCGGGCAGCTGCACGTCGGGATTGGCGTTCATAGGAGGCTCACGTTACCGCGAACGGGGGACACCGTTGCGCGCCGCCGGGGGCGGTGACCCGGACCACACGGCGCAGGGGCCTACGGTGCTCGCGGATCCCACGTACGGCCGTCGTCCGGAGGAGTCCCGTTGCCCACACCGCCCCGGTCCCCCCGGCCCCAGCCCGCCCCGCAGCGCCGCCCCCGGCCGTCCGGCCCCCCCGGCCGCCCCGGCCGCCCTGCCGTACCGCGCAGGAAGCCGCGCTGGGTCCTGCGGGCGGTCACCACGCTGTCCGTGGTGGTCCTGGCCTCCGCCGGCATCGGGCACGCGGTGCTCTCCGGCCTGGACGCGGACATCGCCCGGGTCGACCCCTTCAAGGACATGAAGAACCGCCCGCGCGCAGGGCACGGCACGAACATCCTGCTGGTCGGCACCGACGGCCGCGAGAAGATCAGCGCGGCGGAGCGGCGCAGGTACCGGCTGGGCGGGGCGCCCTGCCACTGCACCGACACCATCATGATCGTGCACATCTCGGAGGACCGCCGACGGGCCAGCGTGGTGAGCCTGCCGCGCGACTCGTACGCCGTGACGCCCCCGCACACCGACCGCACCTCCGGCAAACGGCACCGCGGTCACCCCGTCAAGCTCAACGCGGCGTACGCGGAGGGCGGGCCGGAGCTGACCATCCGCACGGTCGAGCGGATGACCCGCGTGAAGATCGACCACTACCTGGAGGTCGACTTCACCAGCTTTATGAAGACCGTGGACGTGGTCGGCGGCGTCGAGATCTGCACGGCCGACCCGCTGAAGGACAGCCACACCGGCCTGGACCTGCCGCCCGGCCGGCATCTGCTGCAGGGCGGGCAGGCGCTGCAGTACGTACGCGCCCGGTACGTCGACGGGGCCTCCGACCTCGGGCGGATGAAGCGCCAGCAGCGTTTCATGGCGGCCCTGGTGGCGCGGGCCACCTCCTCGGGGATCCTGCTGAACCCGCTGAAGTTCCGGGACGTCACGCGGGCGGTGCTGGGCTCGGTCCGCGCCGACAAGGGCTTCGGCACCGACGAACTCCTGGGCCTCGGCCGGGCGATGCGGAACTTCTCCCCTGCCTCCTCCGAGTTCACCACCGTGCCGATCGGGCGGATGGGATACGCCGTGAAGGGCGTCGGCTCGACGCTGAAGTGGGACCCCGTCAGGTCCGAGCGGCTCTTCCGCGCGCTGCGCGAGGACCGGCCGCTGTCGGCGCGGCGGCCGCGCGCGGCGGCGGTGCTGGTGCCGGTCGCCCCGCAGCAGATCCGGGTGCAGGTGGAGAACGGCACGGGCACCCCGGGGCTCGGGCGCAGGGTCGACGCGGCGCTGGCGGGGGCGGGGTTCCGTACCACGCGGGCGCCGGTGAACGCGAAGGACCGCACGGTCCGGCGGACGGTCGTCGCCTACGACCCGCGCTGGGACCGGTCGGCGAAGTCGCTCGCGACCGCGCTGCCCGGCAGTGAACTGCGGGCCGTGAAGGGGCAGGGGGCCACGCTGAAGGTGGTCGTGGGGGCCGACTACCGGCAGGTCCGCAAGGTCCGGGCGGAGAACCAGTCGGAGGGCGAGTTCGGGGTGGTGCGCGGGGACGAGGTGCGGTGCGGGTCGTAGAGCCCGGCTGAGCCGCCCGCGCGGGGTCAGTCCTCGTGGCCCTCCGCCGCCCGCTTCTCCCGCAGTTCCAGGATCGCCCGGCGGCGGGCCAGCCGGTGGGTGCGGCGGATCTGGGCCTCCTGGTAGCGGCGCCTGTCCCGCTCGGTCTCGGGGATCACCGGCGGCACCGGGCGCGGCCTGCCGTCGGCGTCCACCGCCGCGAAGACGAGGTAGGCCGAGCCGACGTGGGTGGGCGGGGCGGACTCGTTCCAGCGTTCCGCGAGGACTCGGACGCCGACCTCCATGGAGGTCCGGCCGGTCCAGTTGACCTGGGCCTTGACATGGACCAGGTCGCCCACCCGCACCGGCTCGAGGAACACCATCTCGTCCATCGACGCGGTGACGGCGGGGCCGCCGCTGTGCCGCCCGGCGACGGCGCCCGCCGCGTCGTCGACCAGCTTCATGATCACTCCGCCGTGCACGGTCCCCAGCAGGTTCGTGTCGTTGTGGGTCATGATGTGGCTGAGGGTGGTGCGGGACGCCGAGGTCGGCTTCCCGGGGAGGTCCGCGGTTCCCTGCTCCGGGGCTGTGGCCTGGTCTGTCATGGCCTCCACCTTAAGCCGAGGCCGTGTGCGGGGGATTTGTGTCAGCTTCGCCACAGCCGTGCTCTGATTTTCCGACGACCCTTGTATGCCGCACGGCAGGGCCCGGCACACTGAGCCCATGACTGATTGGCCCGAGGCATGGTCCGACGACAACCGCGGCACCCGGTACGGGGGCGGCAGCGCGAGCGCACAGCCCGAGGGCGCGCGCGTGATGCGGCAGGTCCGCCGCGGTCCGGCGGCGCGCCCCGGGCAGGCACCGTACGGCGGTTCCGGTGTGCCGCAGCAGCCGTCGTACGTGGACGGCCGCGGCTACGACGGCCCGCCCGACGACGGGTACGACAGCGGCTACAACACCGGCCAGGTCTACGGCTCGTCCGGCGGCCGGGGCGGCGGTGGCGGCGGCACGTACGCGGCGCGGCCCGCGCCGAACTGGCGGCGCCGGATCAAGATCACGGCGATCACCGTCACGACCGTGCTGGTGGTCACCACCGTCGCCACGTACTTCTGGGCCGACTCCAAGCTGCACCGCGACGTCGACCTGTCGAAGGTCATCGACCGGCCGGAGGCGGGCGAGGGCACGAACTACCTGATCGTGGGCTCCGACAGCCGGGCCGGGATGTCGGCCGACGAGAAGAAGAAGCTGCACACCGGGTCCGCCGAGGGCAAGCGCACGGACTCGATGATGATCCTGCACACCGGAAGCAACGGCCCGACGCTGATCTCGCTCCCCCGCGACTCCAACGTGACGATCCCCTCGTACAAGGGCTCCGACTCCGGCAAGCTCTACCCGGGCACCGGCCGCCAGGTGAAGCTGAACGCGGCGTACGCGGAGGACGGCCCGGAGCTGCTGGTGCGGACGGTGGAGGCCAACACCGGGTTGCACATCGACCACTACGTGGAGATCGGCTTCGCCGGTTTCGCCAACATCGTGGACGCGGTCGGCGGCGTGGAGATCGACATCCCGCAGGACATCAAGGACACCAAGTCCGGCGCGGACTTCAAGAAGGGCAAGCAGACCCTGAACGGCGAGGAGGCCCTGGCCTTCGTCCGCACCCGGTACGCGCTCAAGGGCTCGGACCTGGACCGTACGAAGAACCAGCAGAAGTTCCTCTCGGCCCTCGCCAACCAGGTCGCCACCCCGGGCACCGTCCTCAACCCGTTCAAGCTGTACCCGACCATGGGCGCGGGCCTGGACTCCCTGATCGTCGACAAGGACATGGGCCTGTGGGACCTGGCCTCGATGTTCTGGGCGATGAAGGGCGTCAGCGGCGGCGAGGGCAAGTCGATGAACATGCCGATCTCGGGCAACACCCCCAACGGCAACCTGCAGTGGGACACCGCGAAGGTGAAGACGCTGGTGGAGCAGTTGAAGAACGACGAGACGGTGACGGTGTCGGGGAACTGAGCCAGGCCCACCGAGGGGCACCCGGCGGTGTCCCTCGGTGCGGTCGGACGGTCGTCACATCGTGGCGCCCGCCATCGCGCGGCACGTCTCCGCGCAGCGGCGACACGCCTCGGCGCAGCGCATCATCTGGGCGTCGTCCGGCATCGCCATACACGCCTCGGCGCACATGTCGCAGGCCCGGGCGCACATCGCGCACATCTCGGCGGACATCGGCGAGCGCCGCATCATCATGTCGGCGCACATACGGGTCATCTCGGCACAGTCGATCAGCGCGCGCATGATCTGCATCTGGGCCTGGCCGCCCTTCTGCAGGCAGGAGCTCATGGTCTCCTCGCACACGGTGTGGCAGGCCATGCAGGCGTCGACGCAGGCCTGCATCTCGGTGCTCATGGCGGTCGTGGTGGCGGGCTGCTGGGTCATGGCTTCCTCCTGGGGGGACGCGGAGGCCGGAACCGGCCCCCGGTGCTTCCGTCCTACGCCCCTTCACCCGAAACCGCCACGGGACGGACGAGAACCGCCCCCGGCCGGATGGGCCGGGGGCGGTGCGCGCGGAAAGCGGGCGGTTACGGCAGGTTGCGGGCCATGACGATGCGCTGCACCTGGTTGGTGCCCTCGTAGATCTGGGTGATCTTCGCGTCGCGCATCATCCGCTCGACCGGGTAGTCACGGGTGTAGCCGTAGCCGCCGAGCAGCTGGACTGCGTCCGTGGTGACCTCCATCGCCACGTCCGAGGCGAAGCACTTGGCGGCCGCGCCGAGGTAGGTGAGGTCGGCGTCGCCGCGCTCGGAGGCGGCGGCGGCCTGGTAGGTCAGGGCACGCGCGGCCGAGATCTTCATGGACATGTCGGCGAGCATGAACTGGATGCCCTGGAAGTCGGCGATCGGCTTGCCGAACTGCTTGCGCTCCTGGACGTAGCCCTTGGCGTAGTCGAGGGCGCCCTGGGCGATGCCGAGGGCCTGGGCGGCGATGGTGATGCGGGTGTGGTCGAGGGTCTTCATCGCCGTGGCGAAGCCGGTGCCCTCCTCGCCGATCATGCGGTCCGCCGGGATGCGCACGTTGTCCAGGTAGACCTCGCGGGTCGGGGAGCCCTTGATACCGAGCTTCTTCTCCGGCGCGCCGAAGGAGACGCCCTCGTCGGACTTCTCCACGACGAAGGCGGAGATGCCCTTGGAGCGCTTGGAGGGGTCCGTCACCGCCATGACCGTGTAGTACTCGGAGACGCCGGCGTTGGTGATCCAGCGCTTGACGCCGTTGAGGACCCAGTGGTCGCCGTCGCGGACCGCCTTGGTCTTCATGCCGGCCGCGTCCGAGCCCGCGTCGGGCTCGGAGAGGCAGTAGGAGAACATCGCCTCGCCCTTGGCGAGCGGGGCCATGTACTTCTTCTTCAGCTCCTCGGAGCCGGAGAGGATCACCGGCAGGGAGCCGAGCTTGTTGACGGCCGGGATGAGGGAGGAGGAGGCGCAGACCCGGGCGACCTCCTCGATGACGATGACGGTGGCCAGCGCGTCGGCGCCCGCGCCGCCGTACTCCTCGGGTACGTGGACGGCGTGCAGGTCGTTGGCCACGAGGGCCTCGAGGGCCTCCTGCGGGAAGCGGGCCTCCTCGTCCACCGCGGCGGCGTACGGCGCGATCTTCGCCTCGGCCATCGAGCGGACGGCGTCGCGGAGCATGTCGTGCTCCTCGGACGGGCGGTACAGGTCGAAGTCAGCCGATCCGGCCAAGGTCTCTCACGCTCCAAAACGCTGCGATGGTGGCGCTAACTACCGTTAAGTAATCAAAATTTTATGGGCTCGCCCACCCGGGTGATACGTGAGCTTGCCGACAGCGGGGAAGTTGCCCGGTGAGGCCCGCTCCCACGCCCCGGCTATGCTCGGGCGCGCATCACCTGCCGTAGACCTCTGGAGCACGCATGGCCCTGAAGATCACCGTGATCGGCACCGGTTATCTCGGCGCGACACACGCCGCGGCCATGGCCGAGCTGGGGTTCGAGGTACTGGGTCTGGACGTCGTCCCGGAGAAGATCGACAAGCTGCGCCGCGGCGAGGTCCCGATGTACGAGCCGGGGCTCGAGGAGCTGCTGCGCAAGCACGTCGCCGGGATCGAGGGGTCCACCGGGCGGCTGCGGTTCACCATGGACTTCGCCGAGGCCGGGGAGTTCGGCGACGTGCACTTCGTGTGCGTCAACACCCCGCAGCGGCACGGGGAGTACGCGTGCGACATGTCGTACGTCGACTCCGCCATCGCCTCGCTGGCCCCGCATCTGAAGGGTCCGGCCCTGGTCGTCGGCAAGTCGACCGTCCCGGTCGGCTCCGCGGACCGGCTGGCCGCCTACCTGGCCGAGCACGCGCCGGCCGGCGCGGACGCGGAGCTGGCGTGGAACCCGGAGTTCCTGCGTGAGGGCTTCGCCGTGCAGGACACCCTGCACCCCGACCGGATCGTGGTGGGGGTGCGCGGCGAGCGGGCCGAGAAGCTGCTGCGCGAGGTGTACGCCACCCCGATCGCCGAGGGCTCGCCGTTCGTGGTGACCGACTTCCCGACGGCCGAGCTGGTGAAGACCTCCGCGAACTCCTTCCTCGCCACGAAGATCTCCTTCATCAACGCCATGGCGGAGGTGTGCGAGGCGGCCGGTGGGGACGTGGCCAAGCTGGCGGAGGCCATCGGGTACGACGACCGGATCGGCAAGAAGTTCCTGCGGGCCGGGATCGGGTTCGGCGGCGGCTGCCTGCCCAAGGACATCCGGGCGTTCATGGCGCGGGCCGGTGAGCTGGGTGCCGACCAGGCGCTGACCTTCCTGCGGGAGATCGACTCCATCAACATGCGCCAGCGCGGCCAGATGGTCGAGCTGGCCCGGCAGGCGCTGGGCGGCGGGCCGTTCCTCGGCAAGCGGGTGGCGGTGCTGGGGGCGACCTTCAAGCCCGACTCGGACGACGTGCGGGACTCGCCCGCGCTGAACGTCGCCGGGCAGATCCACCTGCAGGGCGGGCAGGTCACGGTGTACGACCCGAAGGGCATGGACAACGCCCGCCGTATCTTCCCGACCCTGGGGTACGCCGACTCCGCGGTCGAGGCGGTGCGGGGGGCCGACGTCGTGCTGCACCTGACGGAGTGGCGGGAGTTCCGCGAGCTGGACCCGGAGGCCCTGGGCGAGGTCGCGGCGGCCCGGATCGTGCTGGACGGGCGCAACGCGCTGGACCCGGAGCGGTGGCGCAAGGCGGGCTGGACGTACCGGGCGATGGGGCGGCCGAACGCCTGATTTCCGTCCGCGTGGCAGCACTTACGTCTCTTGGGTGGGTGTCGTTCCGGCCGGGGCTCAGCCGGCCGGAACGGCACCCACGCCCATTGTCACCGCTGACCCCGCCCTTCGGGAACCGCTTGCCGAAGAGACCGGGATGACGGTCGTCACCTCGCCGGCCCCTCCCGCTCAGTCCTTCGCGCGGTAGCGGCGCATCTTCGCGCGCGCTCCGCACACCTGCATGGAGCACCAGCGGCCGCGGCCCGCCGGGCTGCGGTCGTAGTACGCCCAGTGGCAGTTCGTGGCCTCGCAGGCCTTCAGACGACTCCAGGTGCCCGCGACCAGGGCGTCGGCCACGGCCGCGGCGACGCGGGAGAGCAGGGTGGGGCGGGCGGCGGCCGGGGTGAGGGCGGCCGAGCCGTCACCGGGGTCGACCGTCAGCACCAGCGGGGCCCCGGCCAGGAGGTCGCCGAGCGGGGTGACCTCGCGGTGCGGTGGGTGGCCCGCGTGGGCGAGCAGGGCCGCGCGCAGGGCCTCGCGCAGCCGGCGCGCCTGCTCGACCTCGTCCTCCTGGAGACCGAAGCGCGCGCGGCCCTGGACGGTGTCCAGCGAGTCGGCGCCCGACTCGATGTCCAGCGTGTTCACCAGGGCCTCGACCAGGGCCAGGCCCCCGGGCGCGGGCGATCTCTCGGTCATGTCTGGACGGTACCTCCCGCTCCTCCCCTTGCGACGTTACCGCCAGAGGGGCAGTATGAGGTAACGGTTACCGATTACCCGTCTCTATGGGTAACGCAAGGCTCTGAGGAGGAAGTCATGGCTCTCGCCGAACTGGGTGTCGTCGTCCTGGACTGTCCCGACCCCCGCGCGCTGGCCGGTTTCTACGCCGAGGTGCTCGGCGGAACCGTCGAGGGCGAGGGCGACTGGGTGGACCTGAAGGTGCCGGGCGGTCCCGCCCTGGCCTTCCAGCGGGCGGAGGGGCACACCCCGCCGGAGTGGCCGCGGGCCGACCGCAACTCGCAGCAGTTCCACCTGGACCTGACCGTCGAGGACCTGGACGCGGCCGAGCGGGGCGTGCTGGCGCTGGGTGCGAAGCCGCTGGACGCCGACGACCGATCCCGCACCTTCCGGGTTTACGCGGACCCGGCCGGGCACCCGTTCTGCCTCTGCGCCTGCTGACCGACACCGGGAGGCCTCATGCCCGCCGCCGCGCGTTTGCGTTCCGTCGTCCTCGACTGCCCCGAGCCCCGCGACCTGGCCCGCTTCTACGCGGGTGTCGCGGGCGGCACGCCCGAGGAGCAGGACCCGGACTGGGTGGTGCTCCAGGTGCCCGGCGGCCCGCGGCTGGCCTTCCAGCGGGCCCAGGGGTACCGGCCGCCGCAGTGGCCGCGGGCCGATCAGGACTCGCAGCAGTTCCACCTCGACTTCGACGCCGGCTCCACCTGGGAGGAGGTCGACGCGGCCGAGGAGAAGGTGCTGGCGCTCGGGGCGCGGGTGCTGGACCGGGAGGACGACGAGAAGAAGGACTTCCGGGTGTACGCCGACCCGGCGGGCCATCCGTTCTGCCTCTGCCGCATCGAGCACCCGTGAGCGGCTGGGGTCTGTCAGGAGGGCGGCGACGCGGAGCGTAGCCCTAACCGTCCAGGTCGGTGATCCTCGCCGTCGACGGGGTGCGGCGCTGCTGGGCCGCTTTGGCGGCGAAGTCGGCGCCGCGCAGCACCCGCTGGACGTTGCCCCAGGTCAACAGGGCCACGTCGGACTCTGCCCAGCCGCGCTCCAGCAGCTCGGCGATCAGCCGGGGGTAGCCGGAGACGTCGCTGAGCTGCTGCGGATGCGCGGCGCCGGAGTCGTACGTACCGGACAGGCCGACGCTCTGCGGGCCGGCCACGCCGCGGACGTGGTCGAGGTGGTCGGCGACGTCGCGCACGGACGGCCCGGTCTGTTCGGCGCTCAGCGGCACCAGGCACAGGCCCCCCGCGGCCCCCAGCTCGGCGAGCAGGTCGTCGGGCAGGTTGGCCGGGTGGGGCCGCAGGGCGTGGGCGGCGGAGCGGCTGCACATCACGGGCGCCTTGGAGACGGTCAGGACGCGGCGGACGGTCCGTACGGAGGCGCCGGAGAGGTCGGCGATGACGCCGAGCCGGTTCATCTCCCGTACGACCTCCTCGCCGAACCGGGTCAGCCCGTCCGGGCCCGCCCAGGACACCCCGGCCAGGGTGAGGACGCGCAGGCCCAGGGCGTGCAGCTGGCGCAGGATGCCCAGCGAGTCGCCGGCGGCTGCGGCCGGGGCCGGACCGAGCAGCACGGCGACGCGGCCGCAGTGGCGGGCGTCGGCGGTCTCCCCCGCGGTGCGGGCCAGCCGCAGCCCCTCCTCGTGTCCCGCGGCCACCGCCTTCGCCAGGTCCAGCTGTTCCAGGGCGGCGCCGACGGCCCGGTCGCCGTCGAGCCCGTCGGGCACGTGCAGCGACCAGAACAGCGCGCCGACCCGCCCCTCGCGCAGCCGGGGCACGTCCGTGTCGACACCGCCCTCGCCGAGCTCCAGGTCGTACCACGACAGGGTGCGCAGGGCCTGCGGCAGCGCGTTGCAGCCGTCGGCGACGGGGTGCGCGGCGAGCAGGGCGTGGGCCCGGTGCAGCGCGGAGTCACAGGGGTCCGGCACGGGTGCGCTGGGCTCGCCCGGGACGACGGCCTCGGCGGAGCAGGGCCCGGTCATCCCGAGCTCGCCTAGGTCGCCGTCGGGGTGCAGGTCGTCCTGGAGGTCTGCCATGGCGGGCTCCGTACGGTCGTCGTGCAGTACCGTCACCGTCGCACGGAGCCGAGCGGGGTTTCCTGGTGGGCGGCGCGTTCGGGGTACGGCCGCCGAGGGCCCCGGTCTCAGGGCTGCCGGGCGCCCTCGATCACCTGGTCCAGGGTCTCCCGGGAGCGCTCCAGGTCGGTGATCATCCGGTCGATGCGGTCGCGTTCCTCGATGAGCTGGGCGACCAGCTTCGGCGTGGCGATCTCCGACGGCCCGCCGTCGGTGTCCCGCATGCAGGGCAGCAGCTGCGCGATCTTCGTGCTGGCCAGTCCCGCCGCGAACAGCTCCTGGATCCGGATAACCCGGTCGACGGCCGCCTCCGGGAACTCCCGGTGCCCCCCGGGTGTCCGCTCGGCCGTGAGCAGCCCCTGCTTCTCGTAGTAGCGCAGCGACCGCTCGCTCACGCCCGTGCGCCGGGCCAGTTCCCCGATCCTCATCCCCGCCTCCGCTGCTCCCGCAACGCCCCGGTCTTCGGACCGTCCGGACTTGATTCTGACATCAGTGTCAGGTTCTAGCGTACGGTCATGACGCACACGACAGCACTGTTCGAACCGGCCCGTCTGCCCGGACTCGCCCTGCCCAACCGCCTGGTGATGGCCCCTCTGACCCGCAACCGCGCGGCGGCCGACGGCACCCCGACCCCGCTGATGGCCACCTACTACGCCCAGCGCGCCTCCGCCGGCCTGATCATCGCCGAGGCGTCGACACCGAACGCGGTCGGACAGACGTACCCGAACATCACCGCCATCCACACGCCGGGCCACGTGGCGGGCTGGCGCCGGGTGACGGACGCCGTGCGGGAGGCGGGCGGCGGGCCGATGATGCTTCAGCTCCAGCACGGCGGCCGGGTCGGGCATCCGGGGACCAGCGGGCTGACCCCGGTGGCGCCCTCGCCCGTACCGCTGCCGGAGACGATCTTCACGCCCGCAGGGCACCGGGAGGCCGTCGTGCCCCGGGAGATGACGGCCGGCGACATCCGCACCACCGTCGCCGACTTCGCGTCCGCCGCCCGCAACGCCCTGGAGGCAGGCTTCCACGGGGTCGAGGTGCACTCCGCCAACGGCCATCTGCTGCACCAGTTCCTCGCCGGGAACACCAACCTCCGTACGGACGCCTACGGCGGTCCGGCGGCCCGGCGGATCCGGTTCGTGGTGGAGGTCGTCGAGGCCGTGGCCGCCGAGATCGGCGCCGGCCGGGTGGGCGTGCGCATCTCCCCGGGCAGCACCGTCAACGGCGTCGCGGAGACGGACACCGACGTGCTCTACCCGGCGCTCGTCGAGGCGCTGGCGGGACGGCAACTGGCCTATCTGCACCTGGTGCACGCCGACCCGGACGCGTCGCTGTTCAGGCGGATCCGCGCCGACTGGCCGGGGACCCTCGTCGCCAACCCCGTACTGCCGGAGATCACCACCGAGGCGGTGCACCGGGAGTCCGCGCGCCTGCTGGCCGCGGGGGCCGACCTGATCGCCCTCGGCCGGCCCTTCCTCGCCAACCCCGACCTGGTGACGCGGCTCCGGCTGGGCGCCCCGCTCAACCCGGTCCGGGACCGGTACCTGATGTACGTGGGCGGGGCGACCGGCTACACCGACTACCCCGCCCTCGGTCAGCCGTCGAGCGAGTCGATCGTGGCGTTGGACGGCGAGCGGGTCGTCTGAAGGTCCCGGGCCACGTCTTCCGCCGCGCCCAGGACCCGTACCGCGTTGCGCCAGGTCAGCTTGGCCAGGTCGGTCCTGGACCAGCCGCGGTCGAGGAGTTCGGCGATGAGGTTCGGGTAGCCGGCTACGTCGTCCAGCCCGTCGGGGGTGAAGGCCGTGCCGTCGTAGTCGCCGCCGATACCGAGGTGGTCGATGCCGGCGACCTCCCGCATGTGGTCGAGGTGGTCGGCGACCGTCGCGGCCGTGGCCACCGGGCGCGGGTGGCGTTCGGCGAAGGCGCCGTGCACCTTCATCGCCTCGGGGGTGGTGTCGAGGGGGTGGAAGCCGTGGGCGCGCATGTTCTCGTCGGCCGCGGCCGTCCAGTCGACGGCGGCCTGGAGCACGAACTTCGGGACGAACGTCACCATCGCCACGCCCCCGTTGGCGGGCAGGCGCTCCAGGACGTCGTCCGGGATGTTGCGCGGGTGGTCGCACACGGCCCGGGCCGAGGAGTGGGAGAAGATCACCGGCGCGGACGTGGTGTCCAGGGCGTCCCGCATGGTCGTGGCGGCGACGTGCGAGAGGTCGACGAGCATGCCGAGCCGGTTCATCTCGCGCACGACCTCCCGGCCGAACGCCGACAGCCCGCCGACGTTCGGCACGTCGGTCGCCGAGTCCGCCCACGGCACGTTGTCGTTGTGGGTGAGCGTCAGGTAGCGCACGCCGAGCGCGTACAGGCAGCGCAGCGTGCCGAGCGAACCGGCGATGCAGTGGCCGCCCTCGGCACCCATGAGGGAGGCGATCCGGCCCTGACCGCGCGCGGCCTCCAGGTCGGCGGCGGTGTACGCGGGGGCCAGGTCCTGCGGGTGGCGGGCCAGCAACTGCCGTACGCAGTCGATCTGTTCGAGGGTCGCCGCCACCGGGTCGGGCAGGTCCGTGCGGACGTACACCGACCAGAACTGCGCGCCGACCCCGCCCGCCCGCAGCCGCGGGATGTCGGTGTGCAGGTGGGCGCCCTGGTGGACGGCGATGTCGCGGGCGTCGAGGTCGTAGCGGACCTGTTCGCGCAGTGCCCAGGGCAGGTCGTTGTGCCCGTCGGCGACCGGGAACTCCCGCAGGAGTTCCCGGGCCGCCTCCAGGAAGGTCACGGCGGTCACGACCCGAAGCCGAAACCGCCGGTCGCGCCCTCGACCTTGGCGCGCAGCCGCTTGCCCTTCTCGGTGGCCTGGTCGTTGAGGTCCTGCTGGAAGTCCCGCATCTTCTGCAGGAGTTCCTCGTCGTGCGCGGCGAGGATGCGGGCCGCGAGCAGACCCGCGTTGCGCGCCCCGGCGACCGACACCGTCGCCACCGGCACGCCCGCCGGCATCTGCACGATCGACAGCAGGGAGTCCATGCCGTCGAGGTGCTTCAGCGGCACGGGCACGCCGATCACCGGCAGCGGGGTGACGGAGGCGAGCATGCCGGGCAGGTGGGCGGCGCCCCCCGCCCCCGCGATGATCACCTTCAGGCCCCGGTCCGCGGCCTGCTCGCCGTAGGAGATCATCTCCCTGGGCATGCGGTGCGCGGAGACGACGTCGACCTCGTACGCGATCTCGAACTCGTCGAGGGCCTTGGCGGCGGCCTCCATGACGGGCCAGTCCGAGTCCGACCCCATGACGATGCCAACAACAGGGCTCATTCGGTGATCGTGCCTCTCAGGTAGCCGGCAGCGTGACGGGCGCGCTCCAGCACGTCGTCGAGGTCGTCGCCGTAGGTGTTGACGTGGCCGACCTTGCGGCCGGGCTTCACGTCCTTGCCGTACATGTGGATCTTCAGCTGCGGGTCGCGGGCCATGCAGTGCAGGTACGCGGAGTACATGTCCGGGAAGTCGCCGCCCAGGACGTTGACCATCACGGTCCACGGTGCGCGCGGGCGCGGGTCGCCGAGCGGCAGGTCCAGCACGGCCCGGATGTGGTTGGCGAACTGGGAGGTGACCGCGCCGTCCATCGACCAGTGGCCGGAGTTGTGCGGGCGCATCGCCAGCTCGTTGACGAGGATGCGGCCGTCGCGGGTCTGGAACAACTCGACCGCGAGGTGCCCGACCACGCCGAGCTCCTTGGCGATGGTCAGGGCCATCTGTGAGGCCTGCGCCGACAGCGACTCCGCCAGGTCCGGGGCGGGCGCGATGACCGTGTCGCAGACGCCGTTCACCTGCCTCGACTCCACCACCGGGTACGCCACGGCCTGCCCGTGCGGGGACCGTACGACGTTGGCGGCGAGCTCGCGCACGAAGTCGACCTTCTCCTCGGCGAGCACGGGGACGCCCGCCTTGAAGGGGTCGGCGGCCTCCTCGACGGAGTGCACCACCCACACGCCCTTGCCGTCGTACCCGCCGCGGACGGTCTTCAGGACGACCGGGAACCCGTCGCCCTCGGCCGCGAAGGCCGCCACGTCCTGCGGATCGGAGACGATCCTGTGCCTGGGGCAGGGCACGCCGAGCGCGTCGAGCTTCGCGCGCATCACGCCCTTGTCCTGGGCGTGCACGAGCGCGTCGGGGCCCGGGCGGACGGGGATGCCGTCCGCCTCCAGGGCGCGCAGGTGCTCGGTGGGCACGTGCTCGTGATCGAAGGTGATCACGTCACAGCCCTGTGCGAAGGCGCGCAGCGTCTCCAGGTCGCGGTAGTCGCCGATGACGACGTCGTTCACGACCTGCGCCGCGGAGTCCTGCGGAGTGTCACTGAGAAGCTTGAACCTGATGCCCAGCGGGATGCCCGCCTCGTGTGTCATACGAGCGAGCTGGCCACCGCCGACCATGCCGACTACCGGGAACGTCACACGCCTAGGGTATCGGCCGCGCCACAGTGGCCGGATTATGGGCCCTCCTCGGGTCCCGGCCACCCCCTCGGCCCCGTCCACAGGAAGATCACGCGGCTGGGTGGTTAGCATGACGGGGTTGACGCCGACCGACGGACGGGGGCCAGTACGACCATGGGACGTGGTTCCTCGGGCCTTCGGCAGCTCGTGCACGAGGTCGCCAAGTTCGGCGCCGTGGGCGGTGCCGGTGTGCTGGTCAACCTGCTGGTGTTCAACCTCGTACGGCACGTGACCGACCTGCAGGTGGTGCGCGCCAGCGTCATCGCGACGATCGTCGCGATCGTCTTCAACTACCTGGGCTTCCGCTACTTCACCTACCGGGACCGCGACCGGAGCCGCCGTACCCGGGAGATGACCCTGTTCCTGCTGTTCAGCGTGGCCGGCCTGGTGATCGAGAACGGGGTGCTGTACGTGGCGACGTACGGCTTCGACTGGAACACCCCGCTGCAGAACAACATCTTCAAGTTCGTCGGCATCGGCATCGCCACGCTGTTCCGCTTCTGGTCCTACCGCACCTGGGTCTTCCGTGCCCTGCCGGGTCACGGGGAGGCGGACCCGTCTGCGACGGAGGAGCGGACCGGGCAGCGGGTGCCGTAGGAGGCCGCTGGGAGGCCGCCTCGCCGAGGCAGACCCGGGAGGCCTGGAAGCCGTGCGGCCTCACCGCACCATCGGCTGTTCCTCGTCCGCCGGTTTCTCCGACGGCGGCGTACGCGACAGGAACAGGCCGAACACCGGTGGCTTGGTCTGGAGCATCTCCAGCCTGCCCCCGTCGGCCTCGGCCAGGTCGCGGGCCACGGCCAGGCCGATGCCGGTGGAGTTGCGGCCGCTGATCGTGCGCTCGAAGATCCGTGCCCCGAGGTCGGCGGGCACGCCCGGGCCCTCGTCGGTGACCTCGATGACGACCTGGTTGCCGGTGACCCGGGTGCGCAGCGCCACCGTGCCGCCGCCGTGCATGAGCGAGTTCTCGATCAGCGCGGCCAGCACCTGCGCGACCGCGCCGGGCGTGCCCACGGCCTGGAGGTGCCGTTTGCCGGAGCTGACGATCGCCCGGCCCGCGCTGCGGTAGGCGGGCCGCCACTCGGCGAGCTGCTGCTGGATGACCTCGTCCAGGTCGAAGGTGACGGCGGAGCCGGTGCGCGGGTCGCGGGCGTTGGTCAGCAGCCGCTCCACCACGTCCGTCAGCCGCTCCACCTGCGTGAGCGCGATGGTGGCCTCCTCCTTCACCGTGTCCAGGTCGTCGGTGAGGGTGATCTCCTCCAGCCGCATGGACAGCGCCGTCAGCGGGGTGCGCAGCTGGTGGGAGGCGTCGGCGGCCAGGCGCCGCTCGGCGGTGAGCATCCGGGCGATGCGCTCGGCGGAGGAGTCCAGCACGTCCGCGACCCGGTCCAGCTCGGGCACGCCGTACCGCTTGTGCCTCGGGCGCGGGTCGCCCGAGCCGAGGCGTTCGGCGGTCTCCGCCAGATCGGTCAGCGGCGAGGCCAGCCGGTTGGCCTGGCGGATCGCCAGCAGCACCGCCGCGACCACCGCCAGCAGCGCCACCAGCGCGATGATCAGCAGCGTCCGGCCGACCTCCCGGGTCACCGAGGAGCGCGGCTCCTGCACGGTGACCGTCTCGCCCTCCTCGCCCGGGGCGGTGGCGCTGATGACGTCGCCGGTGGGCCTGGTGCCGACCTCGATGGGCTGCTCGCCGGGGATCCGGATGACGGCGTACCGCTCCTGGCCCGTGACCTGCTCGCGCAGTACCTCGGCGTCGACCTGCTGTTTCCCGTAGAGCCGGCTGTCGACGATGCTCGCCAGCCGGACCGCCTCGGACTCGACCCGTTCCTGGGCGCTGTTGCTGATCGTGCGGGACTCGACGATCACGAGGGAGACGCCGAAGACGGCGATCACGACGAGCACCACGGCGAGCGTGGACTGGATCAGTCGACGGCGCATGTCCTCTTACCCAATACGAACCCGCGGGGTGCCCCGGCGGGTTCAGCTCTTCTCGAAGCGGAAGCCCACGCCGCGCACGGTGGCGATGTACCGGGGGTTGGCCGCGTCGTCGCCCAGCTTCTTGCGCAGCCAGGAGATGTGCATGTCGAGGGTCTTGGTGGACGACCACCAGGTGGTGTCCCAGACCTCGCGCATCAGCTGGTCGCGCGTGACGACCCGCCCGGCGTCGCGGACGAGCACCCGCAGCAGGTCGAACTCCTTCGCGGTGAGCTGGAGCTCCTCGTCGCCCATCCAAGCGCGGTGCGACTCGACGTCGATGCGCACGCCGTGCGTGGCGGGCGGCTGCTGGGGTTCGGCGGCACCGCGCCGCAGCAGGGCGCGGACGCGGGCGAGCAGCTCGGCGAGCCGGAACGGCTTGGTGACGTAGTCGTCGGCGCCCGCGTCGAGGCCCACGACCGTGTCCACCTCGTCGGCGCGCGCGGTCAGGATCAGGATCGGCACGGCGTGGCCGTCGGCGCGCAGCCGGCGGGCAACCTCCAGGCCGTCCATGCCGGGCAGTCCGAGGTCCAGCACGACCAGGTCGACGCCGCCCTGCATTCCGGCGTCCAGAGCGGTGGGCCCGTCCTCACGGACCTCGACCTCGTACCCCTCCCGGCGCAGCGCGCGGGCCAGGGGCTCCGAGATGGACGCATCGTCCTCGGCGAGCAGTACTCGGGTCATGCAGTGATGGTAGTCCCGAGGGGGCAAGAGCCGGGGTGAGATCGCGGGGCCCGCTTCTTACCTCCAGCACACCCGCTTCTTACCTTCACGCCCCCGGTACGAACCTGCGGGTGTGGGATGCGATCCTGGAAAGGACCTTGGAATAGGTGCGTATGGTTCCCGGGACACCTGTGATCCCTGTCTCAAGGCCTTCCATATCGTGCCGTGTCCTGCCGTATGGTGAAACGACGCCCGTAGCACCGTGGTGACCTTTGGCGGCTGTATGACGCTGAAGGTCTCTTTTGTGTGCGGGCTGGTTCCCGCCAGCCATCCGAAGCACTGACCTGCGGCGGGCCTCGCAGCGCGGTGACGCGCGTAGAGGCATGGATCCCGGTGGACACCGTCTGCCGCTCCGCGACCCGGAGCGGACTCCCCGTGGGCGTCGGGGTGGGACGGCACGGACCGCCGGTGCCGGCCGCCCCCACCGGGCGCGCAGCCTCGCGCGAACGCGTCCCGACCAGCAAGGAACGACCATGGCGTCCAGCCTGACGAAGGACTCGGTCCACCCGGGCACCCCCGGGTCCGAGAAGACCTTCTTCGGCCACCCCCGGGGTCTGGCCACCCTGTTCATGACCGAGATGTGGGAGCGGTTCTCCTACTACGGCATGAGGGCTCTGCTCCCGCTGTACCTCGTCGCTCCGGGCGGCCTGCACCTGAGCGGCGGCACGGCGACCGCGATCTACTCGGTGTACGTGTCGCTGGTGTACCTGCTCACGATGCCGGGCGGCTGGTTCGGCGACCGTGTCTGGGGCCCGCGCAGGACCGTCGCCGTCGCCGGGGCGATCATCATGCTCGGCCACCTCACGCTGGCCCTGCCCTCCTCGGGCACCTTCTACGCCGGCCTCGGCCTGGTGGCCATCGGCTCGGGCCTGCTCAAGGCCAACATCTCCACGATGGTCGGCCACCTCTACGACGGCCCGGACGACCCGCGCCGCGACGGCGGCTTCACCGTCTTCTACATGGGCATCAACCTCGGTGCCTTCGCCGCGCCGCTGGTGATCGGCACGGTCGGCGAGAGCGTCAACTGGCACCTGGGCTTCGCGCTCGCCGCGCTCGGCATGGCGCTGGGCCTCGTGCAGTTCCTGCTCGGCAGCCGCCATCTGGACCCGCACTCCAGCGTGGTCCCCAAGCCGCTGACGGCCGAGGAGAAGACCTCGACGCTGCGCAAGGCCGCGCTCTGGGCCGCTGTGGCGGCTGTCGCCTACACCGTGCTCGGCGTCTCCGGCCACTACACCCTGAACTGGGTCCTGGTCCCGCTGACCCTGCTCGGCGTGATCATCCCGACCCTCGTCCTGGTCCGCATCAAGCGCGACCGGGAGCTGGACAGCGCCGAGCAGTCGAAGATGTCGGCGTACATCTGGTTCTTCGTCGCCGCGGCCGTGTTCTGGATGATCTACGACCAGGGCGGTTCCACCCTGTCGATCTTCGCCACGTCGTCCGCCGAGAACAGCGTGCTGGGCTGGAACTTCCCGGTCTCCTGGTACCAGTCGGTCAACCCGGTGCTCATCATGGCCCTGGCGCCGGTCTTCGCCTGGTTCTGGCTGGCGCTCAACCGGCGCGGCAAGGAGCCGAGCACGGTTGTGAAGTTCGCCTCCGGCCTGGCCCTGGTCGGCGCGTCCTTCTTCCTCTTCCTCGCCCCGCTGTCGATCGCGGACGGCGGCCACAAGGCGGCCGCGCTGTGGCTGGTGGCGATCTACTTCGTCCAGACCGTCGGTGAGCTGCTGCTCTCCCCGGTCGGCCTGTCGGTCACGACCAAGATGGCTCCGGCCAAGTACGCCTCGCAGATGATGGGCGTGTGGTTCCTGGCGGTCACCGCCGGTGACGCGACGACGGGTCTGCTGTCCCTCGCCGGTGTCGACCTGAACAAGACGGGCATCGTGGCCCTGGAGGCGACGCTCGCGGTGGTCGCCGGTGCGGCGGTGTGGATGTACCGCGGCAAGGTCAAGCAGCTGATGGGCGACGTCCGCTGAGGCCGAGCCGGGCTGCACGGGGATGCTCCCCGGGTGCCCGGCGTGACGAACGGCCAGGTGGGCGCGCACCCCGACGCTGCGGGGGTCGCCGCGCCCACCTTGCCGGGGCGGGGGGGCGTGGCTTGGATCGGGCGGCGCGTATGCCTTGGCTTCGGGCGGCGCGTATGCCTTGGCTTCGGGCGGCGCGTATGCCTTGGCTTCGGGTGGCGCGTATGCCTTGGCTTCGGGCGGCGCGCATGCCTGCAGCAGGCGGCGCGCATGCCCAGGAGCGGGGGGTACGTATGCCTTCGGCCAGGCGGCACTCGGGCCTTGGAGCGGGCGGCACGCACGCCTTTGAATCTAGCGGCAGGCATGCGTTGATCGGGTGGGCCGCAGGCCTGGAGCGGACGGCTCGGATACCCGTGATCGAGTGGCACGCACGCCTTACAGCAAGCGGCACGCATGCCTTGGATCGGGTGGGACACGTGCCCGGAGCGGGCGGCGCGCATGCGCAGGAGCGGTTGGCACGTATGCCTTCGGCCAGGCGGCACTCGGGCCTTGGGCCGGCGGCACGCCCGGCTTGGATCTAGCGGCAGGCATGCGTGGATCGGGTGGGCCTCAGGCCTGGAGCGGACGGCTCGGATACCCGTGATCGAGTGGCGCGCACGCCTTACAGCAAGCGGCACGCATGCCTTGGATCGGGTGGGACACGTGCCCGGAGCGGGCGGCGCGCATGCCCAGGAGCGGGTGGCACGTATGCCTTCGGCCAGGTGGCACTCGGGCCTTGGACCGGCGGCACGCACGCCTCGGATCTAGCGGCAGGCATGCCTTCGGCCCAGGCGGCGCGCATCGTGGATCGGGCGGCTGTCGCGGGACTGTTGGCGGTGTGTCAGGCGAGGCTGCGTCGAGGACGCCTTACGCCGGAGCTCCCAGTTCCGCCCACACGGTCTTGCCGGCCACCCCGGGGGTACGGACCACGCCCCAGTCCAGGCACAGCCGCTGCACGATGAACATGCCGTGGCCGCCGGGCCGCCCGGCCCGGTGCGGGGTGCGCGGGGCCGGCTGGCCGCTGCCCCGGTCGGAGACCTCGATGCGAAGCACCTTGTTGTCGCAGGAGATCCGCAGCTCGTCCGGGCCCTCGGCGTGCAGGCAGGCGTTGGTCACCAGCTCCGAGACGACGAGCAGGACGTCCTCGGCGGCGGCCCGCTGGTCGGCACCGGCAGCAGGCAGCCAGCCCCATGCGTACAGCGCCTGGCGGGTGAAGTCGCGGGCGAGCGGGACGACACCGCTCTGGTCCTCGAAGCTCAGCCGGCGCACCTGCCGGGTGCCCGTGGTCCCCGGCGCCCCGGTCCCGCCGCCCTGACCGGTCGCCCGGGAACCGGCACCCTCGGATCCGCTCCCGGCGTCGGGCCTGGGGTGGGCGCTCTCGGGCGTGGCGGACGCTTGGGACCGGGTGCGTTGCGTACATGCGGGGGAGCCGGTGGGGGTCTCGGTGGTATCGGGTGCCGCCGTAGCCCCGAGGGCGGTCCTGGAGGTGCCGCCTGCTCGCGGTGCCCCCGAAGTCAGGCCAGCCCTCGACGTCCCCGACGTCCTGACAGTCTCGGAGGTCTTGGGAGTCTCGCGGGTCTCAGCGGCCTTGGAGGTCTCGGGAGTTCCGGAAGTCCTGGTCGTCTCACGGGTCCCGGTAGTCGCCTCGGTGGTCCCGGCAGCGGGACCGGAAGTCCCCTTGGCCCGCGAGGCCCCACCAGTACCACCAGCCCCGTTGGATCCGGCACCGGGCCCACTGGCCCCCTGCGCCCCGGCGGCAGCTCCTGAAGCGCCGGGCGTCCCCTGGGTACGAGAAGTCCCGGGCGTCCCGGCAGCACTGGGCGCCCCAGGCGCTCCGGAGGGGACGGCCCCGGCCTCTCCGGGCACACCGGCGGCACCGGCCGTACCGGCGGCTCCGGACGCGCGGGCGATGCCGGCCGGGCCGGTCGCCGACGCCGGTGCGCCGCCCCCGGGCGCCCCCGAAGCGCCGCTGGGCTCCGGACCGCGGTCGCCCGGCGGGTAGGGCCGGGTGGTGCTCATCAGCGCTTCACCTCACCGATTCACCAGTTCACGATGGACATAATCCGCTTCAGG
Source organism: Streptomyces sp. NPDC052682 (assembly GCF_040678435.1). Taxonomy (NCBI): domain Bacteria; kingdom Bacillati; phylum Actinomycetota; class Actinomycetes; order Kitasatosporales; family Streptomycetaceae; genus Streptomyces; species Streptomyces sp. NPDC052682. The sequence goes on along the minus strand of NZ_JBFATS010000010.1, from coordinate 258,607 downwards.
ACTTCCGTACACAGTCAGTCACGCAGTGCGCGGCACGTCGGTTGCGCGGCGTCCCCGATACCCCGCGGCCGACAGGTTCAGGATGTCTCCTGCCCGAGCGGACCGGCAGAACACCCCCGGATCGGCACGAAAGCCGTGACGCCGGGAAAACACCGGTCTGCCCGGGACGGCCGGGGCTCGACGTCGGCCGGCACACGGGCTCATCCGTCGCCGGGCTCACCCGCCAGCGCCGCCTCGAGCGTGTCATGGACGGCGAACACCGCGTCCGCCCCCGTGATCTCGAAGACGCGCGCGACAACCGGCTGCATCCCCACCAAGTGCACCCCTCCCCCGGCGGCCTCCGCCTTCAGTCGCGCACCGAGCAGCACGTTGAGCCCGGTGGAGTCGCAGAACTCCAGGCGCGTGCAGTCGATGACAAGCCGATGAAGCCCCTTGGCGAGGCACTCCTCGAGCGGCTCACGCAACAGATCGGCGGTGTGGTGATCCAACTCACCCGCCGGGGTCACGACGGCACTAGAGCCCTCTTCTCGCACCTCCACCAGAAGCCGGCCCGACTGTGCGCTGCCGACCGTCCCGCGGTCCATGCCGTCTCTCTCTCCCGACGTCCGTGGCTGCTTGCTGACGCCCTCGAACACTACGCCTTCTCCACACGCTCCGACACCCGAACAATCACCCACAAACGGACATAAACGAACAGAACCCACTTGCGGCGGGCTCAGGGGAGCGGGTAGGGCTAGTAAGGACACGTACCCGACACGGCCGGCTTTGGAGGCGCCGCACACCGCAGTGCACGTACTGGCTTCGGCAGCCATATGCCGAGAACGATGGAGGACATCATGTCACCCCGGCTCGACGCATCGCGTACCCACCGAGCGACGTCGACACTCATCCCGGAACAGCTGAATCCCGAGCACGACGCCATTCGCGCCGACGACGCGGACGACGTGCTCGCCGGACTTCCGGACATCCCCCCGTACGACGAAGTGGACGCGGTCGACGCACGGGCCCTGTCCAAGACCCTCTTCGAGCGCCTGGAGTCGCTGGAGGAAGGCACCCACGAGTACGCGTACGTACGCAACACGCTCGTCGAACTCAATCTCGCCCTGGTCAAGTTCGCCGCCTCCCGGTTCCGCTCGCGCAGCGAGCCGATGGAGGACATCATCCAGGTCGGCACCATCGGCCTGATCAAGGCGATCGACCGCTTCGAACTCTCCCGCGGCGTGGAGTTCCCCACGTTCGCGATGCCGACCATCATCGGCGAGATCAAGCGTTTCTTCCGCGACACCTCGTGGTCCGTGCGCGTCCCGCGCCGGCTCCAGGAACTCCGGCTGGACCTCGCCAAGGCCGGCGACGAACTGGCCCAGAAGCTCGACCGCGCGCCGACGGTGGCCGAACTGGCCGAGCGGCTCGGCATCTCCAACGACGAGGTCGTCGAGGGCATGGCGGCGTCCAACGCCTACACGGCGAGCTCCCTGGACGCCCAGCCGGAGGAGGACGACACCGAGGGCGCGCTCGCGGACCGGATCGGTTACGAGGACCACGGGCTCGAAGGCATCGAGTACGTCGAGTCGCTGAAGCCGCTGATCGCCGAACTGGCGCCCCGGGACCGGAAGATCCTCTCCCTGCGCTTCGTCGCGGGCATGACCCAGTCGGAGATCGGCGAGGAGCTCGGCATCTCGCAGATGCACGTCTCGCGGCTGCTGTCGCGGACGCTGGTGCGGCTGCGCAAGGGACTGACCGTCGAGGAGTGACGGCCGGTCCGTCCCACGGTCGTTCGCCGACCGCCGACCCGCCGACCGCCGATGCCGCACGGTCCGCCGGGCCGTGCCGGGCTCGCGCCCGGCGCCCCGTCGGCGCCGGATGTCCAGGCCCGTCCGGGCCCGGGCACCGGGCGCCGATCGGGCGCCGGGCGCGCCCCGTTCACGGGGCCTTCGCTCCCGCGCGGGGCGTCAGACGACCCGTGCGCCGCGCCGCCACACGCCGGTGACCAGCGGGACGCCGGGCCGGTAGGCCAGGTGGACGTGGCTCGGGGCGTCCAGGAGGGTCAGGTCGGCGTACGCGCCGGGCGTGAGGCGGCCGATGTCGGTGCGGCGCAGGGCCGCCGCGCCGCCGGCCGTGGCCGACCACACCGCCTCGTCGGGTGTCATGCCCATGTCCCGTACGGCCAGCGCGATGCAGAACGGCATGGAGGACGTGAAGGACGACCCCGGGTTGCAGTCCGTGGACAGGGCGACCGTGACGCCCGCGTCCAGCAGGCGGCGGGCGTTCGGCCACGGGGCGCGGGTGGAGAACTCGGCGCCCGGCAGGAGCGTGGCGACCGTACGGCCGCCGGCCAGGGCGTCCACGTCGGCGTCGGTGAGGTGGGTGCAGTGGTCGGCGCTGGCCGCGTCGAGTTCGACGGCGAGCTGGACGCCGGGGCCGTGGGTGAGCTGGTTGGCGTGGATGCGGGGCTGAAGGCCCTTGTTCTTCCCGGCGGTGAGGATCGCGCGGGCCTGGTCGCCGTCGAAGGCGCCCTTCTCGCAGAAGACGTCGATCCAGCGGGCGTACGGGGCGCAGGCGTCGAGCATCTCGCCGGTGACCAGGGCGACGTAGGCGGCCGGGTCGTCGGCGTGGTCCGGGGAGACGATGTGCGCGCCGAGGTAGGTGACCTCGTCGGTGTGGCGGGCGGCGATGCGCAGGGCGCGGGACTCGTCGGCGACCGTCAGGCCGTAGCCGGACTTGGTCTCCAGGGTGGTGGTGCCCTGGCGCAGGGCCTCGCGCAGATAGCGGGTGAGGTTGGCCTCGAGTTGGGCGTCGGTCGCGGCGCGGGTGGCGGCGACCGTGGTGCGGATGCCGCCGGCGCTGTAGGCGCGGCCGGACATGCGGGCGTTGAACTCCTCGGTGCGGTCGCCCGCGAACACCAGGTGGGAGTGGGAGTCGACGAAGCCGGGCAGGACCGCCCGGCCGCCGGCGTCGACCCGGTTGTCAGTGGCGGGTGCTTTGCTTGATGCACCGGTCCACGCGACGCGGTCGCCGTCGATGACGACGGCCGCGTCCCGGACCAGGCCCAGGGGGGAGCCGTCGCCGAGGGAGGGGTCGTTGGTGACCAGGGTCGCGATGTTCGTGATGACCGTGCTGCTGCTCATGGTGTCCTCGTGGGCGGTCGGCGGTGCGGGGGCGGCCGTCAGGCACGCAGGGCGTCGACGGCCCGCGCCAGGGCCTGCGGCACGTCCGGGACGAGCGTGTGCGTCCCGTCGCGGACGATGTGCCGCCCTGCGACGATCGTGTGCCGTACGTCCGCTGCCGTCGCGGCGAATACGGCCGTCTCGGCGCCGAGCCTGGGCGGGGGGCCCGCTGTCCTGACCGAGTCGAGCGCGATCGTGGTGAGGTCGGCGCGCGCACCGGCCTCGATGGTGCCGGTGTCCGTCCAGCCGAGGGCCGCGTGCCCGTCGGAGGTGGCCGCGTACAGCAGGGCGGCCGCCGTCCAGTGACCGCGCGTGCGGGTGCGCAGCCGCTCGTCGAGTTCCATGGCGCGGGCCTCTTCGAGCAGGTCGATGACGGCGTGGCTGTCGGAGCCGAGACAGAGCGAGGAGCCGGCCTTCATCAGGGCGACGGCGGGTCCGATGCCGTCGGCGAGGTCGCGCTCGGTGGTGGGACACATGCAGGTGCCGGTGCCGGTGCTGCCGATCAGGTAGATGTCCTCGTCGGTGAGGTGGGTGTTGTGCACCCCGGTGGTGCGGGGGCCCAGCACCCCGTGGTCGGCGAGCAGCTGGGTGGGGGTGCAGCCGTGGGCGGCGCGGCAGGCGTCGTTCTCGGCGGTCTGCTCGGACAGGTGCACGTGCAGCGGGGCCCGCCGTTCCTGCGCCCAGCCGGCGACCGTCGCCAGCTGGTCGGCGGGCACGGCCCGTACGGAGTGGATCGCCGCTCCGATCCGTGCGTGATCTCGTTCCTTGAGAGCTGAACAGCGTTCGGCCCAGGCCTCGGCCGTCCGGTCGGAGAAGCGGAGCTGGTGGGTGGTGGGCGGCTGTCCGAAGCCGGAGGACAGGTAGCAGGTGTCGAGGAGGGTGATGCGGATGCCGGCTTCGGCGGCGGCCGCGATGAGGGCCTCGCCCATCGCGTTGGGGTCGGCGTAGCGGGTGCCGCCGGGGGCGTGGTGGACGTAGTGGAACTCGCCGACGCACGTGATGCCGGCCAGGGCCATCTCGGCGTACACGGCGCGCGCCAGGTCGTGGTACGTCTCGGGGGTCAGCCGGCCGGCGACCGCGTACATGACCTCGCGCCAGGTCCAGAAGGTGCCGCTGCCGACCTGGACGGTGCCGCGCAGGGCCCGGTGGAAGGCGTGGCTGTGGGCGTTGGCGAGGCCGGGGAGGGTCAGACCGCGCAGGATCTCGGCGCCGGGCGGCGGGGTGGGCACGCCCGTGTGGACGGCGGCGATCCGGCCGTTCCGCAGGTCGAGGGTGACACCGGGCTCGACGTGGGTGCCGAGCCAGGCGTGTTCGAGCCAGAGGGTGGTGGGTGTCACCGGCAGGCCAGCCCTTCCAGTACGTCGGCGAGTGCGAGGACCCCGGCCACGCAGTCGTCCTCGGCGGCGAACTCGGCCGGGGAGTGCGAGACGCCGGTGGGGTTGCGCACGAACAGCATGGCGGTCGGGACGCTCCCGGACAGGATCCCGGCGTCGTGCCCGGCGCCGGTGCCCAGTACGGGCACCCGGAGGCCGGGGTGCCCCCGCTCCTGGCCGAGGATGCGGGCGAGTTCGTCGCGCAGGGCGTGGTCGAACTCGACGACCGGGGTGAAGGACTCCCTGACCACCTCCAGGTCGACGCCGTGGCTCTCGGCGTACGCGCGGGCCGCCTTCTCGATGCCGGCGACGACGGCGTCGAGGGTGTCCTGCTCGGGGGCGCGGGAGTCGAGCCAGCCGCGGACCAGGGAGGGGATGGCGTTGACGCCGTTGGGCTCGACGGCGATCTTGCCGAAGGTGGCGACGGCTCCGGCGCGTTCGGCCTCGCGGCGGGCGGCCAGCACGGTCTCGGCGTAGGACAGCATGGGGTCGCGCCGGTCGGCGAGCCGGGTGGTGCCGGCGTGGTTGGCCTCGCCGCGGAAGTCGAACCGCCACCGGCCGTGCGGCCAGATGGCGCTGGCGACACCGACCCGGTCGCCGGACAGGTCCAGGGCCCGGCCCTGCTCGACGTGGAGTTCGACGAAGGCGCCGATACGGGCGAGCCGCTCCGGGTCCGGCCCGAGGCTGTCGGGGTCCTGGCCGGCGGCCTCCATGGCCTGCGGGAGGGTGATGCCGTCGCCGTCGGTGAGGCGGTGTGCCTGCTCGCGGGTGAGCTGCCCGGCGGTGAGCCGCGAGCCGACGCAGGCGAGCCCGAACCGGGCGCCTTCCTCGTCGCCGAAGTTGACGATGCCGAGGGGCCGGGTGAACCGCGTGCCCCGGGTGCGCAGTTCGTCGAGGGCGGCGAAGGCGGACACGACCCCGAGGGGCCCGTCGAAGGCGCCGCCGTCCGGTACGGAGTCCAGGTGGGAGCCGGTGACGACGGCGTCGCCCTCGGCGGGGTCGCCGAGCCAGGCCCACTGGTTGCCGTTGCGGTCGGTCTCGTAGCGCAGGCCGCGGGACTCGGCCTGCGCCCGGAACCAGGCCCGGCAGTCGGTGTCGGCCCCGGTCCAGGCGAAGCGGCGGTAGCCGCCGGAGGCGGAGCTGCGGCCGATGGGCAGCAGCTCCGCCCACATGCTGTGGAAACTCAACGCTCGTCACCCTCGCGGCGCGCGTCGTCGCCCTCGCGCATCGGCACCCGGACGCCGCGCTCCTCGGCGACCGTCTCGGCGAGCTCGTACCCGGCGTCGACGTGCCGGATGACGCCCATGCCGGGGTCGTTGGTGAGTACGCGGCGGATCTTCTCGCCGGCCAGCGGGGTGCCGTCGGCGACGGTGACCTGGCCGGCGTGGATCGACCGGCCGATGCCGACGCCACCGCCGTGGTGCAGGGACACCCAGGACGCGCCGGAGGCCACGTTGACCATGGCGTTGAGCAGCGGCCAGTCGGCGATGGCGTCGGAGCCGTCGAGCATGCCCTCGGTCTCGCGGTACGGGGAGGCGACGGAGCCGCAGTCGAGGTGGTCGCGGCCGATGACGACGGGCGCGGCCAGCTCGCCGCTGGCGACCATGTCGTTGAAGCGCTCGCCGGCCTTGTCGCGCTCGCCGTAGCCGAGCCAGCAGATGCGGGCGGGCAGGCCCTGGAAGTGGACGCGCTCGCCGGCCATGCGGATCCAGCGGGCCAGGGACTCGTTCTCGGGGAAGAGGTCGAGGATGGCCTGGTCGGTCCTGGCGATGTCGGCGGGGTCGCCGGACAGGGCGGCCCAGCGGAACGGTCCCTTGCCCTCGCAGAACAGGGGCCGGATGTAGGCGGGGACGAAGCCGGGGAAGGCGAACGCCCGGTCGTACCCGGCGAGCTTGGCCTCGCCGCGGATGGAGTTGCCGTAGTCGAAGACCTCGGCGCCGGCGTCCTGGAAGCCGACCATGGCCTCGACGTGCCGGGCCATGGACTCGCGGGCGCGGGTGGTGAAGCCGGCCGGGTCCTTGGCGGCGGCGTCGGCCATGTCCTCGAAGGCGATGCCGAGCGGCAGGTAGGCCAGCGGGTCGTGGGCGGAGGTCTGGTCGGTGACGATGTCGATGGGGGCGCCCATCGCGAGCAGCTGCGGGACCAGTTCGGCGGCGTTGCCGAGCACACCGATCGACAGGGGCTTGCGCTGGTCCCTCGCCTCCACGGCGAGCTGGAGGGCGTGGTCGAGGGAGTCGGCCCTGACGTCGAGGTAGCGGTGCTCGATGCGGCGGTCGATGGCGCGCGGGTCGCAGTCGATGCAGATCGCCACGCCGTCGTTCATCGTCACGGCCAGCGGCTGGGCGCCGCCCATGCCGCCGAGGCCGGCGGTGAGGGTGATGGTCCCGGCGAGGGTGCCGCCGAACTTCTTGGCGGCGACGGCGGCGAAGGTCTCGTAGGTGCCCTGGAGGATGCCCTGGGTGCCGATGTAGATCCAGGAGCCGGCGGTCATCTGCCCGTACATGGTCAGGCCGAGGGCCTCCAGGCGGCGGAACTCCTCCCAGGTGGCCCAGTCGCCGACCAGGTTGGAGTTGGCGATGAGCACGCGCGGGGCCCACTCGTGGGTCTGCATGACGCCGACCGGGCGGCCGGACTGGACGAGCATCGTCTCGTCCTGCTTGAGGCCCTGCAGCGTGCGGACCATGGCGTCGAAGGACCGCCAGTCGCGGGCCGCCTTGCCGGTGCCGCCGTAGACGACGAGCTTGTCGGGGTGCTCGGCGACCTCCGGGTCGAGGTTGTTCTGCAGCATCCGCAGGGCGGCTTCCTGCTGCCATCCCAGGGCGCTCAGTTCCGTTCCGCGCGGCGCTCGGACGGGCCGTGGTCCTGACATGGTCTGCCTCCTGGTGGGTGCTCCCGGCGGATGTTGCAGTGGATATTCACATCCTGACCGTCTGAATAGAGCTAGTCAATACGTCGGGGGGTCGGCGCGGGCGGGCCGCCGGTGTTTGGCTGGAGCCATGGGCACGGACAACGACGGCACGGGGGACGGCGTGGACGAGGACGGCCGGGCGCGGCAGGGCGGGCCCGGCGGCGAGTGGGTGGGCCACGGCAGGCGGGCCGCCGACCGGATGGGCCACGACGGGCGGGGCACGGAAGGGACCGGCCGGATGCGCCGGGACGCGCGGGACAGGGAAGACACCGACCGGATGCGCCGGGACACGCGGGACGGGGAAGACACCGACCGGGGTGGCCACGACGGGCAGGTCGGGGAGAGCGGCGGCCCGGTGGACCACGACCGGCAGGGCGAGGAGAGCGGTGCTCGGGTGGCGCGGCGGGAGGGGGCGGTGCGGGCCGCTGTGGAGCAGGGGCTGCTGGGGCCCGGCAGCCCCCTCGTCGCGCTGCTGGACGTCACCGGCATCCGGGAGGCGGCGGCGGAGCTGCGGGCGGCGTTCGACGCGGTGACGGCGTCCGGCACGCCGGTGCTGCACGCCTTCGCCGTGAAGGCGACCCCGCTCGTGCCGGTGCTGCGGCTGCTGCGCGAGGAGGGCGTCGGCGCCGAGGTGGCCAGCCCCGGCGAGCTGGCGCTGGCGAGGGCCGCCGGGGTGCCGGCGGCGATGACGGTGCTCGACTCCCCCGCCAAGACACCGGCCGAACTGCGCGAGGCCCTGGCGCTGGGCATCGCCGTCAACGCGGACAACGGGCAGGAGCTGGACCGCCTCGACCGCCTGATGCGTTCGGCCGCCACCCGGTCACCGATCGGCCTCCGGGCCAACCCGCAGATCGGGGCCGGTTCCATCGAGGCGCTGTCCACGGCGACGGCGACCTCCAAGTTCGGGGTGGCGCTGCGCGACGAGGGTGCTCGGGAGTGGGTCGTACGGGCGTATCTGGACCGGCCGTGGCTGACCCGCCTGCACGCGCACACCGGCTCGCAGGGCGTGCCGCTGTCCCTGATGGCGCGGGGTGTGGCGCAGACGTACGCCCTCGCGGAGGAGATCAACCGCCGGGCCGGGCGGCGGCAGGTCGACACCATCGACATCGGCGGCGGACTGCCGGTGAACTTCGCCTCCGACGCCACGACCCCGACGTACGCGCAGTACGCGCGGCTGCTGAGGGAGACGGTGCCCGGGCTGTTCGACGGGCGGTACGGGCTGGTGACCGAGTTCGGGCGGTCCCTGCTGGCCAAGCACGGCACGGTGGTGGCGCGGGTGGAGTACACGAAGGTCTCCGGCGGGCGGCGGGTGGCGGTGACGCACGCGGGCGTGCAGGTCGCCACGCGGACGGTGTACGCGCCGCAGAACTGGCCGCTGCGGCTCGCCGTCCACGACGGCGAGGGGCGGCTCAAGCAGGGGCCGGCGGTCCTGCAGGACGTGGCCGGTCCGGCCTGTTTCGCGGGGGACCTGCTGGCCGAGGGCCGGGAGCTGCCGCTGCTGGAGCCAGGAGACCATGTGGCGGCGCTGGACACCGGGGCGTACTACTTCGCCCACCACTACGCGTACAACTCGCTGGCACGGCCGGGGGTGTACGGGTTCCGGCCGGACGGTGCCGGGGGTGTGCGGTTCGCGGTGGTGCGGCCGCCGCAGCGCATCGAGGAGCTCGTGGCCGAGGCCGGTGGGGCGCACGTGGAGGCGCTCACGTCCGGCCTCGCGCCCTAGGGTCTGTCGTTCGGATCATTCCGGTACGGGACGGGTGTGGCTGGCCGCGCCCACGCGGCGCACCCGCGTGCCGGGCACGGCGCAGGGCCGCGGGACGCCGCGCCGCGGCCCTGCGCGACCGGCCGTCGAGGGCGTGGGCGTCACACCAGGGCGGGGGTCTTCTTCCTGGCGCCGCCCGGGGCCGCGTCACCCGCCGCGACGCCGGTGCTGCGGTACGCCTTGACCGTCCGGCCGGCCGGGCGGCCGCCCGCGTGCAGCCAGTCGACACGGACCCACAGCAGAACCTCGTCGGCTCGCTCCCGGCGGCCGAGCCACGCGGCCTTCAGCCACAGGCCCGCGCCGCAGCCGGCCAGCAGCAGGCCGCCCGCCGCCGGGGCCGCGAAGGAGCTGCCCGCGGCGGCCAGGAAGGCCAGCAGCAGCCACCAGCGGTGACCCCGGCGCCAGTTGCGGGTGGTCACCGCGCGGTCCTGGAGCACGTCGTGGCGGCCCGCGCGGGCCGCCGTGCCGGCCAGGGCGACGTACCGGCGCCGCCGCGCGTACGCCACCACGGCCGTCGCCAACAGGAACAGCGCCGCCCCGGCCAGGACGCCGATCCGGCGCCCGGTCACTCCCGGCACCAGCAGGCCGAGGCCCGCCGCGCACACCCCCAGCCACCACAACGGGGCAGCTCCGGCCCGTACGACGACGGCCACCCGAGCCAGACCGTGCCCTCCGCGTACTCCGCGCGCCACGTTCAGCCTCCCGTCTTCCATGCGTGCACTCTGCGAAGCGCTTGAAAGGTGTATTAGGGCACGCACGCTAGCGAGGCAAGGTGAGACGAGCCTGAGAATGCCCAGAAGACCGCGGGGGCGGGCGCGAAGGGGGCGCAGGTCACTCCACGAACAGCCCCCGCACCGCCGCCTTCGCGTCGAACTCCTCCAGCCGGGCCTGTGCGTCCGGCAGGTCGTCGCACATGGCCTCCAGCAGGACCCGGCCCAGCAGCATCGGCGCGCAGGCCGTGTCGAAGGCGAGGCCGGTGCCGACGGCGGCGGGCAGCAGCAGGTCGGACACCTTGGCGACCGGCGCGAAGGCGGAGTCGGCCACGGCCACGACGGTCAGCCCGGCCTGCCTGGCGTAGGCGAGGGTGTCGACGACCTCGCGGGGGTGCCGGGGCAGCGCGAAGCACAGCAGGGCCGTCGCCCCGGCGTGTACGGCGGCGTCGATGCGGTCCTGCAGCATCGTGCCGCCCTCGTTGAGCAGCCGTACGTCCGGGTGGACCTTGGCGGCGAAGTAGGCGAAGCCGTGGGCCTGGGCGGCGGCCGCGCGCAGCCCGAGGACGGGCAGCGGCCGGGAGGCCGCCAGCAGGCGCCCGGCCTCCCGCACCGGGCGCGGGTCGGCCAGGGCCTCCGACAGGTGCCGCAGGTTCTGGATCTCGGCCTCGACGGCCTGCTGGTACTCGTTGAACGAGCCGGCCTCCGGGGCCGGTTCGGCGGGGGCGACCTCGCGCAGGTGGCGGCGGAGCGCTGGATAGCCGTCGAAGCCGAGGGCGACGGCGAACCGGGTCACCGAGGGCTGGCTGACCCCGGCCAGCTCGGCGAGCTCCACGCTGGACAGGAACGGCACGTCGGCGGCGCGCCGCACCATGCTGTGCGCGATGCGGCGCTGGGTCGGCGTCAGCCGGTGCCCCTCGAAGAGCGCCTGGAGCCGCGCGGCAGGGCTGTCGGTCGCGCTCATCACGTGCTCCCCCTCGCCTATTCAGTAGCTGAGGATTCTGCATGAGCATATGCAGCCCGGCAAGCGCTCCCCGGCGCCCCGGTCGTGGCCGCGGGGATGTGCCCCGGCCGTGCGTCAACGGCACCGCCACGGTCACCCGGGCTTGCACCACCAGGAGCGGCAGCCCGGACTTCGCCGGTTCCAGCGGTACGGACACTCATACCGTCGCCGTCTGACAGGCCGCCCCGGCAGACCCCAGCCCGTATCGGGGGGATAACCCCAGTGCGGTGGACCGCCCCGCTCCCTACGGTGACGGCATGACCGGAATGGACGCGCGGGACACCGACCTGCACAAGGAACTCGACGCCACCCTGCACGCCCGCAGGGAGCTGGGCGAGGAGTACGAGTCCGCGCTGGTGGAGTCGTTCCTGGAGAAGGTCGACCAGCGCATCGATGGGGCGGTCGAGCGCCGGGTGCGCCGGCAGCTGGCCGAGCAGCAGATGTCGGTGGCGCGGGACTCCCGCTCGCCGAAGGCCACGGACTCCTGGGGGGAGCGGTTCGGCTTCGGCGTCGTCTCCCTCGTGCTCGCGGTGCCGCTGTCCGGTGTCGGCGGGGGCGTCGCGGGCCTCAAGGGCCTGCTGGTGGCCTGGGCGGGCATCGTCGGCGTCAACGTGGTCCAGGCCGCGCGCATCCAACCCGGCCTCTTCCGCCGCAGGAGGGCGGAGGACGACGACTGGGAGGCGTGATCCCTCCGGCGCTCACGCCTGCCGCGTGGGCAGCACCATGACCTGCCGCAGGTTCACCCGCCGCGGCCGGCTCGCCACGTACGCCACGACGTCGGCGACCTCACCCGCCGACAGCCCGCCCAGCTCCTCGAACATGCCGTCCAGCTGACCGGCCAGCTCGGCGTTGTCGATGTGCGAGGCCAGCTCGGACTCCGTCAGCCCCGGCTCGATGTTGGTGACCCGCACGTCACGCGGCCCGAACTCGGTGCGCAGGGACTGCGAGAGGTAGGTCAGCGCGGCCTTGGTCGCGCCGTACACCGCGTAGTGGGGATACGGAGTGTGCGCGCCGACGGACGAGATGTTCACCAGGTCCGCGGTACGGCCCTCGGCCGCCGCCGAGACCAGGTCTTCGGTGAAGGCCCGGATGATCCGCAGCACTCCGGTCACGTTGGTGTCGATCATGCGCTGCCACTCGTCGATCCGCCCGGCCTCCACGGGGTTGGGCAGCATGACCCCGGCCGCGTTGACGACCAGGTCGACGGGCCCGTACGTCGTACGGATCCGCGCGGTGGCCGCCCGCACGGACGCCTCGTCGGTGACGTCCGCGACGACGGCGAGGGCCTCGCCCCCGCCGGCCCGGATCTTCCCCGCGACGGCCTCCAGTCGCTCCCCGCGCCGGGCCAGCAGCGCCACCCGCGCCCCCTGGGCGGCCAGCAGTTCGGCGACGGCCTCGCCGATACCGCTCGCGGCCCCGGTGACGACGGCGGTGCGGCCGGCCAGGTTCTCGTACGACATGCGGTACTCCCTCGGTGATCGCGCCGCCGGTCCGCCCGGCGGCACCGCCACTCTCGCCGTCCGCGCCGCCGCCACCCAGGGGCCGGCTTTTCCTGGGTCTGCCAGTACCAGGTTCGGCGCCCGCCGCCCGCCTAGGATCGAGCCCATGGACGGGGAACGGGGAGGGCTCATGGACGGCGAACTCGGCGCATTCCTGCGTTCGCGCCGCGCGCGCCTTCAGCCGGAGGAGGTGGGGCTGCCCTCGCACGGCCGCCGCCGCGTCCCCGGCCTGCGCCGCGAGGAGGTGGCGCAGCTGGCCGGGGTGAGCGTCGATTACTACATCCGGCTCGAACAGGGCCGTGGGCCCAGCGTCTCCGACGCGGTCCTGGACGCGATCGCCCGCGTGCTGCGCCTGGACGAGACGGAACACGCCCATCTGCTCACGGTGGCCCGCCCCCGGCGGCAGCGCGCCCGCCGCGCCGCGCCCGCGCCCCGCGTCCGCCCCGGCGTCCAGCTGCTGCTGGACAGCATGGACCGCGTCCCGGCGTTCGTGCTGGGCCCCCGCATGGACGTGCTCGCCTGGAACGCCCTCGGGGACGCGGTCGGCGGTTTCAGCCGCATGGCGCCCGCCGGCCGCAACGTCCCCCGCCACGTCTTCCTCGACCCGCAGGCGCGCACGCTCTACCCCGAGTGGCACGCGGTGGCCGCCCAGGCCGTGGCCCACCTGCGCCTCGACTCCGGCCGGCACCCCGACGACCCCGCGCTGTGCACGCTGGTCGGCGAACTCTCCGTCAAGAGCGAGGACTTCCGCCGGCTGTGGGCCGACCACCAGGTCAAGGCCTGCCAGTACGGCGTGAAACAGATCCGGCACCCCGTGGCGGGCCTGCTCACCCTCCCGTGGGAGACGCTGACGGTCCCGGCGGAGCCCGAGCAGACGATCGTGGCGTACACCCCTGAGCCGGGCTCTCGGACGGCGGAGCGGCTCGCGCTGCTGGGGAGTTGGACCTCAGGCGTCTTCGAAGCCGCGGACCACTCCTGAGGCGTCCGCCCGGCGCGGACAACGGCCGTACGGCACAGGGCCGTAGGGGACACGAGGCGTTTGGGGACAGCGTGCGCGGGGACCGCCGCACCCCCGTTGACGGGGGGCGGGACGACGGCGGTCCCCGCGAGGGACGCGGGCCGGGTCAGGGCCGGGCTTGCGCGTCCGTGGCGTCCGTGGAGGTCCGGGAGCCGCTCCGGAGGTCCTGTGACGCCGCTGGGCGCCGGCCTGGGCGGGGAGCCGCTCCCGCCTGCCGACACCCACCAATGTGCCGGACGCGTGTTAAGCGGGTGCTGCGCGGACGTGACGCGCTCGTACCACTTCAGCGAAGTCCCCGAAGATCACGGACCGCTCAACTTCGCCGCGTCAACCGGCAGTTCACCGGGCGTTCGCCGCCGCTTCCCCGCCGTCACCTCCCCGCAGTCACTTCCCCGTCTTGGCGAGGAAGGCCAGCAGGTCCTGCCGGCTGACCACCCCGGTGGGCTTGCCCTCGACGAGGACGATGGCCGCGTCCGCCTTGCCGAGGACGGCCATCAGGTCGCCGACCGGCTCGCCCGAGCCGACCTGCGGCAGCGGGGCGGACATGTGCTTCTCCAGCGGGTCGTCGAGCGAGGCGCTCTTGCTGAAGAGCGCGTCCAGCAGCTCGCGCTCCACGACCGAGCCCACGACCTCGGCGGCCATCACGTCCGGGTGACCGGCGCCGGGCTTGACGACCGGCATCTGGGAGACGCCGTACTCGCGGAGCACCTCGATGGCCTGGCCGACCGTCTCGTCCGGGTGCATGTGGACGAGCGAGGGCATGCCGCCCTCCTTGTCGTTGAGGACGTCGGCGACGCGGGCGCTGGGGCCCTCGTCCTCCAGGAAGCCGTAGTCGGCCATCCACTCGTCGTTGAAGATCTTGCTGAGGTAGCCGCGGCCGCTGTCCGGCAGCAGGACCACCACCACGTCGTCCTCGGTCAGCCGCTCGGCGACCCGCAGCGCCGCCACGACCGCCATGCCGCAGGAGCCGCCGACCAGCAGGCCCTCCTCCTTGGCCAGGCGGCGGGTCATCTGGAAGGAGTCCTTGTCGGACACGGCGACGATCTCGTCCGCGACCGTACGGTCGTACGCCGTCGGCCAGAAGTCCTCACCGACGCCCTCGACGAGGTACGGACGCCCGGAGCCGCCCGAGTACACGGAGCCCTCGGGGTCGGCGCCGACGACCTTCACCCGGCCCTCGCTGACCTCCTTGAGGTACCGGCCGGTTCCCGAGATGGTCCCGCCCGTGCCGACACCGGCCACGAAGTGGGTGATCTTCCCCTCCGTCTGCTCCCACAGCTCCGGGCCGGTGGAGTGGTAGTGGGAGAGCGGGTTGTTGGGGTTGGAGTACTGGTCCGGCTTCCAGGCGCCCGGCGTCTCGCGCACCAGCCGGTCGGAGACGTTGTAGTACGAGTCCGGGTGCTCCGGCGCGACGGCCGTCGGGCAGACGACGACCTCGGCGCCGTACGCCCGCAGCACGTTGATCTTGTCCGTGGACACCTTGTCGGGGCACACGAAGATGCACTTGTACCCCTTCTGCTGCGCCACGATGGCCAGCCCGACGCCGGTGTTGCCACTGGTCGGCTCGACGATCGTGCCGCCCGGCTTGAGCTCGCCGCTCTGCTCGGCCGCCTCGATCATGCGCAGGGCGATGCGGTCCTTCACGGAGCCGCCGGGGTTGAAGTACTCCACCTTGGCCAGGACGGTCGCCCTGATGCCCTTGGTCACGCTGTTGAGCCGCACCAGCGGGGTGTTGCCGACGAGGCTGATCATCGAGTCGTGGAACTGCACCGTTGTCTCCGGTCGCTGCAAAAGATGTGGTCGTAGTGGTGCCGCCAGCCTAGGCCCTGCGGCCTTCCCGCGGCCCGCCGATGCCCCGTGCCGGTTTGTTCACGCTCCGTTGCGATTGGGCGACACCCCGTACGGGGCAAGCAGTGGGTGTAGGGGTTCGAGGAGGTGGCGGCGACGCATGACGAGCATGTCGAGGGCCAGGGTGGCCCGGCGGATCGCGGCCGGCGCGGCGTACGGCGGCGGCGGGATCGGCCTGGCCGGTGCGGCGGCCGTCGGGCTGCTGCTGGCGGAGGCGCAGCTGGCGCGGCGCCGGGTGGGCAATGGCACGTCCCCCCGGGTGCCGAACGCGGACGGGCTGTACGGCCGTACCTGCGCCACTCCCGGTCAGGCGCCCCTGCGGCTGACGATGCTGGGCGACTCCACGGCCGCCGGGCAGGGCGTGCGCCGGGTCGGGCAGACGCCGGGCGCGCTGCTCGCCTCGGGCGTCGCGGCGCTCGCGGAACGCCCGGTGGAGCTGCGCACGGTGGCGGTGCCCGGGGCGCAGTCGGACGACCTGGACCGGCAGGTGACGGTGGCGCTGGCGGACCCCACCCGGGTACCCGACATCTGCGTGATCATGGTCGGCGCGAACGACGTCACCCACCGGATGCCGCCCACCCGCTCGGTGCGGTACCTGTCGTCCGCAGTACGACGACTGCGTACGGCCGGCGCCGAGGTCGTCGTCGGCACCTGCCCTGACCTCGGCACGATCGAGCCGGTGCGGCAGCCGTTGCGCTGGCTGGCCAGACGGGCCTCGCGGCAGCTGGCGGCCGCCCAGACGATCGGGGTCGTCGAACAGGGCGGCCGGACGGTGTCCCTGGGCGACCTGCTGGGACCCGAGTTCGCGGCGAACCCGCGTGAGCTGTTCGGCCCGGACAGCTACCACCCCTCCGCGGAGGGGTACGCCACGGCGGCGATGGCGGTCCTGCCCACCGTGTGCGCCGCGCTGGGCCTGTGGCCGGCGGAGGAGGACCGCCCCGACGCCTCGCGGCGGGAGGGGTTCCTGCCGGTGGCCAAGGCGGCGGCGGAAGCGGTGCAGGAGGCGGGCACGGAGGTCACGGCGGCGATGCCGACGGGCCCGCGGGGCCCGTGGGCGCTCCTCAAGCGCCGCAGGCGCAGGCGCCTGCCGGAGGTGGAGCCGGTGACGCCGTCGGCCTGAGGGTCCGGCGGCGGTCCGGGCATCTCCAGCCCGTCCGCTGTTGTCCAGGGACGCAGGCCCGGGGCAGACAGAACCCGCTCCACCGCCGGAGACCCAAGCAAGCGCTTAGACAAGTGCGGTCAGGGTCACACCCCGTCACCCGTGACCGCGTCCATACGTACGGGTAACTTCCCACACAGCCAGCCCAACCACCCGGTATGCCCTGGAGCCGTGATGCCCGAAGCCGTGATCGTGTCCGCTGCCCGCTCCCCCATCGGCCGCGCCAGGAAAGGCTCCCTGAAGGACCTCCGCCCGGACGACCTGACCGCCACGATCATCCAGGCCGCCCTCGCCAAGGTCCCGCAGCTGGACCCGAGGGACATCGACGACCTGATGCTCGGCTGTGGTCTGCCCGGCGGCGAGCAGGGGCACAACCTGGGCCGGATCGTCGCCGTACAGATGGGGATGGACCACCTGCCGGGCTGCACGATCACCCGCTACTGCTCCTCGTCCCTGCAGACCTCCCGCATGGCTCTGCACGCCATCAAGGCCGGCGAGGGCGACGTCTTCGTCTCGGCCGGCGTGGAGATGGTCTCCCGGTACGACAAGGGCAACTCCGACAGCCTCCCCGACACCCACAACCCCCTCTTCGCCGAGGCCGAGGCCCGCACCGCCGCCGTCGCCCAGAGCGAGGGCTCCACGTGGCACGACCCGCGTGAGGACGGGCTGCTGCCCGACCCGTACATCGCGATGGGCCAGACCGCCGAGAACCTGGCCCGCTGGAAGGGCGTGACCCGCCAGGACATGGACGAGTTCGGCGTCCGGTCACAGAACCTCGCCGAGGAGGCCATCAAGAGCGGCTTCTGGGAGCGGGAGATCACCCCGGTGACCCTCCCCGACGGCACCGTGGTCAGCAAGGACGACGGCCCCCGGCCGGGCGTCACCCTGGAGGCCGTGCAGGGCCTGAAGCCGGTGTTCCGCCCGGACGGGCTGGTCACCGCCGGCAACTGCTGCCCCCTCAACGACGGCGCCGCCGCCCTGGTCATCATGAGCGACACCAAGGCCCGCGAGCTCGGCATCACCCCGCTGGCCCGGATCGTTTCCACCGGCGTGTCGGGCCTGTCCCCCGAGATCATGGGCCTCGGCCCGGTCGAGGCCTCCCGGCAGGCCCTGAAGCGGGCCGGCCTGACCATCGACGACATCGACCTGGTGGAGATCAACGAGGCGTTCGCCGCGCAGGTCATCCCGTCCTACCGCGACCTGGGCATCCCGCTGGAGAAGGTGAACGTCAACGGCGGCGCCATCGCCGTCGGCCACCCCTTCGGCATGACCGGCGCCCGCATCACCACCACGCTGATCAACTCGCTGCAGTTCCACGACAAGCAGTTCGGCCTGGAGACGATGTGCGTCGGCGGCGGCCAGGGCATGGCCATGGTCATCGAGCGCCTCAGCTGACCGGACCCGGCACAGCCGCACGGTAGCCACCGCGGCACCGACGGTGAACCTTGGGCCCAGGACCCCGGAAACACCAGGGTTCTGGGCCCATTTGTGACTCAATCGCCCCCAGGATGTGACCTATCTCCCTCCCGTCGGCGATCACGCAGGTCAGAGCCGTCCACCACCAGGTCCCACAGAAAAAGTGCTGTCCGATTCGTGACGTTACGCACTGACAGCGGGTTAGTTCGGCCCTCAAGCTGATGTAGGAAGTCGAGGGTCGACTTTGAACCGGGAGTACGTCAGTGAGCGCCATGCCGATCGCCTTGCTGCTCACCACGGCCGCCACGGGCGCCGTGGGCGTCGCCGTCCTGCGCACCCTCATGCAGCTGCGCCGCCAGGTCGCGGCGCTGCACGCCGAGCTCGCCGAGAACCGCGCCGCCACCACCCGCGCCCTGCTTCCCGCCGCCCGCAGCACCGCCGACGCCGACGAGATACGCGCCGCGGTGGCCGAGGCGCTCGCCGAGGAACGGGAGCGGGAGCTGGCCGAGGCCCGGGCGTTCTGGGCCGCCCAGGAGGCCCGTGACGCCTCCGACGCGCCCTCCCTGCTGGGCCTGACCGACGCAGACCTGTTCCTGCCCCGGCAGGCGGATTTCGCGGGGCTGGAGCCGGTCACCGAGCCGGGGCCGGAGGCCGACGAGCTGACCGGGGAGTCCCCGGAGCTGGCCGCGGCCCGCCGCCGCCACCCCTCGCACCCCGACTTCGTACCGACCCCGCCCCCTGCGGTCAACGACCACGAACGCACCGTGGCGACCCTGGAGGAGCTGGCCGCCTCCCGCGTCGAACTGACCGACGTCCGCCCGGGCCCGCTCGGCACCCTGGACGTCTATGTCTTCGCCGACGGCACGACCCTGTGCATGACCCCCGGCCACCGCGAGACGGCCGAGCGCCTCGCCACGGCCCTGCGCGCCGGCCAGAGCCCCGTCCTGCTCGGCGGCTCGGGCGTCTCGGGCGCCTACAGCCTGACGTTCAGCTGCGGCGAGGAGAACGTCTACGTCCTGGCCGACAGGGTCATAGCGTCCCTCTAGCGCGACGCCCCAGGGGCGCGAGCGACCCGGAACAACCGCGTCCGCCCCCGGACCCTCACACTCCCGCCCGCTTCTGCGCCTCCTCCACCAGCCGCACCGCTTCCTCGACCTCGGCTTCACCGGTGAGCACCAGCGCCAGATCGTGCCCGGCCACGGTCACCTGGTCCGCCGCCGCGAACATCCCGGCATCCGGCATCTCACGAGGCTGCAGCTCAGGGGCTTCCAGGGACTGCGCCCACCGGGCCAGCCGCCGGGCCAGCGCCAGCGCTTCCGCGGCGGCCCCCCGCTGCAGCCGGCTCTGCGGCGCGGCCCTCAGTCGGTCGGCGAAGTGCTCCACGGCACGGGTGAGAGGCGTCGTATCAACCACGGCGTGAGCCTACGCACCCGGGCGGGACTGTTGCCAACGGGCGAACACTCAGGCACCGTGACCTGAAGGACCGGCTTACATCCCCTGCGTCCGGAGGCGCCGATGTCCCACGTCCTCTCCGAGGAGACCCACCGCAACATTCTCGCCCGCATCCCCCAGTGCACCGGTCGTGAGATCTCCGACTGGTTGCGCACCGTCGAAGAAGGCCCCGCGCTCCGCTTCGAGGAGAAGGTCAGCTGGCTCCGCCACGAGCACAACCTCGCGTACGGCCACGCCAAGGCGATCATCCACGAGTACGACCTGAGGAGGGCCGCGCGAAGGCTCTAGGCGTGCCGCGCCTGGACGACGCAGGGCCCCGGCCGGAGCCGGGGCCCTGTCCCACGCACTGCGGGCGCGTCAGTCGTTGCTGTCCTCAGTCGTTGCTGTTGAGGATCGAGATCAGCCTCAGGAACTCGAGGTAGATCCACACCAGCGTCAGCGTGAGGCCGAAGGCCGCGAGCCAGGCCTCCTCGCGCGGGGCCCCGTAGGCGACGCCGTCCTCGACCTGCTTGAAGTCCAGGGCGAGGAAGCAGGCGCCGAGGATGACGCCGATGACGCCGAAGACGACACCCAGCGCACCGCTGCGGAAGCCCAGGCCGTCCCCGCCGCCGAAGACCGCGAACAGCAGGTTCACCATCATCAGCAGGACGAAGCCGAGCGCGGCCGCCATCACGAAGCCGACGAAGCGGCGGTTGACGCGGATCCAGCCCGCCTTGTAGGCCACCAGCACGGCGGCGAAGACCGCCATCGTGCCGAGCACGGCCTGCATGGCCGCGCCGCTGGCGATGCGGTTGTCGACGATGCTGGAGACGACACCGAGGAAGACACCCTCGAACGCCGCGTACGTCAGGATGAGCGCCGGCGAGGCCTTGCGCTTGAAGGACTGGACGAACGCCAGCACCATGCCGACCAGCGCGGCACCGATACCGATGCCGTAGGAACGGCTGATGTGGGCGTCGTCGACCGGCAGGAGGGCCCAGGACAGGGCGGCCGTGAGGATGAGCACACCGAGCGTGGTCGCCGTGCGCATCACCACGTCGTCCATGGTCATCCGGCCGGCGGTGACCGGTGCCTGCGGCGGCGCGCCGTACTGCAGGTCCTGCTGGGCGTAAGGGTTCTGCGCGTAGGGGTTGCCGGCCGGCTGGGCGTACGGGTTGCCCTGCGCGTACGGGTTGCCCTGCGTGGCGACGGTGGGTCCCCCGGCCTGCGGCGCGGTGTTGAAGCCCGCGTAGCCGTTGTCGCGGCTGAACCCCCGTCGCGAGAAGACCGGGTTTCTGCTCCTCATTTCACTCCTCCATGGCCACCCTCGTAGCCTTGGCTCAAGAGTAATAGAAAGGCAAAGGATTGACCCTAGTGCTTGGGGAGGATCTTTCCCTCGTCATGCTGCGCAACACGCTACGCGGCGACGTGATTCCCAGCACCCGAGGGGGGTCGTTCACCCGAACGGGAAGCCGGTGTACGCCTCGGCGAGGTCGGTCTCGGCGGCGCGGGAGACCGTGAGCCGTTCCAGGCGGGCGAGCTGGAGCCGGTCCTCGAAGGGGGTGGCGTCGGGGGCGCGGTGCAGCAGGGTCGTCATGTCGTACGAGAAGCGCTCGGCCTGCCACACCCGGCGCAGGCAGGTCTGCGAGTAGGCGTCGAGAAGCTCCGGCGATCCGGTCCGGCGCTCGTGGGTGAGCGCCCGCGCGAAGGTGACGACGTCCCCGACCGCCAGGTTCAGGCCCTTGGCGCCGGTCGGCGGCACGATGTGCGCGGCGTCGCCGGCCAGGAACAGCCGGCCGTGGCGCATGGGCTCGTGGACGAAGGAGCGCATGGGGGTCACGGACTTCTGGGTGACGGGGCCGCGCCGCAGGGTCCAGTCGTCGGCGGTCTCGAAGCGGCGTTCCAGCTCGTCCCAGATCTGCTCGTCGCTCCAGTCGCCGGCGTCCGTGCCGGCGGGCACCTGGAGGTAGAGGCGGGAGACGGACGGCGAGCGCATGGACAGCAGGGCGAAGCCGCGGTCGTGGCGGGCGTAGACGAGTTCGTCGTGGGAGGGCGGTACGTCGGCGAGGATGCCGAGCCACCCGAACGGGTACGTCCGCTCGAAGACCTGGGTGAGCGCGGCGGGGATCGCCTGGCGTGCCACGCCCCAGAAGCCGTCGCAGCCGACCACGTAGTCGCACTCCAGGACGTCCTCGGTCCCCTGGTGGCGGAAGCGGACGCGGGGGGTGTCGGTGTCGGCGCCCTCGACGGCGAGCGCCTCCGCCTCGAACAGCAGCGGCCCGCCCTCCTTCAGCTGGAGGGCGATCAGGTCCTTGCAGACCTCGGTCTGGGCGTAGACCGTCACGGACTTCCCGCCGGTCAGGGCCGGGAAGTCGACGCGGTGCCGCCGCCTGGCGAAGCGCAGTTCGATGCCGTCGTGGCGCAGGCCCTCGTGGTCCATGCGCTCCCCGGCTCCGGCCGCGCGCAGCACGTCCACCGTGCCCTGCTCCAGGATCCCGGCGCGCTGGCGTTGTTCGACGTAGGCGCGGTCGCGGCTCTCCAGGACCACCGCGTCGATGCCGGCGTTGTGCAGCAGCCGGGCGAGGAGGAGGCCGGCGGGCCCGGCTCCGATGATGCCGACGGTCGTACGCATCGGTCGCCCCTTCTCTTGCGCGCTGACGCGCACCACGTTGTTCGTATAGTGAAATTTTCTTCACTCAAGTCCGACGTGAGTCTCCGACGGCATGCGCCGGCTGTCAACGGTTCTGGCGTGAAGTCTTCAATGAACGATGCAAGAGAGCGGTAAGTGCCCGGAGCCGGACTCGAACCGGCACGCCCGCGAAGGGGCAGCGAGGTTTAAGCTCGCCGTGTCTGCATTCCACCATCCGGGCAGGCCATGGGCTCCGCGTCGAGGTGCCGAGCCTATCGGGACGCTTCCCCCGAACAGCGGAACAGCGAGCCGATGTTGTCTTATTTTATTGACGTCTGAGGGTGCATCAGCACTCGGAACGCGCCATCCGCACTTGCCAATAGCCTTCCGTGCGACGGCCGGGCGCGCATGCGGAATGACGGAATTTCACCGCCGGAACAAGGGCACTCCACCTGTTCTCGACATCGCCCGTCATCCCCAGGTATGACACGGCGCCGCACCGTCCGACCCGAGTCGGCCACCGGAACCGGAACAGCGGGTGACTCCACGACGGCGGACGGCCGGAACCATGGGTGACGTACTCCGCAGCACACCTTCCTCCCGACAGGAGCGTCATCCCGTGCCCTCCACTCCCCTCGCCGACCGGACCACCGCCGTGGCCGCACGCGCCACGGACCTGTCGAAGATCTACGGGCAGGGTGAGACCCAGGTGGTCGCCCTGGACCGGGTCTCCGTCGACTTCCGGCAGGCCGAGTTCACGGCGATCATGGGACCGTCCGGCTCCGGCAAGTCGACGCTGATGCACTGCGTGGCCGGTCTGGACACCTTCTCCTCCGGCTCCGTGCGGATCGGCGACACGGAACTGGGCGCGCTGAAGGACAAGCAGCTGACCAGGCTGCGCCGCGACAAGATCGGCTTCATCTTCCAGGCGTTCAACCTGCTGCCGACGCTGACCGCCCTGGAGAACATCACCCTCCCGATGGACATCGCGGGCCGTAAGCCGGACCAGGAGTGGCTGGAGACGGTCATCCGGATGGTGGGTCTGAAGGACCGGCTCGGCCACCGGCCCTCCCAGCTGTCCGGCGGCCAGCAGCAGCGCGTCGCCGTGGCCCGGGCGCTGGCCTCCAGGCCCGACATCATCTTCGGCGACGAGCCCACCGGAAACCTCGACTCGCGCTCGGGCGCCGAAGTGCTGGGCTTCCTGCGCAACTCGGTGCGGGAGCTGGGCCAGACGGTCGTGATGGTGACCCACGACCCGGTGGCGGCCGCCTACGCGGACCGGGTCGTCTTCCTCGCGGACGGCCGGATCGTGGACGAGATGCACGGCCCGACCCCGGACTCGGTGCTCGACCGCATGAAGCGGTTCGACGCCAAGGGCCGCACCAGCTGACGCCCACTCACCGACCGCACCTATCCCAGGACTTGAGACGACCCATGTTCCGTACCGCCTTGCGCAACGTGCTCGCGCACAAGGCCCGGCTCCTGATGACCGTGCTCGCCGTGATGCTCGGCGTGGCGTTCGTGTCGGGAACCCTGGTCTTCACCAACACCCTCTCCGACGCGTACCAGAAGAGCTCCGCCAAGGGCTTCGACCAGGTCGACGTCGCCGTGGAGCCCACCTACCAGCAGGCCGAGGGCGACAAGGTCGGCAGGAGCCACGAGCTGACCGAGGCCCTGCTCGACAGGAGCGCCCGGGTGCCGAGTGCCGCACGGGCCGTCGGATCCGTCACCGGCTTCACCGCCCTGGCCGGCAAGGACGGCAAGCTGATCGGTGACGGCTGGCAGTCGCAGGGCGGAAACTACTGGGGCACCGCGGACCCCCGCTACCCGCTGGTCCGCGGACACGCCCCCAAGGGCGCGGGCGAGATCCTCATCGACTCCAGGACCGCCGAGCGCACCGGCTACCAGGTCGGCGACACGGTACGGCTGTCGGTCGACGGGCCGGTCCTGAAGCCGACCATCACCGGCATCTTCACCACCGACGACGGCAACGTCGCGGCCGGCGGCAGCCTCGCGCTGTTCGACACCGCGACCGCGCAGAAGCTGTTCGGCAAGCCGGGCACGTACGACCAGATCGACGTCACGGCGAAGCCGGGCGTCACGCAGGGCGCGCTCAAGGCCGAGCTGGACAAGGCGCTGCCGAAGGACGTCGTCGAGACCACGACCGGCAAGCAGCTCGCCGACGACCAGGCCAGGACGATCGCCGAGTCGATGAGCGGCATGCGCACGGCCCTGCTGGTCTTCGCCGGTATCGCGCTGTTCGTCGGCACGTTCATCATCGCCAACACCTTCACCATGCTGGTCGCCCAGCGCACCCGTGAGCTGGCGCTGCTGCGCGCGGTCGGTGCCTCACGGCGGCAGGTGACGCGGTCGGTGCTGATCGAGGCGCTGGTGGTGGGCACGGTCGCCGCCGTGACCGGTCTGCTCGCCGGGATCGGCATCGGGGCCGGGATGCGGTCGCTGTTGCGCTCGCTCGGGCAGGTGGTGCCCGACGGGCCGCTGGTGGTCAGCCCGGGCACGGTCGTGGCCGCCTTCGCGGTCGGCATCCTGGTGACCATGCTCGCGGCCTGGCTGCCGGGCCGCCGCGCGGCGAAGATCCCGCCGGTGGCGGCGATGAGCAGCGTGCACGCCAAGGCGACCACCAGGTCGCTGGTGCTGCGCAACACGCTGGGCGCGCTGTTCTCGGCGGCGGGCGTCGCGGTCGTCCTGGCGGCGACGACCATGGACGGCTCGGACGGCCAAGTCCCGATGGGGCTGGGCGCGGTCCTGCTGATCATCGGCGTGTTCATCCTGACCCCGCTGCTGTCCCGTCCCCTGATCGCGGCCGCCGCGCCGGTGCTGCGCGCGTTCGGGGTCTCAGGCAAGCTGGCGCGGCAGAACTCGGTGCGCAACCCGCACCGTACGGCCGCCACCGCCTCGGCGCTGATGATCGGGCTCACCCTCATCACCGGCATGACGGTGACGGCGGGCAGCCTGCAGAGGTCCATCGACAGGATGGCGGCGGACGCGGTCCGCGCCGACTACGTGGTGTCCATGGCGAACGGCAACCTCCTGACGCCGGACGTCGAGCGGAAGCTGAAGCGGACCGAGGGCGTCACCGCCACCAGCCCGATGCGCAACGCGGAGTCCCGCATCGACGGCGAGACCGAGTACCTGACCGGCGTCGACGGCACCACGATCGGCGAGCTGACCGACCTCGAGGTCGAGGACGGGTCCTTCAAGGTCGGCGGCACGCAGGTGGTGGTCGACCACGACACCGCCAAGCTGCGCGGCTGGCGGGCCGGTTCGGCCTTCACGGTCGCCTACGAGGACGGCAAGCGGCAGCGGCTGACCGTCTCCGGCGTCTACCAGGGCAACGAGCTGATCCGCGGGATCATGGTGGACACCAGGACCCTCGCCCCGCACGAGGCGGACCCGGGCGACATGCAGGTCATGGTGAAGACCGCCGACGGTGCCTCCGGCGCGACGAAGGACCGGCTGGTCGAGGCCCTCGGCACCAACCCGGCGATCAGGGTCCAGGACAGGCAGGACCTGTCCGACGAGGTCGCGCGGATGTTCACGCTGATGCTCAACATGGTCTACGGCCTGCTCGCCATGGCCGTGATCATCGCGGTGCTCGGCGTCATCAACACCCTGGCCATGTCGGTCTTCGAACGCTCCCAGGAGATCGGCATGCTGCGGGCGATCGGCCTGGAGCGCACGGGCATGAAGCGGATGGTCCGCCTGGAGTCCCTGGTGATCTGCCTGTTCGGCGGGGTCCTGGGCATCGGTCTGGGGGTGTTCTTCGGGTGGGCGGCCGGTGAGCTGCTGGCCACCAGGATGGCGACGTACGAACTGGTCCTGCCCTGGGCCCGGATGGCCGTCTTCCTGCTGCTGGCCGCGACGGTCGGTGTCCTCGCGGCGCTGTGGCCGGCCCGGCGGGCGGCGCGGCTGAACATGCTGCAGGCGATCAAGGCGGAGTAGGCGGAGCAGGCGGCGGGGCCGCGGTGACGGGCCCCCGGTTTCCGGTCGCGGGAACCGGGGGCCCGTCGGCTGTCTAGTTCCAGGTGCGGGAGCGCAGCGGCATGCCGGACTCGCCGGACTCGGGGGTCTTCACGGCCAGGACCTGGTTGACGCCGATGCGGTTGCGTTCGAACGCCAGCGCGGATGCCGCCATGTACAGGCGCCAGACGCGGGCCCGGCCGGGGCTGGTGAGCTGGACGGCCCGGGCCCAGTCGGCCTCCAGGTTGGCCACCCAGCGGCGCAGGGTGAGGCCGTAGTGCTCGCGGATCGACTCCACGTCGCGCACCTCGAAACCGGCGCGTTCCAGCTGGGAGACGGTGGTGCCGATGGGCTGGAGCTCGCCGTCGGGGAAGACGTAGGAGTCGATGAACGCGTCCACCTCGTACGCCGACTCGTCGCGATGCGGGCGGCGGCCGATCTGGTGGTTGAGGAGCCGGCCGCCGGGCCGGAGCAGGTGGTGCAGGTCGGTGGCGTACTCCAGGTACCGTTCGGCGCCGACGTGTTCGGCCATGCCGATGGAGGAGATCGCGTCGTACGGCCCGTCGCGGACATCCCGGTAGTCCTGTACGCGGATCTCGACCTTGTCCGTCAGCCCCTCGTCGGCGACCCGCTTGCGGGCGTAGGCGGCCTGCTCCTGGGAGAGGGTGATGCCGACGACGGTGGTGCCGTGCTCGCGGGCGGCGTGGATGGCCATGGAGCCCCAGCCGCAGCCGACGTCCAGCAGGCGCTGACCCGGCTTCAGGGCGAGTTTGCGGCTGACCAGTTCGAGCTTGTCGCGCTGGGCGGTCTCCAGGGTGCTGTCCGGGGTGGGCCAGTAGGCGCAGGAGTACACCATGGACGGGCCGAGGACGATCTCGTAGAAGTCGTTGCCGACGTCGTAGTGGTGGCTGATGGCGCGTCTGTCGGTGTGCTTGGTGTGCAGGTGGCGGCGGGGGCGGCGGACCTCCTCGGCGGGCGGGGCGGGGGGCAGCGGGGGCCCGGCGAGCTTCACCAGGCCGCGTACGGCGGAGCGCACCTCGGGGTCGCGCAGGGCCTGGGCGAGGGTGCGGGCGTCCTCGCCGCGCTCCCAGATCAGGCCCGAGAGCAGGTCGAGGGCGGTGTAGAGGTCTCCCTCGATGTCGAGGTCGCCGGCGACCCAGGCGCGGGCGAGGCCCAGTTCGCCGGGCTTCCACAGCAGGCGGCGCAGGGCGCGGCGGTTGTGTACGACCAGGGTCGGTGCGGTGGGCGGGCCCGCGAGCGAGCCGTCCCAGGCGCGGATGCGTACGGGGAGCGGGGCTCCCACCATCTGTTCCACGAGGCCCTTCAGCCGCGGCGCGGCGTCTGGCATGGTGCACCACCTCCGTGACAGGTGATCCCGGAATGTCCGACACCCACGTAAACACCTGCGGGGCTGTTCCGCAGTCCCGGCGCGCGTTATGGCTGGGCAAATCCTGAGACCACCGCAACAGCAGCTGAACGACGTGAAAGCGGCGCTGCCATCAGAGCTTGAACACACCCCGGCAGATCCATCCGGCGCCGAGGACCGTACTTCGCGTCGGCGTTGTCAGACGAACTGCGCGACAGCGGTGCGACACCGCTGTCGGGGTGTTGGGGTCCAGACCCCCACTCCGGTGTCCGGGCGAACAGAACCTCGATCAGGCCACCCGCATGCAGAAGCACGCCGAAGGGGCCGCCCGCACCACGGATGGCAGGCGGCCCCTTCGGGCGTTGCAGCGACTGCGGTCAGGAGGCCTTGGCCTTTTCCTCGGTCTTGGGGGCCGCCGCGACGGGGGCCGGCTTCGCGGCCTCGTAGAACTCCTCGCGCGGGGACTCGATGGCGCCCAGGGACACCACCTCGCGCTTGAGGAACATGCCGAGGGTCCAGTCGGCGAAGACGCGGATCTTGCGGTTCCAGGTCGGCATGGCCAGGCCGTGGTAGCCGCGGTGCATGTACCAGGCGAGACGTCCCTTGAGCTTGATCTTCATCTTGCCCATGACGATCATCGCCACGCCCTTGTGCAGGCCGAGGCCCGCCACCGCGCCCTTGTTGGCGTGGCTGTACTCCTTCTGCGGGAAGCCCCGCATGCCGGAGACCACGTTGTCGCCGAGGACCTTGGCCTGGCGCAGCGCGTGCTGGGCGTTCGGCGGGCACCAGGCGTTCTCCACGCCGGCCTTGCGGGCGGCGAGGTCGGGCACCTGGGCGTTGTCGCCCGCGGCCCAGATGTAGTCGGTGCCCTTGACCTGGAGCGTCGGCTCGCAGTCGATGTGGCCGCGGGGGCCGAGCGGGATGCCGAAGCGGGCGAGCGCCGGGTTCGGCTTGACACCGGCGGTCCACACGATCGTGTTGGAGTCGACCTCGAGGCCGTTCTTCAGCACCACGTGGCCGTCGACGCACGACTCCATGGAGGTGTTCAGGTAGACCTCGACACCGCGGCCCTCGAGGTGCTCCTTGCCGTACCGGCCGAGCTTGGGGCCGACCTCGGGCAGGATCTTGTCGGCGGCGTCGACCAGGATGAAGCGCATGTCCTCACGGGACACGTTCTTGTAGTACTTGGCGGCGTCGCGGGCCATGTCCTCGACCTCGCCGATGGTCTCGGCACCGGCGAAACCACCACCGACGAACACGAACGTGAGCGCCTTGCGGCGGATCTCCTCGTCCTGCGTGGAGTCGGCCTTGTCGAGCTGCTCGAGGACGTGGTTGCGCAGGCCGATGGCCTCCTCGATGCCCTTCATGCC
The DNA here is from genome assembly GCF_040678435.1 of Streptomyces sp. NPDC052682. Lineage (NCBI taxonomy): Bacteria > Bacillati > Actinomycetota > Actinomycetes > Kitasatosporales > Streptomycetaceae > Streptomyces > Streptomyces sp. NPDC052682. The sequence goes on along the minus strand of NZ_JBFATS010000010.1, from coordinate 229,970 downwards.
GATGCCCTGCTCGGCGAGGCCGGGGATCGGGAAGGTGCGGGAGACCGCGCCCATCGCGATGACCAGGTAGTCGAAGGGCAGCTCGTACGCCTCGCCGACCAGCGGGGCGACGGTGGCGACCTTGCGGTCCTGGTCGATGGACGTGACCCGGCCGGTGAGGACCTCCGCCTTGGGAAGCACGCGCCGCAGCGGGACGACGACGTGACGCGGGGAGATGCTGCCGGCGGCGGCTTCGGGGAGGAAGGGCTGGTAGGTCATGTACGACCGGGGGTCGACGACCGTGACGGTCGCCTCGCCGTAACGCATCTTCTTCAGGATGCGCCGAGCTGCGTACAGGCCTACGTACCCACCGCCTACTACGAGGATCCTGGGACGCTCCGTGGTGCTCATGCCATCGAGTATCCACCCGCCCCAGGGGGGTGGCTCGTGCGCCCCTTCACAAGCTCTTCCAAGGCCTGTGTTACACTCCCGCGCTCACGTGACGCAGGTCATGGCGGCGAACGGGAACCGGGGCGCGGCGCCGGCCGTTGTCAATGCCGCGTGAGCTGCCTCTCTGGGCCGAAGGACCCTCCGTGAGGGGGCCGTTCGGCCTCTTGACGCCCCCGGCCGGGGACCCCCTCCCCGCACCGTTCTGAACGCGTTCAAGGGCCCGTTGACCCCCCGGACGGGTCAACGGGAACGCTTTCGTCGTCCTGCCGGGCCCAATTCCTTGTGAAGAACTTCACGAACTTTTCCGGCGGGGTGGCGCGGACAGGTCCGGGGACCCCCGCCACGCTCGCTCAAACGGGCGTCCGGGCCGCTCAGGCGGGGGCCGGGGCGGGGGTCACACGCAGGCGTCAGACCGTCAGGCGAGGGACCAGGCGATGCCGTCGAGGATGTCGTGTTCGCTCACCACGACCTCCTCCGCGCCGATCCGCTCCATGATCGCCAGCAGTACCAGGGCGCCCGCGCCGATCACGTCGACCCGGCCGGGGTGCATCGACGGGATCGCCGCGCGCTCGGCGTGGGTGGAGTGGAGCAGGCGGTGCGTGATCTCGCGGACCCGGTCGTGGGAGACACGGGAGTGGTGGATGGCCGCCGAGTCGTACGCGGGCAGATCCTGCGCGATCGCCGAGACCGTGGTGACCGAACCGGCCAGGCCCACCAGAGTGCGCGCCTCGCGCAGCGGCACGGTCTGTTCGGCGAGGTCGAGGGCGGCCTCGATGTCGGCCCGCATAGCGGCGATCTGCTCCGGCGACGGCGGGTCGGAGACCACCCCGTCGCGGACCAGGTGCCGCTCGGTCATACGGACGCAGCCGACGTCGACGGATCGGGCGGCACGCACGTGGTCGTCGCCGACGACGAACTCCGTCGAACCGCCGCCGATGTCCACGACCAGGAACGGGCGGTGCAGGTCCGCCCGGCCCGTCAGCTCCCTGGTGGCGCCGGTGAAGGAGAACTCGGCCTCCTGGTCGCCGGTGATGACCTCCGGCTCGACGCCCAGGATGTCCAGCACCCCGCGCACGAACACGTCGCGGTTCTCGGCGTCCCGGGAGGCGGAGGTCGCCACGAAGCGCAGCCGCTGCGCGCCGAGCTCCTTGACGGCCCGGGCGTACTCGCGGCAGGCCGCGAAGGTCCGCTCCAGCGCCTCGGGCGCCAGACGCCCGGTCCGGTCCACGCCCTGGCCGAGCCGGACGATCGTCATACGGCGGTCCAGGTCCACCAGCTCACCGGTGGCCGGGTCCGCGTCGGCGACGAGGAGGCGGATGGAGTTCGTCCCGCAGTCGATGGCGGCGACCCTGCTCACGTGCCGTCCTCCTCGTCCGTGGCGGTCACGCACGGGCCCTTGCGCCACCACTCCGGCAGCATCGCCAGGGCCTCGTCCCCGAGCGGGTTGACGCCGGGGCCGGCGGCGAGGGAGTGGGCGACCAGCACGTGCAGGCACTTCACGCGGTCCGGCATGCCGCCCGCGCTCGGGAAGCCCTGGAGCTCCTCGATCTCGTCGCGGCGCCGGACGTAGTCCTCGTGCGCGGCGCGGTACGCGGCGGCCAGCTCCGGGTCGGAGGCGAGCCGCTGCGTCATCTCCTTCATCACACCGTTGGCCTCCAGCGTGCCGATCGCCGAGGAGGCCCGCGGGCACGTCAGGTAGTACAGCGTCGGGAACGGCGTCCCGTCGGGCAGCCGCGGGGCGGTCTCCACCACGTCCGGCTGCCCGCAGGGGCAGCGGTGCGCGATGGCGCGCAGCCCGCGCGGGGGCCGCCCGAGCTGCTGCTTGAAGGCCTCCACGTCCGCGTCGGTGGGCTCGGTGCGCTCGGTGGTCGGCGGGGGCGTGTCCATATGTGTCTTTCTACGGTCTCACTGGTCGGCGGCGTCGGACTGGTCGACCCCGTCCCAGACATTGGCGTACCAGGGGCGGTTGCCCGCCCCGAGGTCGGCGCGGGACTGCTTGGCCGCGCCCGGGTCGATCACGACGTAGCCGGTCTCGCCGGGCATGACGTAGTGCAGCCGCTTGCGGATCTGCTGCTCGGCGTACGCGTCGTCCTGCCAGCGTGCCTTGAGATCGCGCAGTTGCTCGACCCGCTTGCGGGCCTGCTCCTGCTCACGCTGGACGTCGGCGATCTCGGCGCGCTGGGAGACGTACTGCCGCATCGGGTAGGCGAGCGCCACGATCAGCGAGCACAGCACCAGGGCGAGCAGCGCGGCCCGGCCGGTCAGCCGGGAGCGGCGGGCCTGGCGCCGGGTCTGCGAGCGGTAGACCCGGGCCGCCGTCTGCTCCCCGATCAGCCGGATCCTGGTCGCGGTGGAGAAACGGTCCCGGTCCTTGACCGCCATGGTTCCCCGCCTCCCGTTCAGATGTCTGGCCTGTCATACGCGCGTACGTCCCCGGACACGGTACGGGACCGAGTACGGGGACGTACGTGCGACTGGCTCAGCCTTGACCCGGTGAGGGTCAGCCCTTGAAGCGGGGGAAGGCCGAGCGGCCCGCGTACACCGCGGCGTCGTCGAGGATCTCCTCGATGCGCAGCAGCTGGTTGTACTTGGCGACGCGCTCGGAGCGGGCCGGGGCACCGGTCTTGATCTGGCCGCAGTTGGTGGCGACGGCCAGGTCGGCGATGGTGACGTCCTCGGTCTCGCCGGAGCGGTGCGACATCATGCACTTGTAGCCGTTGCGCTGGGCCAGCTCGACGGCGTCCAGGGTCTCGGTCAGGGAGCCGATCTGGTTGACCTTGACCAGCAGGGCGTTGCCGGCGCCCTCCTCGATGCCGCGCTGGAGGCGCTCGGGGTTGGTGACGAACAGGTCGTCGCCGACGAGCTGGACCTTGTCACCGAGCTTGGCGGTGATGTCCTTCCAGCCCTCCCAGTCCTCCTCGCTCAGCGGGTCCTCGATGGAGACGAGCGGGTAGGCGTCGACGAGCTCGGCGTAGTAGGCGGTCATCTCCTCGGCGGTGCGCTCCTTGCCCTCGAAGACGTAGCGCCCGTCCTTGTGGAACTCGGTGGCGGCCACGTCCAGGGCGAGGGCGATCTGCTCGCCGGGGGTGTAGCCGGCCTCCTTGATCGCCTCGAGGATGAGGTCGAGGGCCTCGCGGTTGGAGCCGAGGTTCGGGGCGAAGCCGCCCTCGTCGCCGAGGCCGGTGGACAGGCCCTTGGACTTCAGGACCTTCTTCAGGGTGTGGTAGACCTCGGCGCCCCAGCGCAGGGCCTCGGAGAAGGACTCCGCGCCGATCGGGGCGATCATGAACTCCTGGATGTCCACGTTGGAGTCGGCGTGCGCGCCGCCGTTCAGGATGTTCATCATCGGCACCGGCAGCAGGTGCGCGTTGGGACCGCCCAGGTAGCGGAAGAGCGGCAGGTCGCTGGCCTCGGAGGCGGCGTGGGCGACGGCGAGCGAGACCCCGAGGATGGCGTTGGCGCCGAGCGAGCCCTTGTTGTCGGTGGCGTCCAGGTCGAACATGGCCTGGTCGATCAGGCGCTGCTCGGTGGCGTCGTAGCCGACCAGCTCCGGGCCGATCTGCTCGATGACGGCGAGGACGGCCTTCTCGACGCCCTTGCCCTGGTAGCGGTTGGGGTCACCGTCGCGGAGCTCGATGGCCTCGAAGGCGCCCGTGGAGGCGCCGGACGGGACGGCGGCACGACCCGTGCTGCCGTCGTCGAGGCCGACCTCGACCTCGACCGTGGGATTGCCTCGGGAGTCCAGGATTTCCCGGGCTACGACGACGTCGATGGACGGCACGAGCATCTCCTTCTTGGGATGTGACGCGGGTTGGCAGTGCCGCGGGGGCTCTGCGAGACGAGCCTAACCGGCCGGGGGCGATCGGCCAGCCGGTCACCCACCCCTTGGACAGAACTGAGCGTAAATTGTTTCCGAACGGAACAAAGGAGCGCCGAGCGCCACAGATGTGCCGCCGGACATGACCCCGCCCCGGCGCGTACGGGGGAACACGCACCGGGGCGGGGAGCAGGGCAGGCCGATCAGCTCAGGTGCAGCTGCTGGCCCGGGTAGATGAGGTTGGCGTCCTCGATGATGTCCTTGTTCAGCTGGTAGAGCTTCTCCCAGCCGCCCTTGACGTCGTGCTGCGCGGCGATCGAGCTCAGGGTGTCGCCCTTGACGACCTTGTACTCGCCGTCGCCCTTCTTGACCTTCTTGCCGGTCGGGGTGGTGACCGTCTTCTGGCTCTGGGTCTTCGGGGTCTGGGTCTGGGCCGGGCGCTCGGTGGAGCGGGAGGCCGTCTGCTGCTCGCTCTGGCGGGTCTCGGTGGAGCCGGAGCTCTGCGCCGAGCCGCCGTTGTACGAGGCGCCGGACAGGTTCTTGCCGCAGACCGGCCAGGCACCCTTGCCCTGGCTCGCGAGGACCTTCTCGGCGATCTGGATCTGCTGGGCCTTGGTGGCCTTGTCGGCGGTGGAGGCGTACTGCGTGCCGCCGTACGCGGCCCAGGTGGAGGCGGAGAACTGCAGACCGCCGTAGTAGCCGTTGCCGGTGTTGATGGACCAGTTGCCGCCGGACTCGCACTGGGCGACGGCGTCCCACTCGGACTCGGTGGCGGCGGAGGCGGTGCCGGCGGCCATCAGCGGCGCGGCCACGGCGGCGCCGGTGACACCGGCCAGGGCGACGGCGCGAACGGCCTTGGACGGACGGCGGTGCTTGCCCTTGCTGGAAAACAGCATGGATGGATCCCCTCACCGACGCCTGCGAGGTGAGCTGTCGGGTTCGGGCCGGTTGAGTTGCCCGGCCGGGTCCCTTGCGGGACTCGGCTTCACCCCTAGCCGGATCCAGCCTCATGTGCTGGGCCCGGCGCCTACCTTGGGTCCCCCGCTCCTGCCCGCGGCGCTTGACGCGACGACTGTTCCCGGGCTGCCACTGGCAGGATTCGGCGTTGCGGCAGCCGGGGCTCGCGGTGGCGAGCGGTCACGACCGTAGCCAGGTGATCCGCGGAATTTCAAAGACGATCAGGGCTTCTGAGATCTATCTCTCATCACGCTTACATGGGACATTAACCGCGAACCGCGAGGGAAACTGCCGCCCTTTCAGGGGTTCTTCTGCCCCGGTTCGACCCCTATGGCAAGCGTCTGACCGGGGAGGATGAGGTCGGGGTCGGCGCCGACGGTGCGCTCGTTGGCCGCGTAGAGCGCGTGCCATCCGCCGCCGAGGTCAAGGGAGTCGGCGATGGACGACAGACTGTCGCCGGTACGCACGGTGTACGAGCCGTCCACCGCGTCCCGCGCGGCCGCGTCCCCGCGCGAGGCGTGCCGTCCCCCCTCCCCGGCCGTACTGCCGGGCGCCGGGGTCTCCTCGGCGCTGGGGCCGCGGTGCCGGCCGGTGCCGGCCGGGGCGGCCTCCGCGTCCGTGCCGGCCAGGGCCGAAGGACCGCCCGCGCGGCTCGAGTTGCCCGAGTCGCCGGAGTGCGAGGTGTCCGCGGAGGAGCCGTCGATGTGCGGCGCGTCGCCCTCCGTGCCTGACGGGGCGTCGGAGGAGGTGGAGGGCGCCGGCGCGTCCGGCGACGCAGAGTCCGGCGACGCCGAGGAACGGAACGACTCGGAAGAGTCGGACAAACCCGATGAGTCTCGCGAGTCGGATGATTCCGCGGCCTTCGGCGAGGAGTCGCCGGCCACGCCCGTGTCGATGTCGGCCGAGGCCGAGTCCTTGTCCAGGCCCGCGAGCAGACCGCAGGTGCGCCAGACGCCGACCCCCTCGTCGGCGAGGACTCTCTCGGCGACGGCTATCTGCTGGTTACGGCTGGCCAGGTCCGGGCTGGCCGCGTAGTCGAGGCCGCCGTGCTTCTCCCAGTCCTCCTGGGACAGTTGCAGGCCGCCGTACAGGCCGTTGCCGCTGTTCTGGCTCCAGGCGCCGCCGGTCTCGCAGTCCGCGACCCGGTCCCAGGTCGTCCCGTCGGCCGCGCTCGCGCCGGTGGCTCCGAGGAGCGGGATCGCGATGGCGGAACCGGTCACTCCGGCCGCGACGAGGAGAGCCGGAGCCTGACGGGGGCGACGGTGACGACCGTTCCCGGAGAGCATACGGAGACCTTTCACGAGACAGCACTGACCCGCGTGGCGGCCGTGACGGGGGCCGCCGCGCTGATGGGTGAACGTATCGGCAGACGATCACCCATCACAAGTTCGTTCCGCGCAGATCACGTGAAGATCACAGTGTTGAGCGTGTGTCACCTTTGCGCAGCGTGCGCCCCTTGCCCCACCGGCGTGAACGCCACCGGCAGGGTGCGCAGTCCCCGCATGATGAGCCCGCCGCGCCAGCGCAGTTCGGACGGGTCCGCCGCGAGCCGCAGGTCGGGGAGGCGGGTGAGGAGGGTGGCGAGCGCGGTCTGGCCCTCCAGGCGGGCGAGCGGGGCGCCGAGGCAGTAGTGGATGCCGTGGCCGTACCCGAGGTGCTGGTTGTCGCGCCGGGACAGGTCCAGCACGTCCGGGTCGGCGAAGCGGTCCGGGTCGCGGTCGGCGGCGGCCAGGACCACGAGGACGGGGTCGCCGGGGGCGATGTCCTGCCCGCCGATGGTCAGCGGCTGGGTGGCGAACCGCCAGGTGGCCAGCTCCACGGGCCCGTCGAAGCGCAGGAGTTCCTCCACACCGGTCTCCAGCAGCTCGCGCTCGCCGGCGGCGAGGGACTTCTGCAGCCGGTCCCGCTGCCCGGGGTGGGTGAGCAGGGCGTAGGTGCCGTTCCCGATGAGGTTGACGGTCGTCTCGAAGCCGGCGAACAGCAGGATGAAGGCCATCGCCGCGGCTTCGTTCTCGGTGAGGTGCTCGCCGTGGTCGGAGGCGCGGATGAGGCCCGAGATGAGGTCCTCACCGGGGGCCGGCTCGGGCGGCAGCGCCGCACGCTTGCGGTGGATGAGGTCGGCGAGGTACCCGCGCATCTTCTTCACCGACCGCGCGACCCCGCCCCTCGGGCCGCCCTGGTGACGGATCATCATCCCCGCCCAGTCCCGGAAGTCGTCCTGGTCCTCGCGCGGGACGCCGAGCAGGTCGCAGATGGCGTGGATGGGCAGCGGGAAGGCGAACTCGTGGATCAGGTCGGCCTCTCCCCGGGCGGCGAACCCGTCGATGAGGCGGTCGGTCAGCTCCTGCACCCGGGGCGCGAACTCGGCGACGCGGCGCGGTGTGAACGCCTTGCTGACCAGCCGCCGCAGCCGGGTGTGGTCCGGCGGGTCGATGTTGAGCAGGTGCGTCATCAACTCGGCCTTGCGCTCCCCGGGGATCCCGGTCTTGCCCTTGGCGTGCGCGGGCTCGTCGTGATGCGCCGGGTTCTTGGACAGCCGGTTGTCGGCGAGCGCCTGCCTGGCGTCGGCGTACCGGGTGACCAGCCAGGCCTCGACACCGCTGGGCAGCCGGGTGCGGTGCACGGGGGCGTGCTCGCGCAGCCAGGCGTACGCCGGGTACGGGTCGGTGGCGAACTCCCAGGTGAACAGCTCCGGGGGTTCGGGCTGCGGGCTGTCCGGGGTGGGCCGGGGCCGGTCGGTCACGTGTCCTGCGCTCCGCCCTGCTGCCCGGCCGGGTCCGTCCGCCGGGCCGTCTCCGTCTGCCTGATCGCGTCGCGGTACGCCCGGGCCGCCGCCCGCAGTGCCGCCTCCGGGTCCACGCCCTGCGCCTCGGCCCGGACCGCCAGTTCCAGCAGTTCGTAGCCGATGCCCTCGGTCCTGGGCAGCGGCACGTCGAGTCCCGCCGTGCGCACCCGGGAGGCCAGTTTGGCGGCGAGCGCCAGGCCCGGCTGGCCGAGCGGGATGCCCTCGGTGACGGAGGTGCGCTGCTTCTCGGCGGCCTTGGTACGCAGCCAGTGCTCCTTGACCTCCTCGGGGGTGGTCGCCGTCGCGTCGCCGAAGACGTGCGGGTGGCGGTGGATGAGCTTGGCGACGATGCCGCCGGCGACGTCGTCGACGGAGAAGGGTTCCTCGGGGTGCTCCTCGGCGATCCGGGCGTGGAAGACGACCTGGAGCAGCACGTCGCCGAGTTCCTCGCGCAGCTCCTCGCGGTCGCCGTCCTCGATCGCCTCGACGAGCTCGTACGCCTCCTCGATGCCGTACTTCGCCAGGCCCTGGTGGGTCTGCTGGGAGGACCAGGGGCACTCGGCGCGGATGCGGTCCATGACCTGCACCAGGTCGAGGAGGCGGGCGCCCGGCAGGTCGTAGGAGGCGGGCAGCAGCTCCAGCTCGGGCATGCGGACCCGGCCGGAGCCGGCCAGCCGCGCCAGGCCGTCGGTGAGGGCCGGCTCGCCCTCGCCGGTCGCGACGAGCACCACCGTGCGGCCGCCTGCGCAGGCGCGGACCAGGTCCTCGGCCGTCGGGGACGCTTGGTCGACCGCTATGCCCGCCTCGCGCAGATACGGCAGCTGCGGATGGGCCGCGTCCGCGCACAGCACCCGGTCGGCCGCGTGCAGGGCCTGCCAGGCGGGCCAGGACAGCAGGCCGGGGGCGACCCGGTGGCTGGTGGTGAGCAGGACGATCCGGCCGGGGGCGGTGTCCGGGCCGGCGCCGGGGGTGGCTTCGGGGCTGGTTGCGTTCACGATTCGAAGCTAACCCACGGCGCCGACAGGGCGATCAGTTGTCCACAGGCCGCGATGCCCGGCGGCGGCCGACCGGCCGGGCGCCTGCTACGCGGTGCGCTCCGCCTGTGCCGCCGAGACGTCCTTCACCCACGGTGTCCTGGCGTCGGCGCGGCTGCTCTTCTCGACGTCCCAGGTGCCGTAGCGCGGGTTGAGCTCGACGTCCAGTTTCGCGGAGGCCTTGGACAGGGCCTTCCAGAAGTCGGGGCGGCTGGTGTCGGTGCCGAGCTTCTCGGCGAGCTTCTGGGCCTCGAGCTGGAGGCGGAGGTTCTCCTCGAGGCGCTGCGGCGGGATGCCGTACCGCTGGAGCCAGGCCGCCTGGAGCGCCTTGGCCCCGCCGGCCTGCTGCTCGAGGCCGGACCGCATCCGCTGGATCTCGCGGCGGGTGACGCTCACGCCCGCGTCCTGGGCGGCCTGGTGCAGCACCCGGTCGAGGACCATGGTGTGCAGGGTGTCGCGGGTCAGGGTGCCGGTCCTGGCGATGACCTGCTGGTACTGGGCGTCGCCGCGCACGGCCGCCCGCTGCGCCGCGCGGACCTCGTCGACCCGCGCCTCCAGCTGGGACACGCTGATCCGCTGACCGCCGACGACGGCCGCCGCACCCGGGTGCGCGTCGTTGCCGCAGGCGGTCAGGAGGGGCGCCGCGGCGGCGATCGCGGCGGAGAGGAGGAGCGCGGTGCGACGGCGGCGGTGCAAGGAGACCTCCCGGTGGAGATTGTGCGACGGTGCACAAAGTCTTGCGGTGATCGATGGTAGGCAGTGGCCCAGCTCTGGCCAACCCATTCGACCAACGATTCACCGCGACTTCCCGCACCGCCGCGCCCGTCCCTGCGGCCAGGGAGGTCTGCGCGGCGACACCGGCCCCGCGTGCCAGAGCCCGCGACGCCGGAACGATCCAGACGACAGGCCTAGCCGCGTACCTGCCCCAGCCACTGCAACGTCCGCCGTACCTCGGCGGCCTGCGGGTGCCCGGGGCCGTGCGTGCGCTCCACGTCGTGCAGCAGGCGGGCCAGGGTGTCGTGGGCGGCGGCGCGGTCGCCCAGGGCGAGCAGGAGGTGGCCGATGCGACGGCGGACGTCGTACGCCAGTTCGGGGTCGCCCGCCGCGACGTACTGGTTCTCGTAGTACGGCAGCAGCGCGCGGTACTCGGCGAGCGCCGCCGCCGGTTCGCCGAGCTGCTCCAGGCACTGGGCGGCCTCGTAGCGGAACCGCAGGGACTGCGGGTCGGCCTGCCCGGCCTCGGCGGCGCGTTCGTCGGCGAGGCGGCGCAGTTCGGGCAGCGCGCGCCGGTACTGCCCGTCGTCCAGGAGCGTGGCGGCGTACTGCTTGCGCAGCGTGCGCACGACCGGGGAGTGCTCGCCGTGCTGCTCGGCGGCGACGGGCAGGATCGCGCCGAGGATGTCCACGGCCTGGGTGATGCGGCCCTCGCCGAGCAGCCGCTTGACCTCGTCGACGGCCCGGGCGATGTCCGGTTTCCCGGCGGCCTGCGGCACCGGGGCGGGCTGGGGCGGCGCGGGCTGGGGCGCGGGGGTGCGGGCGCGGTCGGGCCAGGGGGCGTGCGGGCGCAGGAAGGGGCGGGTGGGGTCGAGGGGCGCCCCGCTGGGGGTGCCGCGCGCGGGCAGGAGGGGCTCGAGCTGCTCGTACACCTCCTGCGCGGAGGCGGGGCGGTGCTGCGGGTCCTTGGCGAGCAGGCGCAGGACCAGGGTCTCCAGGGCCTCGGGGACCTCGGGGCGGATACGGCGTACGGGCAGCGGCGGCTCGTACAGGTGCCGGTGCAGCACACCGAGGGCCGTGGAGCCCGCGAAGGGCACCTGGCCGCTGAGCAGTTCGTGCAGCAGCACACCGAGCGCGTACAGGTCCGTGTACGGGCCGACCGCACCGCCCATCGCCTGCTCGGGGGCCATGTAGGCGGGCGAGCCGATGGGGGAACCGGTGTGGGTCAGGCGGGTGGTGTCGGTGTCCATGACGGAGGCGACACCGAGGTCGAGGACGGTGACCGTGCCGTCCTGGCGCACCATCACGTTGCGCGGCTTGAGGTCCCGGTGGACGATCGGCACGGCGTGCACGGCGCTCAGCACGGCGCACAGTTGCGCGGCGACCGCGACCGCCCACTGCCAGGGGTACGGGTCGTGCTCGGCGAGGTGGTCGGACAGGTCGGCGCCGTCCACGTACTGCATGACGAGGAACAGCTCCTCGCCCTCGCTTCCCGCGTCGTGCACCGTGACCAGGCCCGGATGGTCGACCTGCGCGGTCACCCGGCACTCGCGCACGAAACGGCGGCGCAGCTCGTCCGCCTCCTGGCCGGCCACCTTGTCGGGCCGCAGCAGCTTCACCGCCACGCGCCGGTCGAGCCGCTGGTCGTACGCCGTCCAGACCTGCCCCATGCCGCCCTGCCCGATGAGCGTGGACAGCGCGTAGCGGCCGGCGACGACGCGTCCGGTCGCGACGCTCACCGTCCGCCCTCGGGGGTGCCGTCCTGGTGGCCCTCGTGCCGGCGCAGGTAGTCGCTGAGCTCGTCGAGTTCGGCGCGCACCTGGTCGATGCGGGCGGGCGCGGGGCGCTGCGGCGGCGCGGTGGACAGCGGGGGTTCCGGCACGGGCGTGCGGGATACCGGGGGCGGGGTCTGAGCGGTCCGCGGGTCCTGGGGCCGGGGCGTCGGCGTCGGCGTCGGCGTCGGCGTCGCGGTGTACGGCGACGGAGGGGTGGGCTGCGGGAAGCCGTACGCCGGTGCGGGTGCCGGTACGGGGGCGGGGGCCGGCTGGGGGCCGTACCCGCCGTGGCCGAGCTGCTGGAAGTGGCGGATGTCCGCCGCCAGGTAGTACGCCATGCCGGCCACGAGCGTGCCGAAGAGCAGGCCCATGCCGGTCCAGCCGCCCACGGTGTGGACGTCGTCCCCGGGCTCCTTGCCGATCAGGACGAACGCCAGGACGTCGGCCGCGAGGGCGGCCACGAACAGGCCCCAGTCGAGCCCCCGGCGCGTGACGATCGCCAGGCGCAGCAGCATCACCCACGCCAGCAGACCGATGCTCAGGAACCCCAGCGCCACGAACAGCACGCGCAGGAAGACCAGCCACCCCGTCGCGGGCGGCTGCTTCACCGGCTGCGTGTAGCCGTGGCCATGCATGACAGCTCCTGGATCCTGGGGTGGCGGACGGGCGGACCGGCACGTCCGGTGTCGGGGACGCCGGCCGCACGCATATCGCTTCGAGCGTATAGGCCGACACGGACAAGCGGTCCCGGGTTGTACCGAACCGTTGTCATGCTGATCACTTCGTACGACGCCGCAGGTGCGGCCGGGCGCCGCGGAGCCCGGCCCTCCGGTGTCCTGCGGCTCACTCGGGCGCCACCGTGCCGTCCGTCAGGCCGTCGTACATCCCGCGCACCAGCCGCTCCCCGAGCCGGCTCGCGTGGCGCAGCGCCCGCTCGAACTCGTCGAGGGCGCGGAACCGCGCGCCGTAGCGCCGTTGTTCCTCCAGCGGCAGGCGGGGCAGCTGGAGCCGGCGGACGTCCAGGCGCGTGGCGGTGGACGCGTAGCTGCTGGCCTGGCGGTTGTTGGCGGTGCCGCGCAGGAAACCGGCGAGGAACCAGGGGTCGAGCGCGGCGGGATCGGGGCGCAGCAGGACGAGGTTGCGCCCCAGGGCGGCGCCCTGCGTCTCCGCGTCGACGACGCGCGCCACCGCGCCCCCGCCGAGCACCGGGACCACGACGTCGCCCGGTTCCGTGAGCACCGCCTCCTCGTCGCTCTCGGGCAGTGTCCCGGAGGGGCCGGTGCCGGCCAGCACGTCGTGGTCGGTGAGCACCGGCACACGCGCGTGGCCGCCGTTTCCGCCGGTCCGCATCAACAGGGCGCCGCCGCGCGCGAGCTCACCGACGGTGGTGAGCGGCCAGCGGGGCGCGGCGGGGGCCGGGAGCGCGGGCGGCGGGGTGAGGTCGGCGGTCAGCCGCAGGGTCTGTCCGAGGCGTTCGCGTACGTCGGTGAGCTGCTCGGCGCCCCCGGCGGCCGCCGGGGGCGGCAGATGGCGGGCCGGGGCGAGGTCCACGTCGTCGTCGAGGAGGTCGATGACGGGCACGGAGCGGGCCAGGCCGGGGCGTTCGTCGAGGCGGCCGGCCCCGTCGAAGGCGCACCAGGCGTCGAGGACGGCGTCGCGCACCGCCCGCCAGTCCGGGCCGCCGCGTGCCTCGCCGGCGAACTGCCCCGCGTCGGCGAGCAGCACCTCGGGCTGCGCGACGACCTGCCCGGGCGCCTGCGGGGGCCGCCGCAGCACCCACAGGTGGAGCGGCAGGTTGTACGGCGGTGCCGCGCCGGCGGGCAGCGCGAGGACGGCGCGCAGCGCGCCGCGGCGCAGCAGGTCGGCGCGGATGCGCCGCCCGGAACGGCGGGAGGCGGCGGCGGGCGGCATGAGCAGGACGGCCGTGCCGCCGTCGCGCAGCCGGGCCAGGGCGTGCTGCACCCAGGCCAGCTCGGACTCGTTGCGGGCCGGGAAGCCGTACTCCCAGCGCGGGTCGTAGGCGAGTTCGTCGTGGCCCCAGTTGCGCTCGTTGAACGGCGGGTGGCACAGCACGGCGTCGGCGCGCAGCGCCGGGTGGGCGTCGGCGCGCAGCGTGTCACCGGCGGCGGCGTGCACGGGGGCCTTGGTGTGCAGCGCGAGCCGGAGCGCGGTGAGCGCGGCGAGGTCGGGGGCGCTGTCCTGGGCGTACAGCTCCTGGCCGGGCCGGGCGGCGGCGGCACGCAGCAGGGCACCGGTGCCACAGGCCGGGTCGAGGACGCTGCGGGCCGGTCCGGCCAGGTCGGCCATCAGTCCGGCGAGGTCGGCGGGGGTGAGCGTGTACTGGCGCGGGTTGGCGTCCAGGTGCCGGCGCAGCAGGAACTCGAAGGCCTGGCGGGCGCCGAGCTCGGCGGCGAGTTCGGCGGCGCCGCGCAGCAGGGGGACGGAGGGGAGGAGGGCGGGGCTGGTCGGGGGGTTCACAGCCGGGGTGGGGGCCGGGGTGTTCACAGGCGGGGCGGTGGGGGCCGGGCTGTTCACAGCAGGGGCGGTGGGGGCCGGGCTGCTCACAGCGAGAGCGGGTCCGGCGGGGGTGGGGAGGACCTGTCTGTTCACAGTCGGCTGCGAGAACGCGGCCGCTGCGCTGTGAACACCGCGCTTCCTGCCGGAGGCCGCCGCCCCGAAACGCGGTGTGAGCACCTGCTCCAGGAGCCCGGGGAGCAATGCGGCCAGTCGTTCGTCGGAGCCGGCACTCGCCTCCAGCCAGACGGTGGGCCGGTCGTGGATCAGCAGCAGGACGCAGCCGACGTGGGTGAGGGCGGTGACGGGTCCCTCGGGGTGGCCGGCGAGGTGCTGCCAGACCCGTTCGCGCAGGGGGACTTCGGCGAGTTTGCCGTGCCGGCGCAGCCAGGCCTCGACCTCGGCCAGGGCGAAGGAGGGGCTGGCCTCGGTACCGCCGACGGGTGTGGGGAAGTCGGCGTGCCGGCGGCGCCAGTTGCTGACGGCGGCGCGTCCCACCCCGGCCAGCCGCGCGATCCCGGCGGCGGTCACTTCTGTCGCGTTGTCCTGCACCCGCCCCGCTCCCCTCGTCCCGTTGTGGTGCCGAGCATACCCACGCCCGCAAGACCCGGGCGTTCACGGCGTGTATTGGCCGCATGCTGTTAACCGTGTTGACTCAGTTCACAGCTTTCTGCTCTGATGGGTGCACGAACACGCGGCCACCGATCGGAGTGGTGGCCGCCTCACACGCTTGGGTTGGCACGCCGCCACCCGGGGGGAGACACAGCCATGGGCAGGAAGATCAGGGTCGCGCTGGGTATCTGTCTCGCCGCCGCGGCCACCGCGGGACTCACCGGCTGCCAGCCGGGCGAGAACAAGGCGGGAAGCAAGCCGAGCACCTCCCACTCCTCGAAGGGGACCAAGACGAAGGACCCGTTCGACGGGCTGACCGCGGACGAGATCGCCGACCGGGCCATGAAGGCCACCACCGGCGCCACGTCCCTGCGGATGAAGGGGGAGGTCCCCGACGAGGAGAGCGGCGGCACCATCCGGGTCGACTTCGCCCTGGACAAGAAGGGCGAGTGCGCCGGAACCATGGGCCTCAAGGGCCAGGGCGAGGCCGAGCTGATCAAGACCGGCGACACGCTCTACATGAAGTACGACGAGGCCTTCCTGCGCGCCCAGAGCAAGGGTGAGTCCAAGGCCGACACCGACGCGGCCGTGGCCCTGCTGGCCGGGAAGTGGACCAAGATGTCCGCCAAGGGCTCCGACGCCAAGGACATCGCGAGCTTCTGCGACCTCGACGTGGTCCTCGGCGACGCGGAGGACGGCACCTCCGGCGCCACCCGGGGCAAGACGACCACCGTGGACGGGGCACCGGCCCTCCTGCTGCACGAGAAGGCGGGCAAGGAGCGCCACACCCTGTACGTCGCCACCGAGGGCGAGCCGTACCTGCTGCGCTTCGAGAGCCACACCCCGGGCGACCGGGGCCACCTCACCCTGAGCGACTACAACAAGCCGGTCCCGGCGCAGAAGCCCAGCGGCAAGATCCTGGACATGGACCAACTGGGCGGCTGACCCGCGCACGGCCCGCACCCGGCGACGCCACTGCGCCGGGACGGCGGTCATCGTCAGAACGCCGGCGCCACCGAGCCGATCGTGGCGCCGGCCCCGATCAAGCCAGCAGGATCTCGCCGCAGATCGTCCCGGCCAGCACCACATAAACGGTGCACGCCATGTAGTTCAGCACAGCTGTTGCTTTGGTCGAGTCGACAAGGCGTGCGTGAAAATATCCCGCCAGAATGCCGATGCACCCGTAGAGAATCACCTCCATCAGGATGTCGATCGCACCGAGCATCGCCATCTGCAGTCCCGGGTTGTCCGCACTTCCGATGAACTGCGGGAGCACCGCGAGGAAGAAGAGAATGATCTTCGGGTTCGTGATGCTGACGAGGATGCCTCGCAGATACCAGCGGCCGGCCCTGACATCACTGTGCCCAGTGATCGCCCGACGCGCATGACGCAGCGTCACAAAGGCCAGCCACAGGAGATACGCCGCACCCAGAATCCTGACAGCATCCAGTACCGAAGGGTGCGATCGGGCGATTTTCCCTAAGCCGGCGACGACGGCGGCGGCGTAGACACTCATGCCGGTTCCGATGCCGAGGATCGCTTTCACCGCGGCCCGGCGACCGCCTTCGAGGCCCACCGCGAGCATGTAGGCCATGTCGGGCCCGGGCGGACCGAGGAAGAGCAGGATCACTGCCACGTAGCCCGGCAGCACCGTCAGATCCACCATCGTCAGCGACCTCCACCCCTGGCGTGACGTGCGGGAACTCCGCGGAGCTGGTAGCGATCGCTGCACGCTGGGTTACCGCCGGCGACGGACGGGCACCCGATGCTGACCTTGGAGGGTGTCATGAGATCTCCCAGTCAAGGTAGAACCACCTAAGACGGTTCTACCATACACGCAAAGCCCCTGATGGGCATGGGTGTTCTTGCACGTGACCCATCCACCAGGAGCTTCGCCGTTCGCAGAAGTCAGGAACGCGGGGTGAACGTGATCGGCAGTTTCACCGCGCCCGTGTTCCCGGAATCAGGCAGCCACTCGGCGCCTTCCCCCACATGCAGATCGGTCATCCGCGTGGCCAGCGCCGTGAGGGCCACATTGATGTCCGCCCTGGCGACGAAGTGCCCCAGGCAATGGTGCAGGCCGCCGCCGAAGGCGAAATGAGGCGAGCGCTCAGCATCGAGGTCGATACGGTCCGGGTTGTCGAATGCGGCGGGATCAGTGGCCGACGAAAGGGTGAACAGGTGGACTGTCGTACCTTTCTCGATCGTGCGCTCCTTGTGCTGGAACGTCTCTGCCGCTTCGCGTGTGATCCATCGGCCGATCGGATTGATGCGGAGCACTTCTTCGACCGCCTTGGCGGCGTAGCGGTCCGGGTCCGCGGCCAGCTTCTCCCACTGATCCGGCTGCCTCGAGAACGATTCGACAGCCAGCGCCAGTTGGTTCCGAGTCGTGTCGATCCCCGCGAAGATGAGCAGGATGATGAGGTTGATCAGTTCCTCGTCCGAGAGCCTGCCGTCATCCTCGTCCCTCGTCTCCACCAGGGTGCTGAGGATGTCCTTGCGAGGTGACTGCCTCCTGCTCGCCACCAAGGACTCCGCATATCGAGTGAGTTCGACGACGGCTTCGTCGATCTCAGCGATGTTCTCCTGGATGGAGATGCCCAGACCGAGCCCGATGGTGGACGCCAGCCGAGCGATCTTCTTCCAGTCGCGCTCGTCGATGCCCAGCATCATGCACAGGATTCTGGTCGCATACGGCGCCGCGAAGCGACTGGCGAACTCCGTCTCCCCGTCATCGATCCATTCGTCTATCAGGCTGTCCGCCAGGGCTCGGAACCGGGGATGCAGCGGCTCGATCCGGCGCTGCGAGAACGCGGGGTTGACCAGGCGCCGGATCCTGTTGTGCTCGTCCCCCTCCAGCACCAGCAGCGTCTTCTTCCACCAGCTGTCGAAGTGCCCCTCGACCACTCCGTGCTGAGCCGGCCACTTGGCCGACCCTTGCGTCAGACGGGGGTTCTTCAGCAGGAAACTGCTGTCCTCGTACGAGAGGACGGCGATGCCCCAGTCGGTTTCTGCGTACCAATGTGCAGCTCGCGCCTTCCGCACCTCTTCCGAGTCCATGCGAAAGTACTTGTCGTTGATGTCGAGGTGCAAAGGTGTGGGTTGCTGCGCCATGGAAAACGACTCCTGATCGTCGAACACTGCGGAATCAACCGGCGGTCAACGGGCCGATGCGGTACAGGACCTCGTCGTGGTGGCTGTCGGGGAAGAGGCTGCCGGGGAACAGCACGCGCGTTTCGATGGGCGCCGAGTGCTTCTTGGCGAACTGCTTCAGCACCATGAGGATCGCCTTGTTCTCGGCGGAGACCGTGGCCTCGACGTACCGGGCGCCCCGGGCCACCTGCTGGTCGGCCGCGGCCTGGAAGAGCTTCACCCCGAGGAAGGGGATGCCGTGGCGCGGGTTGACGGCGGTCTGCCAGACGAAGTAGGTCTCGGGCTCGTCGGGGCGGCGGTAGCCGGTGAGGAAGCCGACGATGTCGTCGTCCACGGTCGCGATCAGCGAGCCGTCAGCGAAGTCCCGGAACCACAGCGTGTAGTAGTAGACGCTGTTGGAGTCCAGGCCGGGGGTGTTCTCGACCAGTTTCCACACGGCTGGACCGTCCTCGGGCACCGGTGCCCGGAAGACCGCCTGCTTGGTCGCGACGGTGCTCCGGTCCGCGCCGGCGGCTGGGGTGGCGGAGATCGTCATGGTCAGACCTCCTCGGTCCGGGTCAGCAGCGGGTGGGCCATCATGGCGGGGCGGATCCTTTCTCCCTCGGGGGAACCGGGCGCGGTCATGCCGTTTCGTGGACGGCGCGCTGCACGATGCGCAGCCCTTGGTCGAGTTCGTCGCTGGTGATGGTCAGCGGGGGCAGCAGCTTGACGACCTGGCCGTGCGCTCCGGAGGTCTCCATGAGCAGACCCAGCTCGAAGGCCCGGCGTGCGGCGCGGCCGGCGTGCCCGGGGTCGGAGAGTTCCAGGCCCCACACCATCCCGCGGCCGCGGTAGGAGGAGCCGCTGTGGTGCGCGGCCGTGTCGCGCAGCGCGGCTTCGATGGTCTGGGCGTGTGCCAGGGTCTGCTGCTTCAGCTTGTCGTCGGCCCAGTAGGTGTTCAGGGCGGCGGTCGCGGTGACGAAGGCGGGGTTGTTGCCGCGGAACGTGCCGTTGTGCTCGCCCGGCTCCCACACGTCCAGCTCGGGCTTGAACAGGCACAGCGACATGGGCAGTCCGTAGCCGCTGATGGACTTGGAGACGGTGACGATGTCCGGGGTGATGCCGGCCTCCTCGAAGGAGAAGAACGCCCCGGTGCGGCCGCAGCCCATCTGGATGTCGTCGACGATCAGCAGCATGTCGTGCTGGTGACAGAGCTCGGCGAGGCGACGCAACCACTGCGGGCGGGCCACGTTGATGCCCCCCTCGCCCTGGATCGTCTCCACGATCACCGCGGCCGGCCTGTCCAGCCCCGACCCGTGGTCCCGCAGCAACTGCTCGAACCACAGGAAGTCGGGTGTCCTGCCGCCCATGTAGTGGTCGAAGGGCATGGGAGTGGTGTGCACGAGCGGTACGCCGGCGCCCGCCCGTTTGAAGGCGTTGCCGGTCACCGCCAGGGAGCCCAGTGACATGCCGTGGAAGGCGTTGGTGAAGGAGACGACCGTCTCGCGCCCCTTGACCTTGCGCGCCAGCTTCAGCGCGGCCTCCACGGCGTTGGTGCCGGTCGGGCCCGGGAACATGACCTTGTACGGCAGGTCCCGCGGGCGCAGGATCAAGTTCTGGAAGAACTCGAGGAACGCGCGCTTGGCCGTGGTCGACATGTCCAGGCCGTTGGTGACGCCGTCGCGCTCCAGGTAGTCCAGCAGGGCGCGTTTGAGCACCGGGTTGTTGTGGCCGTAGTTGAGGGATCCGGCGCCGGCGAAGAAGTCCAGGTACGCGTGCCCGTCCTCGTCGTACATCCGGCTGCCCTGCGCCCGGTCGAACACGGTGGGCCAGCCACGGCAGTAGCTGCGTACCTCTGACTCCAGGGTCGTGAAGACGCTCAGGTCGGGCTGGATGAGCGTCATGCCGAGACCTGCTCACGCTGCGTGCGCAGGACGAAGTCGGTGAAGGTGTCCACCGAGACGAAGTCGTCCGCGTCCAGTTCCTCCGGGTCGACGACCAGGCCGATGGAGTCCTCCAGGGCCATCAGCATCTCGAGCATGGTGGTCGAGTCCAGGTGCAGGTCGTCGAAGAGCTTCACGTCGCCGGTCAGGCCGGTGACGGGGCGCTCGAGGACGTCGGTGAGAGCGTTCTCGAGGGCCGTGACAACGTTCTGGCGATCCATGGTCATGTCCTTGTGCGTGTGAGGAGTTGCTGCGGTCGGGTGGGAAAGCGATCAGTGGGCGAGGCCGGCCTGCGGGGCCTCGTCGGTGACCGGGGCGGCCGAGGTCTGTTCGATCAGAGCGGCCAGCTTCTTGCGGTCGACCTTGCCGTTGCCGTTGGTGGGCAGGGCGTCGAGGCGGACGCAGCGCCGCGGGATCTTGAAGGGCTCGATGTGGTCGCGCATGGCCTCGCGCACCTCGTCCGCGGTGATGTCGGCGACCACCGCCAGGAGCGCGCCCCGCTTGCCCTCGGGCGGCAGTACGGCGGCCGAGGTCACCCCGTCGACGCGGGTCGCGGCGGCTTCCACCTCGGTGGCGCTGAGCCGGAATCCCCGCTCCTTGTACAGGTCGTCCCGGCGGCCGGAGAAGTAGAGGTAGCCCTCCTTGTCCAGCCAGCCGTAGTCGCCGGTGCGCAGCTCGGGGAAGAGTCCCTGAACGCGGGGGAAACGCTCGGCGGTCAGCTCGGGGCGTTTCCAGTAGCCCGCCATGACGTTCGGGCCGCGCACGACGAACTGGCCGATCTGTCCGGGCGGCAGCCGGTTCCCGTCGTCGTCGATGACGAAGACCTCGGTGCCCGGCAGCGGCAGTCCGCAGGATCCCGGGTGGTCGAGGTCCCCGTCCGGCGGCATGATCGCCGTGCGCTTGCACTCCGTGAGGCCGTACATGACCTGGATCCTCAGCTGGGGCAGTGCGGCGCGCAGCGCGGACATGGTGGCTTCGGACAGGGCCGCTCCGGTGTTGGTCAGCAGCCGCAGCCGGCTCGGGCCCGCGCTGCTGCGGCGGAGCAGCCAGGCGAGCCGGTCGGCGATGGAGGGCACGGCGGGCAGCACGGTCGCCCCGGCGTCCTCCAGGCTGCGCAGCAGCGGGGGACCGACCTCGGCGACGGTGCCCAGGTGCAGTCGGGCGCCGCTCAGTGCCGCGAGGTAGACCTGGTAGAGGCCGTAGTCGAAGGAGAGCGGCAGCGGGCAGTACACGACGTCGTCGCTGCGGTACTGCAGGCACTCCTGGATCGCAAAGACGGCGAAGAGCACCTGCTGGTGGGTGCTGACCACGGCCTTGGGCAGCGAGGTGGTGCCCGAGGTGTAGATCAGGCTGACCGGGTCCACGGTCAAGGCGCTTTCGCCACTGGGGCTGAGCGAGACGTCGGTGCCCGCGTCGAGCGCGGTGCGGAGCAGCTCGTCGAGCCCGAGGTAGCGCACGTCGTGCTCGGCGGCGGTGCGTCCCGCATCGGGATCGTCGGAGACCAGCAGCGTGGGCTCGCAGTCCCGCAGCACGTGTTCCAAGGGCCCGCCGCGTACCTGTTCGTGCAGCACGCTGAAGACGGCGCCCAGGCGGGAGGCCGCGTAGAGCAGCACGGCGATGCCGATCCCGTCGGCTGCGGTGACAACGATCCGGTCGCCGCGCCGCAGTCCTTCGCGTTGCAAAAGCGCGGCCATCCTGGTACTCGCGGCGTTGAGTTCCGCGTAGGTCAGGCTGCGGCTGTGCGAACTCAGCGCGGCGGATCGGGGGCTGCGGTCGGCGGCCGCATCCAGCAGTTCGTGCAGCAGCTGCGGTGTACGGGCCATCAGGTCTCCTCGGCAACGGGGTTCAGGTCGGTCGCCGTGTCCGTCCTGCGGTAGGGGACGACCGTGGTGGCGGTGGCGGAGCAGACGAGCTGGGGGGCGTCGAGTACTGCGGCGGCGCTCTGTGCTGCTCCTGGCCGGGCGCTGAGGACTTTGTGCGCCTCGAGTTCGACCACCCGGCGCAGCCTGGTGCGGCGTACCAGTCGTGCGCGTGCCTCGATGTAGTCGCCCGGCTTCACGGGTGCGGCGAAGCGGACATCGCTGTACTGGGCCAGCAGCCCCTCGTCGCCGTCCGTGCGGATGGTGATCTCGGTGACCAGATCGCCGAAGAGTCGCAGGATGCGGGCGCCGTCCACCAGATCACCCCCGTAGTGGGCCTCCTCCTGGCCGACTCGTACGCGGAGGAAGGCGGTGATCTCCGGGGTCTGTGCACCGCCGGCACTGTGCTCGGCGGGGGCTGTCGTGTGGGTGCTGGGCGGCGACACGGCGTCAGGCTCCTTCGGTTCTGTGGCTGCTGTGCGTCCGTTTTCGGCTGCCGCACCGCCGGCGCCGGGGATGCCGATGGCGACTGCGGCTACGACGCTCTGTTTGTGGCTGATGGACACGGAGACGGCGGGCGGCGCCAATCGGGCGGCTCTCCCGCGGAAGCGGACGACGGGGGCGCCCTGCGGTGTGGGCTCCACGCATATCTCCCGCGGTGCCACGCCCTGGAGGAAGCCCCTGCCCAAGACCTTGAGGACGGCCTCCTTGGCGGCGAAGCGGCCCGCGAGGAACTCCAGGCGCCGATGACCCGTGAGGGTCTCGGCGTGGACCAGTTCCTCCGGGGCGAAACTGAAGCGCAGGAACCAGGGCCGCTCGACCAGGCGGCCGAGTTCCGAGCAGTCGAGGACATCCACCCCGACCCGGGCGGCCGGGCTTGCCACGGCGGTCATCCGGACGCTGCGCGGAAGTCGACGAGGTGCTGCTTGGCCAGCAGATCCTCTGTGGTGTCGCGTTCCCGGATCAGATGGGCCCGCCCGCGGTGCACCATCACCTCGGCCGGGAAGCCGTGACTGAGGAACAGTCCGGGTGAGGCGGTGGGCCCGTAGGCCCCGGAGCGCTCCACGGCCAGCAGATCCCCCGGCCGCACCTCCGGCAGCCGCACCTTCCTGGCGATGACGTCGTTGGGTGTGCACAGCGGCCCGGTCACGCTGTAGGGCCGCAGGTCTCCAGCCTCCCGGCTCCCCACGTGGCGGATCGGGAAGTTGCGCTTGACGAAGCTTCCGACACCGACGGCGGCCATGTGGTGGTTGGTGCCGCCGTCGGCGACCACGAAGCTCTCCCCCATGGAGTTCTTCACATAGCGGGCCCGGATGAGGTAGATGCCGGCCATGGCCGTCAGGAACCGGCCCAGCTCCATGATCATCCGGCAGCGCGGGTTGCGTGCGGAGAAGGAGGAGACGACGTCCGCCAGTCCGGTTCCCAGCGCGGCGAGATCCAGGTCCTCCTCGTTGTCGAAGTAGGCGACGCCGAGTCCGCCGCCGAAGTCCACGGTCTCCAGGGGGAAGCCGAGCCGTCCGGCCAGATCCTCCGCGGTGGCGAGGATCTGCCGGGTGTTGTGGACGACGTCTTCATGGTTCAGGAACCGTGTCCCCATGTAGGCGTGCACCCCCTTCACCCGGATGTGGCGCAGGGCTGCGAGCCGGTGCTTGGAGTCACGCAGTTCGGCCTCGTCGATACCGAACTGCCGGGGCTTGCCCCCCATGGCCAGTCCTGACCCCTTGCTGCCGAAGGCAGGGTTTATGCGCAAGAGCACCGGGAACTCGTCACGGCCGGCGGTTTCCAGCAGCGAGTCCAGCAGGTCGAGTTCGTCCAGCGATTCGCAGACGATCGCGTGGATTCCGGCGTCGATGCAGGCGGTGAGCTCTCGTTCGTCCTTGCCGGGGCCGAGGAAGAGGATGTCCTGGGGCGCGACCCCGGCTCGCAGCGTGGTGACCAGTTCGGCATACGAGGAAACCTCGGCGCCGGCACCGAACGAGTTCAGCAGGGCGCAGACACTGACGTTCGGGTTGGCTTTGAGGGAGTAGAACACATCGACACTGGCGGGGAGCACACCGCGCAGCTTGCGATACGTGTCTTCCAGGATGTCCGCGTCGTAGACGAACAGCGGGGTGCCGAACTCGTCGGCGAGCGCCGCCATCGTATTGCCCTGAATGTGGTCGGAGGTAGCCATACAATCACTGCCATCCGCCGTCATCGAGCCGGCGGCTTACGGTCCGCTCCTTCGCGAGTGAGCTGCCTGAGGTGGATGTCCGCTCTTTCATCGCTCGCCTCTCTCACTGGTTCGTTCTCCAGCAATCACGATTCTGCGAGCTCTCGCACGGCAAAGGAAGAAGTGACGGGTGGACAGAATGGGTCCTGACCTATTCAGGCCCCCGGCCGGACTGGGTATCCGCCCCACCGGTCGGCGGGGTTCGCGATATTCCCCGTGCACACTGAATCAAACTTATGAAAAAGGGGCCGGTTTCGCGCGCAAGGACATCCACACGAAAGGCATGGCCGCACTCGGCCTGGCACCTCGGCCGCCCGGGCAGCACGTCTGGACGCGCCGCCGAGAAGATCGCAGAAGATCGCTGAGGGCGGCGCGTCGTCATCCTGCTCGCCGGCAGGGACACCCTGGTACGGATGATCAGATCAGGGTGAGAGAGCTCAGTCCGTCTCGTAGCGCATGAGCGGCGCTTCAGCGCGTCGCAGGCCCCACTCAGCCAGCTGAGGGCATGCGGCGGCCGCGCGCACCCAGATCTGCTCCGCGGTCGACTCGGCCTCGTTCAACGACGCGACGCGCAGGAAGAGACCGATGACAGGGTGAGGCCGTGACTGGCGATGCACGCTGACGTGTTCCAGGACGTCCGGTGCGGTGGCTTCCAGCATCTGCCTGATCTCAGCAGGCAGGGGTACATCGCCTGGAGGGGAGACAGCGAGATGGACGAGATACATGAGGCAACTGTCCTCTTCGGATCGTCAGCCCTTCCACTACTTGTCGACCAGTGACCACACGGACCGTCGTCATGGCCGGATGAGCCCCCTCGCGACCGCGTGAACACCCGCCTGGAAGCGGCTGCGCGCGCCGAGGTGGTCCATGAGTTTCGTGGCGATGCGGCGTGCCGTGCGAGCCGACACACCCAACCGCGCCGCGACGGATTCGTCGGTGTGCCCTTGGGACAACAGCCGCAGGACTTCCGTCTGCTGCGGACTGAGCCGCTGTGTGTCCGCGGGTGACGCGGTCGCGCCCATCGGCCGGGCGGACTGCCAGACACAATCGAACAGGGCGTACAGCGAGGAGACGACCCCTGGCGTCTGCAGAACCACTGCCCCGGCAGCCGTGTCGTCGCAGTCAGCGGCGACGACGGCGATCCTCCGGTCGCAGATGATCATGCGGTTGGGTAAGGCGGGGACGGTCCGTATCCGCGCGCCCAGCGCGGCCAGCCACTCCGCGTGCGCCACCGTGGCGGGGTCGTTGCGGGCGCTGTCCAGGTAGACGGTGCGCATCCGCACGCCGCGCTCGAGCAGGTTCTCCGCGAGCGGCCGCGAGCTGCGCACGTTGGCCGCCGTCTGGGCCCCGCCCGGAGCGAAGGTCAGCAGTTCGTCCTCGACGCTGTCGTACAGAGTCGCCAGGTAGTCGCGGACGCAGTCGACCCCGTTCAGGCGAAGTAACTCTTCCCTGTCCCGGCTGAACTCCGATTTGAGACGCACAGCGGCAGCCTGAGCCTCTTGTACGCGTTTTTGCTGCTCGGCGAGTTCGGCTCGCTGCCGGGCCAGCAGAATGTCTGCCGCCAGGTGCGGGTCAACCGCGTGGAAATTGCGGGGATCTTCGGAGGAACTCCGTATCAGGGCCAGTTCGCTGAGGGTGTCGAGCGCTGTCAGAACCGCCTGCTCAGTCAGCTGGAGGCGGCGCATCAGATCGGCCACACCGTCCTGCGGGTGCGCCAGCATCTCGCGGTAGACCACCTCGGCCGTGGCGTCCATTCCCAGAACATCGAACATGTGATTCCCCCTTTGAGCAGCGTGCGGCAGCGAGACCATGGAGCACAAAAGCCTCGATACTACGAAATCACGATGACCAGCGATCGGACAGCACGGTCAGTCGACACGGCTCGACTTCTTGCGCTTGTTGGCGAGGAAGCGTGCCTTTTTCTCACGATTCCCACACGTGTTCATGTCGCACCATTTGCGGGTGTGGCCGCGGCTGGTGTCGACGAAAGCGGCTCGGCACGTCGGAGATGCACACAACGAGATCTTTCCTTCTCGTTCTCCCGAAAGGAGGCTGATCGCGTCGGCGGCGATCACGCTGAGCGCGTCCTCCACGGCAGCAGAACCCAGCCGCCACTCCCGCTTTCCCTCGGGTGTCAGGACCGCCGAGGCCAGACCGTGAGTACTGCAGTCATTGATGACTCGGACTGCCGAAGAGGGAAGCGGGTCCTGTTTCGCGACGGCGGTGGCAGCCGCGTGAATGGACTCCCGCAGCTCCCGGGCGCGGTCGAGCTGGGACTGGCTGCAGGAGTCGACGTCGAGTCCGTGGATGGCCAGCCAGTCCGCGAGCCGGGACGGCACGGGAATACGCTCCAGCGCCTCGCCGTAACGTTCCGACAGGGTCCCCGTGAAGCTGGTCGCAAGCACCTTGCCCAGACGGAACTCGGGAAAAGACACCACCGCCATGGAACCACCTTAGCCGGTTGACTCCCAGTAGCGCAAGCATACGCGAACCACCGCATATCGTTCCATGCGACTCGGGGGGACCGCGCACCCTCACCCCCCAAGGTCAACTTCGGGTGCCCGGGCGTCAGTTGAAGAAACCCGGCGCGGACGCCGGCTTCGCCGGCCCGGCCCCCGAGCCGCCCACCACGGGCCTGAACAGGCCAGGACCGCTTCAGGCCACCCGTCACGCCTTCCTCCGCCGCGTGGCGGCTCGTAGGGTCGTGATCGCCGGAGCATGGGCCGGTGAAAGGGACGAGCGATGGAAGACCAGGGACCATGAAGATTTTTGTCGACAGGGTCAAGTGCCAGAACCATGGACAGTGCGCGATCTCGGCCCCGACCAACTTCGAGCTCGACGCCAATGGGGAGCTTCAGTACCAGGAAGCGTTCGATGAAGAGAACATCAGCGATATCGAGGACGCTGTCGACTCCTGCCCCCTGCAAGCGATCTACCTGAAGCCGTGATGCCGCCGGTGGCTGAGGGGCGGCCGCTGATCGGCATAGTCGGCTCCGGTATAGCCGGACTGCGGGCGGCCAAAGCGATACTCACCTGCAACGCCGACGCCAGAATCGTGGTCTTCGGAGACGAGACCCACCGCACCTACAACCGGCCAGGTCTGACGAAGAAGCGGTATCCCCTCTCGGATGCCCTCGACATGACGATCGCCGACGATGTGAAGGTCGGCGGAGCCGAGAACGACGCCCTGACCTGGCGCCTGGGCACCAGAGTCGAGAGTGCGGACCTGCGTGACAGGGTGCTGCACCTGAGCACTGGTGAAGACTTCCAGTACGACGGCCTGGTGATCGCTGCGGGGGTACGCCCGCGTACCTCGGTCGGGGGCGACGGGGCGTGCGGGCTTCACACGCATCGGACCCTGCGTGGTCTGGGCGATGCGCGCTACATCCACCATCGGCTCCAAGCGAGCGAGAAGGTCACGATAGTAGGCGCCGGATTCGTCGCTTGTGAGGTTGCTTCGCTGGCCAGAGAGTACGGCTGCGAAGTCCTCATGCTGGAACCGCTGCGACGCGGGCCCTTCGAGAGCATCCTCGGTGAGCCTGTTTCGCTCGCGCTGGGCCGCTGGCTCGTTCAGCACGGCATCACGCTGCTGACGGGCGATTCCGCACGGGAACTGCTGTGTGATGCGAAACCGTCGCATCCGGAGCCCTTGTCCGACCGGTCCGACCGGCCTCTTCTCATCGAGGCGATCGGAAGTGTTCCCAATGTGGAATGGCTGGAGGGAAACGGCCTGGATCTGTCCGACGGGGTGCGTGTCGACGAGTACATGCGTGTGTCACCGTGGGCGAACGTGTGCGCGGCCGGGGACATTGCTCGTTACCCTGACCCGTGGGCGGCCGGCGACTTCACGCGCATGGAATTCTGGAAGAACGCCATCGACACCGGCGCCCTTGCGGGCAGGTCTCTGGCGTCGTCCTTGGGCCACGGTTCGGTGACCTCCCGGATCGGATACTTCCCCAGCATGTCCACGGAAGTACTCGGGCTGCGCATCCAGATCTCCGGCAACCCGAGGAAGTCGGATGCGATGGAGATCGTCTGCGGAGATCTGGATCAGCCGGACCAGGGCGTGCTCGTCGCGTACCTCCGGGACGGCACCATGGTCGGGGCTGCCTATATGGACAAAGGCGCTCGGTTCAACAGTGCCTATATCAAACTCGTGAAGTCGTTGCGGGAACGCTGAAGAACCTCACCCACCGCACTGCTGCAGCATCATCTGCTTGTCGGGGGCCGTCACCGGCAGCTCGTACTTGAGGGCGACCTGGGCGAAGCGGACCGCGTACGCGCAGCGGATCAGCTTGTTCGGCGGGAGCCAGGCGGCGGGCCCGGAGTCCCCTTTGGCCGAGTTGGCCCGGCCCTCGACCGGGATGAGGTTCAGGGTGTCGTTCGCCAGTTGTTCGCGCTTCTTCTCCGGCCAGCGCGAGGCGCCCATCTGCCAGCTGTAGGAGAGCGGAACGACATGGTCGATCTGGACCTCGGTGGCCTTCTGCTTGCGCCACTCGATGGTGGTGCCGGTGTACGGGTCCCGCAGGGTCATCGCGATGACCACACAGTTCGAACCGGCCCGGAAGCGCACCTCCTGTCCGTCGCGCTGCAGGAGGTCGTTGCGGGTGTCACAACCGTTCCTCGCCAGCGGCACTCCGTCGGCCGTGTCCATCCACGCGTAGCCGAACTCGTCCCGGTCGTAACCCGTCTTCGGCCCGCGTCCCTTCGTGGCCACCCGGTCGATGATCTCGCGGGCCGTGGCCTGGTCGGCCCCGGTCGTCACCGGTGCCAGGCCGGGCTTCGTGCCGTCCGGGTTCTTCAGGGGGCTGACGGCGTGTCCGTCCGGCGCGGCCGGGCCGGATCCGGCGGGAGTACCGCTGTCTTCGAGACCCTCGCACCCGGCGGCGAGCGTCAGGACGGCGAGTGCGGCCACGGCGGTGCGGACGGATCGTGCAGCCCGGCCGTGCCTGGCGCGCTTCCCGCCCGGCACAGCGAACCCCTCCCGCGGGCCTGTGGAGTCCGGCAGTCGGCCGGTGCACCCGGCCTCGGCGGACCCCCTCGCGACGGCCAGGGCCGCCTCGTCCTCCAGACGCGTCACGGTGTGACCCTCCCCTTGCTCGCCTGCTGCCGCCCCGCACGGGCGGAGCCGTGCCCACGGTAGCGGGCACGCACGGTTGTTCAGACTGTGCCTGTACCCGGCGTCGGCGCCGGAACGCGCCGGGCCGGGGCCGACGTCTCGTCCCCGCGCCACGGCTGCCCCACGCTGCCGCACCCGGATCAGCCGCCAGGCGCTTGACCTTGACGCCGGTGTCAGGGTTCGACGATTCCCCCATGCAGACCGTGTCCCGCATGCAGACCGCCAACAGCCCCCGCACCGTCGTCGTCACCGGCGCCGGAACCGGCATCGGCCGTGCCACCGCCCACGCGTTCGCCGCCGAGGGCGCACACGTGGTGGCCGTCGGCCGCCGCCCGGAGCCGCTCGCGGAGACCGCCGCGTACGACCCGTCCCGCATCACCCCCCTCACAGCCGACATCACGGCGGAGGACGGCCCCGCCACCGTCGTCCGTACGGCCCTCGACCGGTACGGCCGCCTCGACGTCCTCGTCAACAACGCCGCCGTCGTCACCCCGCAGTCCCTGCGCACCTACACCCGCCCCGCCGCCGAGACCCAGCTCGCGACGAACCTCATCGCCCCCGTCCTGCTCACCCAGGCCGCGCTCCCGGCCCTGGAGGACAGTCGCGGTGTGATCGTGAACGTGTCGACGTCCGTCGGGCAGCGCGGCTGGCCCGGCAACTCCCTGTACGCGGCGGGAAAGGCGGCGCTGGAAGTGCTGACGCGCGGGTGGGCGGTGGAGCTGGCCCCGCTCGGCATCCGGGTCGCCGCGGTGGCGCCCGGCGCGATCGACACGCCCATCGGCGACCACGCCGGCTACACCCCCGAACAGCGCGCGGCGATCCGCGCCTGGCAGCTGGAGCACACTCCGCTGGGCCGGGTGGGCCAGCCGCAGGAGGTCGCCTGGGCCATCACCCAACTGGCCTGTCCGCAGGCGGCGTTCATCACCGGAGTGGTGCTCCCGGTGGACGGCGGCGCGGTCGTCGCATGAGACTGGCCCGCATGGAACAGTCCCGCACGGCACCGGCCCGCACGGAGCAGCCCCGCAGGGCACAACGGCCCCTCCGGATCGGCGAGCTGGCCGAAGCCACCGGCACGTCACCGCGCGCCCTGCGCCACTACGAGCAGGCGGGACTGATCACCTCCGAGCGCGCGGCGAACGGCTACCGCCTGTACGACCCCCAGGCCGTCGTCCGCGTCCGCAACATCCGCCGTCTCGTGGACGCGGGGCTCACCCTGGACGACGTACGGGTGTTCCTGCCGTGCCTGGACGGGGACGTCACCGCCGCCCCGCCGACCGGCCGGACCCTTCAGGTGGCGCTGCGGCGCCTGGCGGTGATGGACGAGCGGATCGCGGCCCAGGTCGCGGTCCGCGACCGGCTGGCGGCCGCCCTGCGCGAGGCCACCGGCGGACGCGTCCGGCCGGTGGCCTGACGGCCGGGCCTACGAGCCCAGGACCGACGTGAGGAACTCCCCGACCCACGCCAGCAGTTCGCGCCCGACGACCGGCTTCCCGCCGACCTTCGCGGTCTTCGGGCGCGGCACCAGCACCTGGTGCGCGGCCGGCTTGATGACGGTGCCCGGGTAGAGCCGCTTGACCCGCAGTTCCTGCGACTCGCGCAGGCCCACCGGCGCGAAGCGGATGGTGGTGCCCTGCAGCACGATCTCGCCGACCCCGCACGCGCGTGCCAGCATCCGCAGGCCCGCCACCAGCAGCAGGTTCTCCACCGGCTCGGACAACTTGCCGTAGCGGTCGACGAGTTCCTCGCGTACGGCCTTGATGTCCTCCTCCGAGTTGGCCGAGGCGATGGCGCGGTACGCCTGGAGCCGCAGCCGCTCGCCGGGCGCGTACTCGTGCGGGACGTGCGCGTCGACCGGCAGCTCGATCTTGACCTCGAGCGGCTCCTCCTCCTGGACCTCGCCGGTCTCCAGCTGACGCCGGTAGTCGGCGACGGCCTCGCCGACCATCCGCACGTACAGGTCGAAACCGACGCCGGCGATGTGGCCGGACTGCTCGCCGCCGAGGAGGTTTCCGGCTCCGCGGATCTCCAGGTCCTTCATGGCGACGTACATGCCCGCGCCCATCTCGGTGTGCTGGGCGATGGTCGCGAGCCGCTCGTGCGCGGTCTCGGTCAGCGGCTTCTCCGGCGGGTACAGGAAGTAGGCGTAGCCGCGCTCGCGGCCCCGGCCGACCCGGCCGCGCAGCTGGTGCAGCTGGGACAGGCCGAAGGTGTCGCCGCGCTCCACGATCAGCGTGTTGGCGTTGGAGATGTCGATGCCGGACTCGACGATCGTGGTGGAGACCAGCACGTCGAACTTCTTCTCCCAGAAGTCGACGACGACCTGTTCCAGCGCCGCCTCCGACATCTGGCCGTGGGCGGTGGCGATGCGCGCCTCGGGGACGATGTCGCGCAGCCGGGCCGCCGCGCGGTCGATGGACTCGACCCGGTTGTGGATGTAGAAGACCTGGCCCTCGCGCAGCAGTTCGCGGCGGATGGCCGCGCCGATCTGCTTCTCGTCGTACGGCCCGACGAAGGTCAGCACCGGGTGGCGCTCCTCCGGCGGGGTGGTGATCGTCGACATCTCGCGGATGCCGGTGACCGCCATCTCCAGCGTGCGCGGGATGGGGGTGGCGGACATGGTCAGCACGTCCACGTTGGCGCGGAGCTTCTTCAGCTGCTCCTTGTGCTCGACGCCGAAGCGCTGCTCCTCGTCGACGATGACCAGGCCCAGGTCCTTGAACTTGGTCTCGGACGAGAACAGCCGGTGGGTGCCGATGACGACGTCCACCGAACCGTCCCTGAGGCCCTCCAGGACCGCCTTGGCCTCGGAGTCCGTCTGGAAGCGGGACAGCGCCCTGACGTTCACCGGGAACTGCGCGTACCGCTCGCTGAACGTGCCGAAGTGCTGCTGCACCAGCAGGGTGGTGGGGACGAGGACGGCGACCTGCTTGCCGTCCTGGACGGCCTTGAAGGCGGCCCGCACCGCGATCTCGGTCTTGCCGTAGCCGACGTCGCCGCAGATCAGGCGGTCCATGGGGACCGACTTCTCCATGTCCTCCTTGACCTCGGCGATGGTGGTGAGCTGGTCGGGCGTCTCCGCGTACGGGAAGGCGTCCTCCAGCTCGCGCTGCCAGGGCGTGTCGGGCGCGAAGGCGTGGCCGGGGGCCGCCATGCGCGCGCTGTACAGCTTGATCAGGTCGGCGGCGATCTCCTTGACGGCCTTCTTCGCGCGCGCCTTGGTCTTCGTCCAGTCGGCGCCGCCCAGCCGGTGCAGGGTCGGGGCCTCGCCGCCGACGTACTTGGTGATCTGCTCCAGCTGGTCGGTGGGGATGTACAGCCGGTCGCCGGGCTGGCCGCGCTTGGCGGGCGCGTACTCCACCACCAGGTACTCGCGGGTGGCCCCCTGCACGGTGCGCTGCACCATCTCGATGTAGCGGCCCACGCCGTGCTGTTCGTGGACGATGTAGTCGCCCGCTTCCAGGGTGAGCGGGTCGATGGTCTTGCGGCGGCGGGCCGGCATCCGGGTGCCGTCGCGGCCCGCGGCCTTCTGGCCGGACAGGTCGGTCTCGGTGAGCACGGCGAGCTTGAGCGCCGGGTCGACGAAGCCGTGCTCGATCGAGCCGCAGGCGACGTGCACCACGGACGGGGAGATCTCGCCGAGGTCGGTGTCGAGGCGCGCCGCGATGCCCTCGCCGCCCAGGACCTCGACCGTGCGGGCGGCCGGGCCGTGGCCCTCGGTGACGAACACCGTGCGCCAGCCGTCGGCGAGCCAGCCCTTGGTGTCGGCGAGCGCCCGGGCGGTGTCGCCGCGGTAGGTCTCCGGGGCGTGCATGCCGAGCTTGAGGGTGTCGGCCTCGAGCTCCTCGTCGGCGGCGAACGGCGACACCGACCACCACATCATGTCGCGCTCGCGGGCCCGGTCCCGCACGTCCGCGATGGACCACAGGGAGGCCGCGCCGACGTCGATGGGTGCCTCGCCGCCGCCGGCGGTGGCGGCCCAGGACGCCTGGAGGAACTCCTGGCTGGTGGCCACCAGGTCGGCGGCCCGGGTGCGCACCCGCTCCGGGTCGCACACCACGGCCATGGAGCCCTTGGGCAGCACGTCCAGCAGCAGCTCCATGTCGTCGACCAGGACCGGCGCGAGGGACTCCATGCCCTCCACCGCGATGCCCTCGGCGATCTTGCCGAGCAGTTCGCCGAGCTCGGGGTGTTCCTCGGCGAGGGCACGCGCGCGTGCGCGGACGTCGTCGGTGAGCAGCAGCTCCCGGCACGGCGGCGCCCACAGGCCGTGCTCGGCGACTTCCAGGGAGCGCTGGTCGGCGACCTTGAAGTAGCGGATCTCCTCGACCTCGTCGCCCCAGAACTCGATGCGCAGGGGGTGTTCCTCGGTGGGCGGGAACACATCGAGGATGCCGCCGCGCACGGCGAACTCGCCGCGCTTCTCCACCAGCTCCACGCGCGCGTACGCCGCGGCCGCGAGGGCGTCGACGATTTCCTCCAGGTCGGCGCTCTGGCCGGTCTTGAGGGACACCGGTTCCAGGTCGCCGAGGCCCTTGACCTGCGGCTGGAGCACGGAGCGTACGGGCGCGACGACGACGGAGACCGGGCCGGTGTCGGGGTCGTCGGCGCTGGGGTGGGCCAGGCGCCGCAGGACGGCCAGGCGCCGTCCGACGGTGTCGCTGCGGGGGCTGAGCCGCTCGTGCGGGAGCGTCTCCCACGACGGGTACTCCACCACCCCTTCCGGCGGCAGCAGGGAGCGCAGGGCGGCGGCCAGGTCCTCCGCCTCGCGTCCCGTCGCCGTCACCGCCAGCACGGGGCGGCCGGCCTCGCGGGCCAGGGCGGCGACGGCGAAGGGGCGGGCCGCGGGCGGGCCGACCAGGTCGACGTGCATGCGGTTGCCGTCGGCGGCCGCCTTGACCGCTTCGGTGAGGGCGGTGTCCTTGACTACGGCGTCGAGCAGACCGTGCAGGCTCATTCGGGAGTGCTTCCGTCCGGGGGGTGGGCAACACGACGGGCCCGACGCGTGCTGCGGGCCGGGGGTCTCCAGCGTACGACGCTGCCCGGGTTCGGCGGCGGGGCTGTGGATGACGTCCGGTGCCCGGTGCCCGTGCCGCTGGGGCCAGGGGGCTCGCGCACGCGCGCGGCGCCGGGGGCCTCCCAGGGCTCCCCGGCGCCGCACTGGTCCGTGCGCGGTGGTCACTCGGTGGCGATCGCGTTCAGGACGTTCATGCGGCCGGCCCGGAACGCCGGGATCAGGGCGGCGAACAGGCCCACGAACGCCGAGCCGACGAAGACGCCGATGATCGTCGGCCAGGGGATCTCCAGGACGTTCAGGCCTTCCAGGGCGAGCAGCCGCTGGGCGGTCGCGCCCCAGCCCATCCCGAGACCGAGGCCCAGCAGGGCGCCGAAGAGGGCGATGACCACGGACTCCATGCGGATCATGCGGCGCAGCTGGCGGCGCGAGAGGCCGATGGCCCGCATCAGGCCGATCTCCCTGGTGCGCTCCACCACCGACAGGGCCAGGGTGTTCACCACGCCCAGCACAGCGACGATGATCGCCAGGGCCAGCAGGCCGTAGACCATGTTGAGCAGCTGGCCGACCTGGTCCTTCAGCTCCTCCTTGTAGTCGGTCTGGTCGCGGACCTGGTACTGCGGGTAGGGCTCCATCGCCTTCTTCAGCGCCGCGTACGCCTGCTCCGCCCGGCCCTCCTCGGCCTCGGCGAACATGATCGTGCTGGGCGGTATCAGTCCGGCCGGGACGTACTTCTCCATGGTGGCGGTGCTGATGTAGCGCGCGCCCTGGTCGAAGGCGGAGTCGTCGTCCGTGATGGCCGCGACCTTCAGCCTGGCCGTCTTGCCGCCCTTGAAGGCGACGGTGAGGGTGTCCCCGACGTGCACGCCGTGCGCCTTGGCGTAGTCGGAGCCGACCGACATGGCGTCGGTGCGGTAGGCGTCGGTGAGGCTGCCGGCCGTGGTGGCGCGGCGCAGGTCCTCGGCGTAGGTGGGGTCGGCGGCCGTGACGCCGGTGGCGTCGCTGCGGCCGTCGGGCGAGGTCAGGGTGGCCTCCAGCTCCCGGTAGCGGGTGACGTGGGCCAGGCCCTCGCTGTGCTGCATGGCCTTCTCGGCCTGCGGCACGATCCGCTGGTTGCCCTGGACGATGAAGTCGGCGCCGACCGACCTGTCCAGCTCGCTGGTGGCCGAGGCGACCATGGAGGAGCCGACCACGGACAGGCAGGCCACCAGGGCCAGGCCGATCATCAGGGCCGCGCCGGTGGCGCCGGTGCGGCGCGGGTTGCGCAGGGCGTTGCGCTCGGCCAGGCGCCCGACGGGGCCGAAGGCCCGCAGCAGCACCGCGCTGATCACCCGGACCACCCCGCCGGCCAGCAGCGGGCCGATGACGACCATCCCGATCAGGGACAGCACCACGCCGGCGCCCAGCGTCAGCGCGCCGTCGCTCGCCTTGTCGGCGGTGGCCGCCAGGGACAGGGCGGCGACGCCCGCGCCGGTGAGGACCAGGCCGGTCACGCCCCGCACCCAGCCGGCCCGGCCGTCGGCCGGGGTGCCGGCGTCGCGCAGCGCGGCCATCGGGGAGACCTTGCCGGCGCGGCGGGCCGGCAGGTACGCGGCGAGCACCGTGACCACGATGCCCAGCAGCAGACCGGCCACCGGGGTGCTGATCCGCACGGTCAGGTCGTCGGTGGACAGGTTCATGCCCGACATGGACATCAGCTTCATCAGGCCGATCGCGACGCCGACGCCCGCGCCGACCCCGAGGACCGATCCGACGACGCCGAGCAGCAGCGCCTCCACCAGCACCGAGCGGTTGACCTGCCGGCGGGAGGAGCCGATGGCCCGCATCAGGCCGATCTCGCGGGTGCGCTGGGCGACCAGCATCGAGAACGTGTTGATGATGAGGAAGACGCCGACCAGGAACGCGATCCCGGCGAAGCCGAGCATGGCGTACTTGATGACGTTCATGAACTCGCCGACGTCCTTGCGGTTCTCGTCGGCGTTCTCCTTCTGCGTCTGGATCTTGTACGTGCCGTCCAGCGCGCGGGAGACGTTCTGCTTGAGCCGCTCGTCGCTGACCCCGGCGGCGGCGGTGACGTTGATCTGCGTGTAGCGGCCGGTGGCGCCGAGCAGGTGGCGCTGCGCGGTCGGGGTGTCGAAGAAGACGATCGCGGCACCGGGGTTGGTCACCTTGAAGGTGGCGATGCCGACGATGCGGGCGGTGAAGTCACCGGCGACGGAGATGGTGCGCAGTTCGTCGCCGAGCTTCAGGTCGTGCTTGTCGGCGGTGTCGGCGTCGACCATCATCTCGGTCGGCCCGCGCGGGGCGTGCCCGGAGGTGATGTCCATCGACCGCAGGTCGTTCTTCGTCCAGTTGCCGGCGATGGTGGGGGCGCCGTTGCTGGAGCCCATGTTCTTGTTGTCGCGGTCGACGACGGTCACGTTCATCGAACTGACCGCGCCCTCGGCGGACTTGACGCCGTCCGCCTTCGTCACCTGCTGCAGGGCGGCGGCGGGCAGCGACGCGGGCTTGCCGTTCTGCGGGGTGTCGTCGCTCCTGGCGTCCTTCGGGGCGACCGTCACATCGGACGCGGTCGCCGCGAAGAGCTTGTCGAACGTCGTGTTCATCGTGTCGGTGAACACCAGCGTGCCGCACACGAACGCCAC
Source organism: Streptomyces sp. NPDC052682 (assembly GCF_040678435.1). Lineage (NCBI taxonomy): Bacteria > Bacillati > Actinomycetota > Actinomycetes > Kitasatosporales > Streptomycetaceae > Streptomyces > Streptomyces sp. NPDC052682. The sequence continues at coordinate 193,412 of NZ_JBFATS010000010.1, read as the reverse complement.
CGACAGCAGCACCGCCACCGCCGACAGGGCCATGCGTCCCTTGTGCGCGAAGAAGTTGCGCAGCGAGGTCTTCACGACGGTCATGACGTGCGCCCCCGGGCGTCGAAGTCCTTCATGCGGTCCAGGACCTGCTCGGCGGTCGGCTGGTGCATCTCGTCGACGATGCGGCCGTCGGCCAGGTACAGCACCCGGTCCGCGTAGCTGGCGGCCACCGGGTCGTGGGTGACCATCACGATGGTCTGCCCCAGCTCGTCCACGGACCGGCGCAGGAAGCCCAGCACCTCGGCGCCCGCGCGCGAGTCGAGGTTTCCGGTCGGCTCGTCACCGAAGATGATCTCGGGCCGGGCCGCCAGCGCCCGGGCCACGGCCACCCGCTGCTGCTGCCCGCCGGACAGCTGGGTCGGCCGGTGCTTGAGCCGCCCGGCGAGCCCCACGGTCTCCACCACCCGTGCCAGCCACTCCCGGTCGGGCTTGCGGCCGGCTATGTCCATGGGCAGGGTGATGTTCTCGAGCGCGTTGAGCGTCGGCAGCAGGTTGAACGCCTGGAAGATGAACCCGATGCGGTCCCGGCGCAACTGCGTGAGCTTCTTGTCCTTCAGCCCGGTGATCTCGGTTTCGTCCAGGTAGATCTGCCCGGACGTCACGGTGTCGAGCCCGGCCAGGCAGTGCATCAGGGTGGACTTGCCGGACCCCGAGGGGCCCATGATGGCGGTGAACTGGCCACGGGCGATGTCCACGTCGACGTGGTCGAGGGCGACGACGCGGGTCTCCCCGGAGCCGTACGCCTTCACGACCTGGCGGGCCCGCGCGGCAACGGCCGTACGCCGTCCAGTACCCCCGTGCCTGGGAATGGTCACAGCCGATGTCACGGTATGTCTCCTATGTCGGTCAGTAAACGAAAAGGCGGTGCGGCGGTCTCGCTGTGCGGTGGGACGGACGCGTTCGGTCCGACGTGCCTCAGTCTCGCGGTGGAAGGGGGCCGGGCGCGCTGGTGTTCAGCGCACTCTTTTCCTGAGGAAAACCCCACCCCCGTCCCTGCGGTTCACCGCCCCCCAGCGGCGTAAGGCCAGGTTAGGGACCGGTCTGCCGCCGCCTCGTCCTCCGCCGGTACGAACCCTCCCCAAGACGTAGTACGGAGGTACCCCTAGGGGCAGTCCACCCGAGGGTGGAGACCGGCTCAGGGTTCACTGCGCCCACCGGCCCACTCAGGCTCCACCCTCCCGCGGCGTCATGGTCAAGTGGCAGGCTGTCCGACGGCAGACAGGTGCAAGGGACACGCAGAAACGAGGGAGAGGATTCCGGGTGGGCAGCACCAGACCCGCGACGCGCGGCACCGCACAGCCGCCCGCCACCGGCCGGCGCGGCGCCGTCGTCGCCGCCCTGATGCTGGCGATGGCGCTGGCGGCGCTCGACTCCACCATCGTCTCCACCGCCGTCCCCCAGATCGTCGGCGACCTGGGCGGCTTTTCAGTCTTCTCCTGGCTGTTCTCCGGCTACCTGCTGGCCGTCACCGTCGCCCTCCCGGTCTACGGCAAGCTGTCCGACACCTTCGGCCGCAAACCGGTCCTGGTGGCGGGCGCCGCGGTGTTCCTGCTGGGCTCGCTGCTGTGCGCGCTGGCCTGGAACATGGCCGCGCTCATCGCCTTCCGCGTCGTGCAGGGGCTGGGCGGCGGCGCCCTCCAGGGCACGGTGCAGACCCTCGCCGCCGATCTGTACCCGCTGGAGGACCGGCCCAGGATCCAGGCCAAGCTGTCCACGGTGTGGGCCGTGTCGGCGGTCGCCGGCCCCGGCCTGGGCGGTGTGCTGGCGGCGTACGCCGACTGGCGCTGGATCTTCCTGGTCAACCTGCCGATCGGCGCGGTGGCCTTGTGGCTGATCGTCCGTCATCTGCGGGAGCCGGAGCGGGAGCCGGCCGCACGCGCGCGTGTGGACTGGCCGGGCGCGCTGGCGGTGTTCGCCTGCGGGGGCGTGCTGCTGACGGCGCTGGTGCAGGGCGGGGTGGCCTGGCCGTGGCTGTCCGGTCCCTCCCTGCTGCTGTTCGGTACGGGACTGGTGCTGCTGGCCGTCGTGGTGGTCGTGGAGCGCCGGGCGGCGGAGCCGATCATGCCCGGGTGGGTGTGGCGGCGCCGGACCATCGCCGCGGTCAACCTCGCCCTGGGCGCGCTGGGCGTGCTGATGGTGGCGCCGACCGTGTTCCTGCCCACCTACGCGCAGTCGGTGCTGGGTCTGGCCCCCGTCGCGGCCGGATTCGTGCTGTCCGTATGGACGTTGAGCTGGCCGGTGTCGGCGGCGTTCAGCCAGCACGTGTACCGGCGGATCGGCTTCCGCAACACCGCCGTACTGGGCATCGGCGCGGCGACGCTGATCCTGCTGGCGTTCCCGTTCCTGCCGTATCCGGGGCGGGCGTGGCAGCCGGCGCTGCTGATGCTGCTGCTCGGTGCCGCTCTCGGCCTGTTCCAGCTGCCGCTGATCGTCGGCGTCCAGTCGACGGTCGGCTGGTCGGAACGCGGCACGGCCACCGCCTCCGTCCTCTTCTGCCGCCAGACCGGCCAGACGGTCGGCGCGGCGGTCTTCGGCGCCGTCGCCAACGGGGTGCTGGCGGCGCGGCTGGGCGGGGCCGGTGACCTGGAGTCGGTGACCCGCGCCCTGGACGCGGGCACCGCGCCCGAGCAGACCCGACGGGCGATCGCGGACGCGGTGCACGCCGTCTATCTGGGCGCCTCCTGCGCGGCGGCGGTGGCGTTCCTGGTGCTGCTGTTCCTCGCCCCGCGCAGGTTTCCGGTGCTCAAGGGGTGACGGGCCCGGGGACGTCAGGGCAGCCGGACCGACACCTCGGGGTGCGCGGGTGAGGGGCCGTCGAACAGCGGCTGGGGGGCCTTCTTCAGGTGCAGGTCGAAGAAGGCGGCGACGTACGCGCGCGTGAGGGCCGCCGCACGCTCGAAGGGCAGCGGTGCGGTGTCGGGGATGCCGAGCAGGCCGGTGAGCAGCGGCGCGTCGGTGAAGGAGCCGTGGTCGGCTCCGGTGACCGTCAGCCAGCGCTTCCAGCCGTCGAGGTCGGCCCAGGTCCAGTCCCAGGAGGCGTCGGTGAGCCGGTCCTTCGCCCCGAACATCAGGAAGGGGCGGCCGTCCAGGCCGCTGCCCGGGACGGGGGCGAAGAAGGTGCCGTCCATGTTCACGCCGGCCCGCACGCGCGCGTCGGCGGCCATGGTCGCGGCGGTGGCGTTGCCGCCGATGGAGTGCCCGGCCATGCCGATCCGCTCCGGGTCGATCACGCGCGCGTGCCGCCACGCCGGGTGACGGCCCGTCAGTTCGTCCAGTACGAAGGAGAGGTCCTTCGCCCGGCTGCGGGCGACGGCCTGGGGTCCGCCCTCGGGAAACCCGTCGCACAGGGCGCACGGCAGGGTCTGCCCGTCGGGCAGCGTCGTCCCGGTGTTCTCGTACGGGTGGTCGACCAGCGCGACGACATAGCCCCGGCTGGCCAGGTCCTCGGCGAGGCCGGTGAGGGTGGCGCGCGGGAGGGTGAACCCGGGCGAGAGCACGACCAGCGGGAACCGGCCGCGTACCGGCCGCGCCCCGGAGCGCGCCCAGGTACGGACAGCGCTGAGCGTCTCGGGCGGGGCCGTGGCGTCCGGAACCCTCACCTCCAGCAGCAGGCGGGCCTCTTCGGTGGTCATGTAGGGGGCCCGCGGCCCGCCCGTGCCGGGCCGGGCGGGGTAGTACAGGGACAGCATCAACTGGCGCGGCCCGGCGGCCGGCACCCAGGGGTCCGGGCGGCCGGTGTCGACGAGGCGCAGCGTGTCGCGGCCGACCGCGTGCGGGCCGGTCGGGCGGGGCAGCCGGGCGGGGGCGGGCGAGGCGGGCGTGTTGGACGCGGGTGCATCCGACACCCTCACGGCCGACGCGCCCGTGCCCGACACCCTCGCGGCCGACGCGCCCGTATCCGACACCGCCCTCGCGGGCGACGCGGTCACGGCCGATGCAGTCGTCGACGTGACACCCGGGCGCAGCGGTGCGGCGGACGCGGCGGGGCTCGCGGCCAGCGCCGGTAACGGAAGGGCGAGGCCGAGCGCGACGACGGCCGCGGCCCAGCGGGAACGGGAAGGTGTGTTCATGTCCATGCCGTGACGCTAGGCGGCGGCCTGGACGGCCGTCATCGCCGCGCGGTCGGACGGCGGGTAGTCCCGTGGGCCGATGAGCCTGGTCCCGTGGTACCACCGACCGGCCGCCGCTCCCCGACAAAGGAGGAGACGACCGGCAGGGCGGTCCCTATCGTGAGGCCCATGGTGAAGCTGGAGCGGCTGAGTGCCGACCACGCCGAGGCGTTGCTGGCGTTCGAGCGGGAGAACCGGGCGTACTTCGCACGGTCGGTCCCGGACCGGGGGGACGCGTACTTCACCGCGCCGGGCTTCGCCGAACGCCTTGCCTCCCTCCTGGCCGAACAGCAGGCGGGCGTCTGCCACTTCCACGTGGTCCTGGACGAGGAGGGCAACCTGGTCGGCCGCGTCAACCTGATCGACGTCGCGGACGGCTGCGCCGAACTCGGTTACCGCGTGGGCGAGCGCGCGGCCGGCCGGGGCGTGGCCACGGCTGCGGTCGCCCAGGTGTGCCGGCTGGCCGCGACCGACTACGGCCTGACGTCCCTCACGGCGGTCACCACCCTCGACAACACGGCGTCCATGACGGTCCTGGCCCGCAACGGCTTCATCCGTGTCGGGAACACGACCGTGGACGGCCGCCCCGGGGTCCGCCACCTCCTCCGCAGCCTCGCCACCACCGCCGGCGTCACCTCCCGCGCGTGAACCAGGCGCCCGACTCCGGCAGAAGCAGCAGGACGACAGCGGGCAACCCCAGGGCGAGGCGCAGCGCGGCGTCCAGGAACTCGCCGGGCGTCGCCGCCTCCCTCACCTGCCCGAGCGAGCTGACCAGGGCCAGGACCAGCAGGACCAGCGTGGCGGTGCGCACCCCGCCCCGTGCACTGCCGTCGTACGTCAGGGCGAGCAGGGCACTGCCCCAGACGCAGATCCACGCCCCCATCAGCAGGCCCAGCCCGTAGGACGTCGCCCCCTCCGACCGCGCGAGCACGACGACCAGGCCGGTGAACGCCAATATGTACAGGAGCACTTGAGCGGCCCGGACCTGCCGGGGCATCACGGCGGCTTCCTGGGCTTCGTTCGTCATCCGGGCTGCTCATTTCGTCGGTGGTCCCTGGCGTCGCGGAAACCGTCAGATCCTTCCACACCCCACGCACGCGTTCGAGGGATACCGAAGATTCCAAGTTGACACCCGGTAACGTCACAGCTCGGCGAAGCAAGCGCATACCGACCACTCAGTTTGCCGAAAGGGCGGCGCGTTTTCGGCCAGCCGAGTAGCGTGCGTGGCTCGCACCCCCCGCTCTCGCACCCCCCAACCTCCCTGCGGTCCGCCGCGCCGGACCCGAGCCGCGCAAGGAGCACGGGATGTCCCACGACCCGTTCCCGCACCACCCCCGCCCGCCCCACGACGCCTCACCGCCGTACCCGATCCACCCGACCTACCCCTGGCAGCCCCCGGCACCGCCGCCCGAGCCGGACACCCGGCGGGCACCGCGCCGGCCCGCGGTCGGGCACCACAGCGACCTGCGCCTGCTGCGCGGCGCCTACCGCCGGCAGCGGCGTACCGCCACCCTCACCGCGCTCGGCTACTTCGTGCTGTTCCTCGTCCTGTCGGCGGCCGGACCGTCGTTCATGACCAGCACCGTCACCGCCGGGCTGCCCACCGGCCTGCTGCTCGCCCTGGTGCAGGTGCCGGTCACCTGGCTGGCGGTCGCCCTGTACGAGCACACCGCCCGCCGCCGCCTCGACCCGATCGCCGAGCGGATCCGCCGGCAGGACGCCCTCAACGCCAGGCGGGAGGCCACCGGATGACCACCGAGTTCAGCGGCAACGCCCAGGCCATGTCCCTGGTCGGCTTCTGCGCCGTCGCCACCGTCACGCTGCTGCTGTGCGTGATGACCGGCCCGGACCGCGACGACCTCGACGAGTTCTACACCGGCTACGGCTCGCTGTCCGCGCTGCGCAACGGCCTGGCCATCGCCGGCGACTACATCTCCGCCGCGACCGTCCTCGGCACCACCGGCGTCATCGCGCTGTGCGGTTACGACGGGGTCGTGCTCGCACTCAGTACGGCTCTGTCGCTGATGCTGCTGATGTTCCTGCTGGCCGAACCCCTGCGCAACGCGGGCCGGTTCACCATGGGCGACGCGCTGACCCGGCGCATGCCCGGGCGCGCCGTCCGTATCGCCGCCTGCGCGGTGACCCTCGCCGCGCTGCTGCCGATGATGCTGGTGCAACTGGCCGGCACCGGGCAGCTGATGGCGTTCCTCCTCGGCTTCTCCGGCGAGTTCCTGCAGACCGGCTGCATCATCGGCGTCGGCGCGCTGATGATCAGCTACGCGGCGATCGGCGGTATGAAGGGCACCGCCCTCATCCAGATCCTGAAGATCGTGATGCTGCTCGGCTCCGGCGCCGTGGTCGCCGTGCTGATCCTCGCCCGGTTCGACTGGGACCCGGGCGCCCTGTTCACCGCGGCCGCCGGCAACAGCGGCGTCGGACCGGCCTTCCTCGCCTCCGGGCTCCAGTTCGCGGGCGGCCCCAGCCCCGGCCTGGACATGATCAGCTCACATCTGACGATCGTCCTGGGCGGCGCCTGCCTGCCGCACGTCACCATGCGCATGTACACCGCCTCCAGCGCCCGGCAGGTGCGCCGCTCGATGTCCTGGGCGGTGTCGTGCGTGGCGCTGTTCGTGCTCGTCATCACCGTCGTCGGCTTCGGCGCGACCGCGCTGGCCGGGCGGGCGGCGATCGCCCAGGCCGACCCGCGCGGCAACACCGCCTACCTGCTCGGGTCCCGGGCCGCGTTCGGCGCGCAGGTGTCCACCGCGGAGACCTTCCTGTTCACCACCGTGACGACGGCGCTCTTCCTCACCCTGCTCGCCTCCGTCGCCGGCATGATCCTCGCCTGCGCCAACTCCCTCGCCCACGACGTCCTCACCACCCGCGGACGGCAGACGCCGGCGCGCCGCGAGATGGCCCTGGCCCGCCTCTCGGCCCTCGCGGTCGGGGTCCCGGCCGTCCTGCTGGCCACCGTCGTCCAGCACCACAGCCTGCAACCCCTGGTGACCTTCTCCTTCTGCCTGGGCGCCTCGGCCATCGCCCCCGCCCTCGTCTACAGCCTCTTCTGGCGCCGCTACACCCGCGCCGGCCTGCTGTGCACCCTCATCGGCGGCTCCCTCGCCGTCCTGCTCCTGATGCCCGGCACCAACCTGGTCTCCGGCTCACCCGCCGCCGCCTTCCCCGACGCCGACGTCAACTGGTTCCCCTTCACCACCACCGGCCTGCTCTCCATCCCCTTCGGGTTCCTGTGCGGCTGGCTGGGCACGGTGGCCTCCGGCCGCACCGGGACGGAGGAACAGCGACGGCAGTACGAGGCGGTGGAGGCGTGGATCCTGGCGGGGGCGGTACGGAAGGAGAGGTGAGCAGCAGGACCGCGGCGCCCGTGGCCCCTGCGCGCGGCCGGGCCCGCCCCCGGCAACGCGAAGAGCCGGGCAGGTCCCGTCCTCAGGACCTGCCCGGCTCCCCGGAGCGTCAGCCGCCGTACCTCACAGCAGCCCGTCCCACATCTGCTCCAGCAGCACCGACCACCAGCTCTCCGGCGACCCCAGCGCCGCCGGGTCCAGCGCCGCCAGCTGCGCCTGGAAGTCGACGGTCCAGCGGCCGGCCTGCTCCTGGTTCAGCCCGAACCGCAGCCGCCACATCCGCCCCAGCAGCCCGAGGCAGCGCTGGAACTCCGGCAGGCCGGTGTTCACGAACTGCGGCGGTACGGGCGCCCCGCCCGGCCCCGCCTCCACCGGCACGGCGACGATGTGCGCGGTGCCGTACTGCACACAGATCGCCTTGCCGAAGTCGCTGCCCAGCACCAGGTACGAGCCCGCGTCCGAGGCCGGCTGCACCCCGCGCTCGGCCGCCAGCTCCGCCAGCGTCGGCACCGGCCGCCCCGGCTGGGCCTGCGCCCAGAAGAACGGGCCCATGTCCACCGGCAGACCCGCCACCACCAGCGCGTGCGCCACCACCGGGGGCACCCCCTGCCGGGACACCGCCTGCTGCTCGAACCGGAAGACGCCCGGCCCGAACGCCGCCGCCAGCTCCTGCGCGATGCCCTCCGGCGGAACCGGCGGCACGGGCTGCACCGGCGGCAGCGGCGCCCGGACCGGGGCCGGACGCGCCGGGCCGTCGGCGACCTGGTGCAACTCGCCCTGGTGGGCGAGGAGTTGCTGCATGCCCTGCTGCCGGCTCGCGTGGTCCGTGCCGTACGGCGCGATCGACGTGATGCGCGCCTGCGGCCACTGCTCCCGGATCATCCGCGCGCAGTAGGCACCCGGCAGCTGACACGACTCCAGCTCCGTGTGCAGCTCCAGCACGCGGTCCGGCGGCACGTTCATGGCCCGCAGCTCGTGGAAGATCTGCCACTCCGGGTGCGGCATGCCCGGCGCCGAACGCCGGATCAGCTGCTGCTCGGAGCCGTCCTGCGCGCGGTAGCGCAGCACGGCCTGGTAGCCGGGGCCGACGGTGGGCTGCCCGGGGGGCTGCTGCGGATAGCCGTACGCCGGCGGCGGCCCGGGCACGGGCTGACCCGGCACCGGCTGACCCGGCACCGGCTGACCCGGCACCGGCTGGCCCGGGACCGGCGGACCGGGGTGCGGCATCGCGCCGGGCGGCATCGGCTGCGCTCCGCCGGGCATCCCGGGGGCGCCGGGCGGCGGCGGAGGCGCACCAGGGGCGCCGACCGGGGGCCCGGCCAGCACGGTCTCCGCGTGGTGCACCGGCGCGGGGGTGCCTCCCGGCGTGCCCTGCGTACCGGGCCCCCCGGGGGCGCCGGGCGCACCGGGCGGCTTGGGCGCCCCGGGTGCCCCCGGAGGACCGGGCGGCTGCGGCGCGCCCGGCCGCCCCGGGTCCGAGAACATCGTGGCGGCGTGGTGGACACCGCCGGGCGGCGTACCCCCGGGGGTGTGCGGCGGGGCAGGGGGAGCCGGAGGCTGCTGGGCACCCGGCTGGGGGGCAGCACCGGGCGCGCCCGGAACCGGCCCCTCCGGCCCGAGCGCCGACACCATCTGCGTCGGCACGTAACCGCCCGCCGGACCACCCGCGGGGCCACCCGGCACACCGGGCGCCGACGGCGGCGGAGGCGTGGCCGGACCAGCGCCCCGCCCGCGACGCGGCGGCGGAGCCGCCTTGCTGGTCGCGGCATCGGCGATGTCCCCGGCGTGCGGCGCCAACGGCCGCTGCGCCCCGGCCCCGCCCGGCCCCTGCGGCACACCGGCAGGGGGCGTACCCGGCCCCTGCGGACAGCCGTACGACGGCACACCCTGGGGAGGTGTCCCCGGCGCACCCGGCGCAGGCGTGGGAGGAACACCCGGCGGAGGCGTCCCCGGCACACCCTGCGGCGGCGTACCCGGCGCACCCGGCTGAGACGCACCGGGCGCGCCCGGCGGCGGCGTACCCGGCACACCCGAGGGAGGCGTACCCGGCACACCCTGCGGAGGCGTACCCGGCACACCCGGCTGGGACGCACCCGGCGCACCCGGTGCCCCCGCCCCCTGCGCAGCGCCCCCGGCGGTGTCGCCGACAGCCGGGGCCACCGCCGTCGGCGGCAACTGGCTGCCGCCCGACATCAGCGCCGTCTTCGCGTCCGGCGTCACCGCCGGCGACGGCACCTCGTCCCCGGCCTCGCTCAGCGGCGGCGCGAACACGGTCTCGGGCAGCGGCACCGAACGGTCCTCGCCCCCATCGGCGTTGGTGTCCGTACCGGCCCACGGCGTCGCCCCCGCGGGCGCGCCCGGCGCACCGGAGTCACTCCCTCCGGCAGCGGGCCACGCCGCACCACTCGCAGGCGCGCCACTGGCAGCCGCACCACTTCCGGGCGCCCCCGCACCGGCGGCGGCCCCCTCACGCTCGTCCCCGTCCGAGGCCTCACCCCGCCGGTCGGGAATGCCCAGCTTGTCCGCCGCCTCCTGCAACCACTGCGGCGGAGTCAGCAGGAACGACGTCTGGTTCAGATCCACCCGCGCGGCAGGCGCCGGCGCGGGCTCGTCCACCGCGTCCGCACGGCCGTACTCCTCCTCGTACCGGCGGATCACCTCACCCACCGGCAGCGCCGGCCACAGCGTCGCCTCCCCGCTGTCCCGGGCGATCACCAGCCGCTGCTCGCCCCCGTCCGACCGCGGCCCGTCCGCACGGTCCTCCGCCCACACCACGAACCCGAGGTCGAACTCCCGCACCCGCACCTCACGGTGCTGGTACGCCGGCACGTCCCCGTTGATCCACTCCTCGGCGCGCTCCTGCGCCTGCGCGAACGTCACCATCGCCAGCTCACTCCCCCACCGAGGACGCCGAGGCCGCGGCGTCGACGGGCACCGCCCGCGCGAACCCGCCGTCGACCATCAGATTCGCCACCGTCTCCAGCTCCGGCGGATTGCCCGCCAGCCGGGACAGGAAGACGTCGAAGTCCTCCCCGCACGGCAGCAGCAACCGCTCCACCCGCTCCGCCGGCGACCACGAGGGATCCACGTCCCGCACGTCGTCGTACGCGCAGAACCACACCGAACCGGCCCGCTCGCCCTTCACCTTCACGGCCAGCAGACCACCCTGCACGAACGCCACCCCGAGGTAGTCCTTCGTCAGGTGGTCCCGCAGACACTTGTTGACGTACACCAGGTCGTTGACCGCCGCCTGGTCCCGCACCGTGAAGAACGGCTGGTCGATCAGCAGCCCCAACTCCGCGTCCAGCGCGGTCCCCACCGGCGCGCACCCGCCCGCCGCCTTCAGGAACGACCGGTACGCCCCCGGCAGCCGGTACCCCAGGTCCTCCTCGACCTGCTGCACCTGCGCCTCCGTCACCGCCACGCCCGACTTGGGCAGTCCGAAGTGCGCCGGACGCGTCTCCTGCAACGGCCGCGTGCCCCGCTTGGCCTGGTCGACGTGCGCGGTCGCGACACCCCCGTGGTGCCGCAGCAACGCCTTCACCTCGACCGGCACCAGCTCCAGCCGCCGCGTCCCCGCCACGTGGTGCCACGTCCAGCCGTGCGGCGTGGCCACCGCCGGCACCGTGTCCCACAGCGCGTGCCCCGACGCGGACAGCGCCGCGTTCGCCGACACATAGTCCGTCAACCGCAACTCGTCGACACCGAAACCCTCCGGCGGCTCGGCGATCTCGGCCGCCGCACGCGCGTAGGGCGAGAAGTCGGGGTAGCCGCGCTCGTCGACCCGCACCCCTCTCGGGTGACGGGAGGCCCGGACCGGGTCCGGGAAATGCACGACCTGCCCGGCATAGGCCGCGTTCGGCGGCGCGGCTTGCTGCCCGAGCCGACCTGTCGTCATGGCGGTTGCCCCCTGCGGCACTCTGTACGGCCCGTACTGACCACCTCTGGCGCACTACGACCCGTATCGACTGTCACGTCCACGCCCCGTGCGTCAACCGCACGGACCGCGGTGCCGACAGCCTATGCGGTACGCCGACACCGGTCACCGGCACCGGTCGCCCGCCCCCCTCCCCGTCCGTGACCAGCCGTCACCCCACCGTGACAGCCCGCCCCGGCCCGGGCGTGTCGCCCCGCCCCAGCTTCCGCACGGCGCGCGACATTTGGCACTCTGTGACCTCCCGGGGGATGCACAGGAGGGGAAAGACGATCATGAGCGCGACGCAGACGGGACCACACACGGGCCGCCCCGGCGACCCTCACCCCGGCGACCCCCGATCCGCCGCCCCCCACCCCGGCACCCCGCACCCCGGCCCGCGCACCGGCACCCCGCATCCGGGCGGCCCGCGCTCCGGCGACCCCCGCATCGGCTGGAGCGCCACCGACACCCCGCCCACCCCCGTCCTGCGCCACCGCCGCGACGGCATCCTCCCCACCGTCGCCGCCGCCCTCTCCGTCCGCGGCGCCACCCTCACCGGCACCGCCGCCCGCGGCGACACACCCCCCGCCCTGCACCCCCTCGTCCAGGACTTCCTCGACGCCCTCACCAGCGCCCAGCGCGACCGCTTCACCGGACGCTGCGCCGAGACCATCCTCATCTCCCGGCACATCACCGCCGCCGACGCCGCCCGCAGCAAGCGGGCCGCCCGCAGACCCATGACCAACGGCGAGGCCCGCAAAGCCCTCAAGCACGCCAAGCTCACCGCCCGCCGCATCCGCGAGGACGGCGACCCCCTGCACGGCACCTTCGCCGCCCCCTGCCGCGCCTGCACCGCACTCAGCGCCCACTTCGGCGTCCGCATCGTCGACCCGGGCGCCACCGACGACTGACCCCTCCCCCACCCCCCGCACCACGGCGCCCACCACCCAAGGCGCGCCGACCCATGACCTCGACGAGACGAAGGGCAGATGCACCCCGACCGCCACTCCACCACCCGCTTCCCCGTCCCCGTCGACGCGGCCCTGCGCGCCGCCGGCTGGCAGCCCGGACGCTGGGACATCAAACAGGCCGAGATCTGGGCCGACGCCCTGCGCGACCACGTCTCCCCCGCCGGACACCGCCACACCGTCTTCCCCGCCGCGGTCGAGGCCTGGGCCGAGTTCGGCGGCCTGCACATCACCCCCACCGGCCCCGGCCGCCAGGTCGCCCCCGCCGCCTGCCACCTCGACCCCCTGCACGGCCTGCACATGGCCCGCACCCTCGCCGACCTCGGCCGCGCCCTCGGCACCGAGGTCTGTCCCCTCGGCGCCGAGACCGACACCCAGGCCCTCCTCGCCATCGACGCCGAAGGCCGCGTCTACGCCCTCGACCACACCGGCGACTGGTACCTCGGCGCCGACATCGACCAGGCCCTGTCCACCCTCGTCTCCGGCACGGCACCGGTACGGCTGACCGTCGGCTGACCCGGACGGCCCAGGCGCACCAGGCGGCTACGACGCCGGAATCACCGCCGACACCCGGAAACCCCCCGCCTCCGTCGGCCCGGACACGAACACCCCGCCCAGCGCCGACACCCGCTCCTTCATCCCCACCAGCCCGTTCCCCCCGGACGGCAGCCGCGCCGACGCCGACTCCTCGGGCGGCGGCTCGTTCTCCACCTGCATCGCGATCTCCGACGCCCGGTGCGCCAGCCGCACGTACGTCTTCGCCCCCGCCGCGTGCTTGTGGACGTTCGTCAACGCCTCCTGCACCACCCGGTACGCCGTCTGCTCCACCTCCGGCGCGTACGACCGGGCCTCCCCCTCCACCGACAGGTCCACCACCATCCCGGCGGCAGCCGACTGCCCGACCAGCTCATCCAGGTCCGACAGGCACGGCCCCTCCTCGTCCACCGCCCGCGACGCCGCGGCGGCCGCGGCCACCCGCACCGCCGCCAACGGCACCACCGGCTCCCGCCGCACCGCCGTGTCCCCACCGCTGCGCAGCACCCCGAGCATCTCCCGCAACTCGGTCAGCGCCTGCCGCCCCATGTCCCCCACCAGCGCGGCGTTCTTCACCGCCTTCTCAGGGTCCTTCCGCGCCACCGCCTGCAACGCCGCCGCGTGCACCACCATCAGACTCACCCGATGCGCGACCACGTCATGCATCTCCCGGGCGATCCGCGTCCGCTCCTCGCTCCGCGCCCACTCGGCACGCTCCTCCGCCCGCTCCGCGAGCAGCTGAAGCTCCCGCTCCAGACTGTCCGCCCGCTCCCGCAGACTCTCCATCAGCCGCCGCCGCGCCCCCACATACAGCCCCAGCAGCACGGGAGGCGCCGTCAGCCCCAGGGACGTGGTGATCGCGGCGAACGGCAGGAACCAGTTCCCCAGGTCCAGGTCCCCGCGCACCATGCTCTGCCGCACCCGTACGAACGTCACGATGAGCGTGCCCACCAGGGACATCCCCGCCAGCCACGCGGTGATCCGCCGCGGCAGCTCCGAGGCGGCCAGCGTGTACAGGCCGACGACCCCCATCAGGAAGCCCATCTGCGCCGGCGTGATGGCGATCGTCACCAGCACGACGGCGACCGGCCACCGCCTGCGCACCACCAGCACGGAGCCGGCCAGCAGCCCGAACACCACCCCCGCCGCCACGGGAACCCCCGCGTCGCGCGCGAACGGAACCCCCTCCACCGCGCACTCCACCGCGGACAGCACACCCAGCCCGACGTCCAGCACGGCACTGCGCCGCCGGGCCCACCACCACGGCCCTCCCCGGACCGTCACGTGCTCTTCCCCCGTCGTGGTCATGCCTCCAGCCTACGGTCGGCCCCTGCCGGTTTTCCGGTGAGTTTCGACGACCGGCCTACACACTCGGCGACCGTTCACGTGCGGATCCACCCGATATCCCTCGAACTGCCGAATCGCTCACCGTTCGACCCCGGAACCGATCATTCCGCCCGGACGGTATGCGTATGGCACATGCAACCGGCAAATACGCCGACTTCGAGGGTCTGCGGGAGCGGGCGGTGGCGCTGCGGCGGGCGGGACTCAGCCGACGCCAGATCCGCGACCGACTGCACATCGACAACAACGACATCCTCAACCGCCTCCTGGAAGGCGAGCCCCCGCCCGAGTGGACCAAGCGCCCGAACGCGAAGGACGACCTCAGGGAGAAGGCCAGGAACCTCCGGCTCCAGGGCTGGACGTACGACCAGATCCAGGTGGAGCTGGGCTGCTCCAGGAGCTCGATCTCGCTGTGGGTGCGGGATCTGCCGAAGCCGGAGCCGCGATACACGCCGGAGGAACGGCGGGCGCTCATGCAGGCGGGGCTAACGCGCCTGCGCAGCGCGCAGGACGAGGAACGCACGCGAACCCGGGAGAACGCGGTTCGGGAGATCGGCGAGCTCACCGGCAGGGAGCTGTTCATGACCGGTGTTGCGCTGTACTGGGCCGAAGGCGCCAAGAGCAAGCCGTACGACCGACGGGAGCGCGTCGTCTTCGTCAACAGCGACCCTGGGGTGATCCAGGTCTATCTGGCCTGGCTCGACCTCCTCGGCGTGAGCCGGGACCGACTGGGCTTCCGCGTACTCATCCACGAGTCCGCGGACGTGGAGGCTGCCCAGCGCTACTGGGCCGACCTGGTTGACGCCGAGGCTTCCGCCTTCGCCAAGCCGACGCTCAAGAAGCACAACCCGAAAACCGTCCGCAGGAACACAGGCGAGGGCTACCACGGCTGCCTGGCCGTCACCGTGTCGAGGGGCGCCGAACTGTACAACCGGATCGAAGGCTGGTGGAGCGGCATCGTTGCCCACGCGCAAGCACGTCTCCGGTAAGGTCTGAAGCGCTGTCCCCCGTGGTGTAACTGGCAGCACACTGGTTTTTGGTACCAGCAGGACAAGGTTCGAATCCTTGCGGGGGAGCCACAGCACCCAAGACCTCAGATCGGGTCCTGACTGGCATCCCCCGGTCGGGACCCGCACCCATGCCCCCCACAAAACCCCCCGGTATCCTGCGGATGTCCACCCCCACCCCATCCACAGCCGAAGGGCATCCCGTGAGCGCCAACCGCCCGGCAGCCGTCGTTGTTCTCGCAGCGGGTGAGGGCACCCGTATGAAGTCGGCCACACCCAAGGTCCTGCACGAGCTCTGCGGTCGCAGCCTCGTGGGGCATGTGCTCGCCGCCGCCGGTGAGCTGGAACCCGAGAACCTGGTCGTGGTGGTCGGGCACGCCCGTGAGAAGGTCACCGCCCACCTGGCCGAGATCGCCCCCGACGTCCGCACGGCCGTGCAGGCGCAGCAGAACGGCACCGGGCACGCCGTGCGCATGGCGCTGGAGGAGCTCGGCGGTGCCGTGGACGGGACGGTGGTCGTCGTGTGCGGCGACACCCCGCTGCTGACCGGGGAGACGCTCCGGGCCCTGGCCGCGACCCACGCCGGGGACGGCAACGCGGTGACGGTGCTGACGGCGGAGGTGCCGGACGCGACGGGGTACGGCCGGATCGTCCGGGACGAGGCGACCGGTGCCGTCACGGCGATCGTGGAGCACAAGGACGCGACCGAGACGCAGCGCGAGATCCGGGAGATCAACTCGGGTGTGTTCGCGTTCGACGGCCAGTTGCTGGCCGAGGCGCTGAAGAAGGTGCGCACCGACAACAGCCAGGGCGAGGAGTACCTGACGGACGTGCTCGGGATCCTGCGGGAGGCGGGTCACCGGGTGGGTGCGTCGGTGGCCGGGGATCACCGGGAGATCGCGGGGATCAACAACCGGGTGCAGCTGGCGCAGGCGCGCCGGATCCTGAACGACCGGCTGCTGACGCGCGCGATGCTGTCGGGTGTCACGGTCGTGGACCCGGCGACGACCTGGGTCGATGTGACCGTGACGTTCGAGCAGGACGTGACGGTGCACCCGGGCACCCAGCTGCAGGGCGCCACGCATCTGGCCGAGGGGGCGCAGGTCGGTCCGAACGCGCGGCTGACGGACACCCGGGTCGGGGCCGGCGCGCGCGTGGACAACACCGTCTCCGTGGGTGCCGAGATCGGCCCGGAGGCGTCGGTGGGGCCGTTCGCGTATCTGCGTCCGGGGACGCGTCTGGGCCCGAAGGGCAAGATCGGTACGTACGTCGAGACGAAGAACGCGACGATCGGCGAGGGGACGAAGGTGCCGCACCTGTCCTATGTCGGTGACGCGACGATCGGTGAGTACACGAACATCGGCGCCGCGAGCGTCTTCGTGAACTACGACGGGCAGGAGAAGCACCACACGACGGTGGGCTCGCACTGCCGTACCGGCTCGGACAACATGTTTGTGGCGCCTGTCACGGTCGGGGACGGTGCGTACACCGCTGCCGGGTCGGTGATCACGAAGGACGTGCCGCCCGGTTCGCTGGCCGTGGCCCGTGGTCAGCAGCGGAATATCGAGGGCTGGGTGGCTCGCAAGCGTCCGGGGAGCGCGGCCGCGAAGGCGGCGGAGGCGGCTTCCCGGAAGGCGGACAGCGAAGGCTGACCGGAAACCGGTGCGCTGAACAGGGCGTACCGTGATAAGTGCACACCCGCACCCCACCAGCTGAGACGGTTCCCCGCACCCAGCCGGGGCGGCCTGCTCGAAAACACCCAGCTGCGACACCTCTGAGGAGAAAGTGCTGTGACCGGGATCAAGACGACCGGCGAGAAGAAGCTGATGTTCTTCTCCGGCCGCGCCCACCCCGAGCTTGCCGAGGAGGTCGCCCACGAGCTGGGTGTCGGGGTTGTTCCGACGAAGGCCTTCGACTTCGCCAACGGCGAGATCTATGTGCGGTACCAGGAGTCGGCGCGTGGTGCCGACTGCTTCCTGATCCAGAGCCACACGGCTCCGATCAACAAGTGGATCATGGAGCAGCTGATCATGATCGACGCGCTGAAGCGTGCGTCGGCGCGGTCGATCACGGTGATCGTGCCGTTCTACGGTTACGCGCGGCAGGACAAGAAGCACCGGGGACGTGAACCGATCTCGGCGCGTCTGATCGCGGACATGATGAAGACGGCCGGTGCGGACCGGCTGCTGACCGTGGATCTGCACACGGACCAGATCCAGGGCTTCTTCGACGGACCGGTGGATCACCTGTTCGCTCTGCCGCTGCTGGCGGACTACGTGGGCGGCAAGGTGGACCGGGACAAGCTGACGGTGGTCTCCCCGGACGCCGGGCGCGTGCGGGTGGCGGACCGCTGGTGTGACCGGCTCGGTGCGCCGCTGGCGATCGTGCACAAGCGCCGGGACAAGGACGTGGCGAACCAGGTGACCGTCCACGAGGTCGTGGGTGAGGTCGAGGGCCGCGTGTGTGTGCTGGTGGACGACATGATCGACACCGGTGGGACGATCTGTGCCGCTGCCGACGCGCTGTTCGCGCACGGGGCGGAGGACGTGATCGTGACGGCGACGCACGGGGTGCTGTCGGGTCCGGCGGCGGACCGGCTGAAGAACTCGCGGGTGAGCGAGTTCGTGTTCACGAACACGCTGCCGACGCCGATGGAGCTGGGCCGGGATCTGGACAAGATCAAGGTGCTGTCGATCGCGCCGACGATCGCGAGTGCGGTGCGTGAGGTGTTCGAGGACGGTTCGGTGACGAGCCTGTTCGACGAGCAGTAAGGGTTCTTCCCCGGACGGGCCCTGTAGATCGTTTTGGGTGCGGCCTCCTTCTGCGAGTAAACTGCTGCAGTTGCTCGGCGAGGGAGGCCGTACTCCGTGGATGAACGGTGTGCCGGCGGTCCGTTATCGACGCGCTCTTCGTAGCAGGCCGTTCGTGGCCGGGTGACCACGTCCGTTTCTGACTTCGAGGAGTGAACATGTCCGAGGTGAAGCTCACCGCCGAGACGCGCACCGAGTTCGGCAAGGGTGCCGCCCGTCGTATCCGTCGTGACAACAAGGTTCCGGGTGTGCTGTACGGGCACGGTTCTGACCCGCTGCACCTGACCTTCCCGGGCCACGACCTGCTGCTGGCGCTGCGTACGCCGAACGTGCTGATCAACCTGGACATCGACGGCAAGTCCAGCGAGCTGGCGATCCCGAAGTCCGTGCAGCGTGACCCGCTGAAGGGCTTCCTGGAGCACGTGGACCTGCTGCTCGTGCAGCGCGGCGAGAAGGTCACCGTCGAGATCCCGGTGCACACCGAGGGCGAGCTGGCCCCGGGTGGCAACCTGCTGGAGCACGTGCTGAACGCGCTGCCGGTCGAGGCCGAAGCGACGCACATCCCGGAGCACGTGACGGTGTCGGTGGAGGGCCTGGAGGCCGGTGCCTCGATCCTCGCCAAGGACATCGCGCTGCCGAACGGCGTCACGCTGGCCGTCGAGGAGGACGCGGTCGTCCTTCAGGTGCTGGCCGCGCAGGCCGAGGAGGCGCCGGAGGGTGCCGAGGGCGAGGGCGAAGAGGCCGCGGAGGCCTGATCCCCTCTCATCGTCGTCGTTTCGTCGGCCGCTGTTCCCTCGTGGGGCAGCGGCCGACGCGTATGAAGGAGACATGGACGTGACGACCGAGGCCAACGCCCCCTGGCTGATCGCCGGTCTGGGCAATCCGGGGCCGGAGTACGCGGCGAACCGGCACAACGTGGGGTTCATGGTGGCGGATCTGCTGGCGGAGCGGATCGGGGGGAGGTTCAAGCGGGCCGGGAAGGCGCAGGCGCAGGTGGTCGAGGGGCGGATCGGGCCGCCCGGGCCGGGGAACCGGCGGGTGGTGCTGGTCAAGCCGATGGCGTACATGAACCTGTCGGGCGGGCCGGTGAAGGCGCTGGCGGAGTTCTACAAGGTGCCGGTGGCGCACATCGTCGCGGTCCATGACGAACTCGACATCGACTACGGGACGTTGCGGCTGAAGCTGGGGGGCGGGGACAACGGTCACAACGGGCTGAAGTCGATCACCAAGGCGCTGGGGCCGGAGTACCACCGGGTGCGGTTCGGGATCGGGCGTCCGCCGGGGCGGATGCCGGTGGCGGATTTCGTGCTGAAGGACTTCTCCTCGGCGGAGCGCAAGGAGCTGGACTACTTCGTGGACCGGGCGGCGGACGCGGTGGAGTGTCTGGTGATCGACGGGCTGGAGCGGGCGCAGAGTACGTACAACTCCTGACTTGTCGCCCGGCGAGGTTGACCGGCCGTGCGGGTATGGCCAATGATCCCGGCCATGCCTGCGACTGCAGCCCGTCCGCGTGCCCGTGCCGCCCTGCGGTTCGGGCGGTTCGCGGTGATGGGCGCGGTCACGGTCGTGATCCTGGTGGCGGGCGTGTGGGCGTCGTGGGGGACGGCGCAGCACGTGATGCTGACGAAGGGGCGGGAGCACGGCACGGTCGAGGTGCGGGACTGTGACGCGGACCGGTGCTCGGGGCCGTACAGGCCGGTGTCGGCGGGGTCGCGGGCCCGGGAGCGGGTGGTCATCGAGGACACGGTGGCGGTGTCCGAGGGGGGCACGTACACGGTGGTCGTGAAGCCCGGCAGTGACGAGGTGGTCCGTTCGGGGCCGGCCGGGGTGCTGTACGCGTGGATCCCGCTGGGTGGTGCGCTGTTGCTGGCGTCGGTGGTGGTGGCGGGCGGGCTGCTGCGCACGCGGTCGGCGTGGGTGCTGGCGGGGGCGGGGTTCGCGCTGCTGACGGCGGCGTTCGTGACCATCTGAGGGGTTCGGGCGTTCTCGCGTCTGTGGAGGGTCCCGTGTGTTGTCTGTTCGTGCTTGACGGGCCACCGGGCGGGGCTGGAAGCTGAGCCGCCCCCTCCACATCTTCCCGTTCCCCTCTCGAAGATGGATCACTGCTCCATGCGAACCCTCAAGCGCGTCGGCGCTGTCTGCGCCCTCGTCTCGGCGGCCTTCCTCCTGGCTCCGGCCGCTCACGCCACGCCTCCGGGCGACAACGGCACGGTGAAGATCCACGATGCCTCGACCGGGGAGGAGCTGCCCCGCAACGAGCCGCACGTGTGCACGTTCTACCTGGACGCCTTCGGGTTCGACGGTCTGCAGAAGGTCGACTGGCACATCGACGCCATCCCGCCGAGCGAGAACAAGGGCGAGACGGTGAAGTCCGGTGCGATCACGCTGGACGACCAGGGCCACGGCCGTACGGCGGACCTGTCGCTGCCCGACGGGCACTACAAGCTGTACTGGAACTTCGAGGGCGAGAAGGGCTCCGCCAAGCACAAGGTGTTCTGGACGGACTGCGAGGACTCCGGCGAGCCGGGTGGTGCGACGCCGTCCGGGTCGGCTTCGCCGTCGGCCTCGGCCTCGGCGTCCGCGTCCGAGGAGCCGTCGGGCGACCCGTCGGGCGACCCGTCGGCGTCCGCGAGCGAGCCGGCCGGCGGGTCCGGGGCGGCGTCCGCGTCGCCGCAGGGCGGTGCGGACGGTGACCTGGCCGAGACCGGCAACGGGGCCCCGGTGGGTCTGCTGTCCGGTGTGGCGGCGGCGCTGGTCGCGGCGGGCGGCTACCTGGTGCTCCGGCGCAGCAAGGCGCGGCAGGACTGACGTACGGCACGAAGGTGCCCCCGGGCTCGGTGTGAGCCCGGGGGCACCTTTGTCGTGCTGCCGGCGGGTCAGCCGGTGTTGCGCAGGCCCGCGGCCACGCCGTTGACGGTGAGCAGCAGGGCGCGCGAGAGCAGCGGGTCGGGTTCCTCACCGGCGGCCCTGGCGTCGCGCTGGCGCTTGAGCAGGGCGACCTGGAGGTAGGAGATCGGGTCGAGGTAGGCGTCGCGGATGGCGAAGGTCTGCTTCAGGACGGGGTGGGCGTCCAGGAGTTCCTGTTCGCCGGTGACGCGCAGGACCTCGGCGACGGTGAGGTCGTGTTCGGCCTTGATGGTGTCGAAGACGTGCTTGAGCTCGTCGGGGACGAGGGTGTCGACGTAGTGCTGGGCGATCCGCAGGTCGGTCTTGGCCAGGGTCATCTCCACGTTGGAGATGAAGTTGCGGAAGAAGTGCCACTGTTCGTGCATCTCGTCGAGCACGGTGTCGAGGCCGGCCTCGCGCAGGGCCTTCAGGCCGGAGCCGACGCCGAACCAGCCGGGCACGATCTGCCGGGACTGGGTCCAGCCGAACACCCAGGGGATGGCGCGCAGGCCGTCGAGCGAGACGCCGGAGCCGGGGCGGCGGGCGGGCCGGGAGCCCAGGTGCAGGTCGGCGAGCTGGTCCACCGGCGTCGACGCGAGGAAGTACGCCGGCAGGTCGGGGTCCTCGACCAGGCGCCGGTAGGCGGAGTGGGCGGCGTCGGAGACGACGTCCATGGCGGCGTCCCAGCGGGCCAGGGCCTCGGTGGACTGGCGGGGCGCGGTGTGCAGGGCGGAGGCCTGCAGGGTGGCGGCCACGGTCAGTTCCAGGTTCTCGCGGGCCAGGGACGGGATGAGGTACTTGTCGGAGATGACCTCGCCCTGCTCGGTAACCTTGATCTCGCCCTCCAGGGTGCCCCAGGGCTGGGCGAGGATGGCGTCGTGGGTGGGGCCGCCGCCGCGTCCGACGGTGCCGCCGCGGCCGTGGAAGAGCCGCAGGCGCACCCCGTAGCGGTGGGCCACGTCACGCAGCCGCCGCTGGGCGCGGTGGATCTCCCACTGGCTGGTGGTGATGCCGCCGAACTTGGAGGAGTCGGAGTAGCCGAGCATGACCTCCTGGACGTCGCCCCGCAGCGCGACGAGGCGCCGGTAGGACGGGTCGGAGAGCATGTCCTCGAGGATGGTGTCGGCGGCCTTGAGCTCTTCGGTGGTCTCCAGCAGCGGCACGATGCCGATCTTGGCCCAGCCGGCGTGCAGGTCGATCAGGCCGGCCTCGCGGGCGAGGACGGCGGCGGCGAACACGTCGTCGGCGCCCTGGCACATGGAGATGATGTACGACTCGATGACCTCGGGTCCGAAGACCTCCAGGGCCCGCCTGACGGTCTGGAAGACGCCGAAGGTCTTGGCGCCGGCGGCGTCGACGGGCGGCGGGGTGGGCGCGAGGGGGCGGCGGGAGCGCAGCTCCTTGGCGAGCAGCTTGGCGCGGTACTCGCGGGGCATGTCGGCGTAGCGCCAGGACTCCTCGCCGAGGCGGTCGAAGAGCTGGCCGAGGGCGTGGTGGTGGGCGTCCGCGTGTTCGCGTACGTCCATGGTGGCCAGCTGCAGGCCGAAGGCGGCCAGGGTGCGGATGGTGCGGGCGAGGCGGCCGTCGGCGAACAGTCCGCCGCGGTGCTCGCGCAGGGAGTCCTGGATGATCCGCAGGTCCTGGAGCAGTTCGCTGGTGCCGAGGTAGTCGCGGCCCGGCTCGTGCGGGGTGCCCTTGGCGAGGCGCTGCTTGGTGTTGACGAGCTTCTGGCGGATGCAGGTGGCCTTGAGCCGGTAGGGCTCCTCGGCGTTGAGGCGCTTGTAGCGGGGGCTGATCTCGGGGAGGTTGTCCAGGTCGGCCTGGAGGGAGGTCAGCAGGTCCTCGGTGGCGCCGGCGTAGCGGATGGAGTTGGACAGGAAGCCGCGCAGCTCGTCGATGGTCTCCAGGGCGTCGTTGATGCCGTGCTCGTGCTGGAGGATCAGGACGTCCCAGGTGACCTGGGGGGTGACGTTGGGGTTGCCGTCGCGGTCGCCGCCGATCCAGGTGCCGAAGGTGAGGGGGCGAGTGCCGTCGGGGAGCTTGACGCCGACGCGCTCCAGCTCGGCGGTGAGGTCCTCCAGGACGTCGCCCACGGCGCCGGCGTGCAGTTCGTCGAGGTAGTAGATGGCGTTGCGGGCCTCGTCGGTGGGCTCGGGGCGTACCACGCGCAGCTCGTCGGTCTGCCACACGAGGTCGATGTTCTCGGCCAGGCGGGTGTCCAGGCGGCGGCGGTCGGACTCGAGGACCGGGGTCTCCAGCAGCGCGGCGATGCGCCGGAGCTTGTTGAGGACGGAGCGGCGTGCGGCCTCGGTGGGGTGGGCCGTGAAGACGGGGCGCACGTTGAGGTTGGCGACCGTCTGGCGCAGGTGCTCGGGGTCGGCGTCCTTGAGCCGGTCGGCGGTGCGGGCCAGCAGGCCGCCCTCGGCGGCGCGCCGGGCGCGCAGTTCGCGGCCGCGGTGGACCTGCTCGGTGACGTTGGCCAGGTGGAAGTAGGTGGAGAAGGCGCGGACCAGCTTGGCCGCGGTCTCCAGTTCCGTACCGCGCAGCAGTTCGGCGGCGGCTTCGCCGTCCTCGCGGGTGAGGCGGCGGACCTTCTCGACGAGTTCCAGCAGCTCCGGGCCTTCCTGCCGGACGAGGGTCTCACCGAGGAGGTCGCCCAGTCGGCGGATGTCGGCGCGCAGCTCGCTGCTGGTCGTCGTGGACCGCGTAGTCAGGTCGTCGGCACTGCTCACAGGTGCGGCTCCTTGCAGTGTTGAAGCTCGTCTGGGAGGGGAACCCGGACGGCGTCTCGCGCGGCGGGTGCCGCATACGGGGCAGGACATCCGGGGAAAACTCAGAGCGGACCGCGCTGTCCGACCGAACAACAGGATAGGTGTCGGCCGGGACGCGCTGGCTAGGGGCTCTTGCCGCCGGGGTACGCACTGCCATACTTACGAAGCCGTAGGTTACGGAACCGTAGGAAGCACGTGTACCTCGCGCGGTTCCGGCAACTCGGCAACCGTCTTCATCCACAAACCCCCCAGGGGACGCGTATGACCAGTAGTTCCGATGTGATCGACGAAGCGCCGAAAGCGCCCGGTCCGAACACCGACGCCGAGACCGCCTCCGCCACGCTGGGCGGGGAGCGGAAGCGCTCCATCGAGCAGATCACCCTTCTCCTCTTCATCACCGTTCCGTTCCTGGCGCTGCTCGCGGCGGTGCCGCTGGCGTGGGGCTGGGGCGTGAGCTGGCTGGACCTCGGCCTGCTGGTGTTCTTCTACTTCCTGGGCTGCCACGGCATCACGATTGGCTTCCACCGCCACTTCACGCACGGGTCGTTCAAGGCGAAGCGGCCGCTGAAGATCGCGCTGGCGATCGCCGGGTCGATGGCGGTCGAGGGGCCGCTGGTGCGGTGGGTCGCCGATCACCGCAAGCACCACAAGTTCTCCGACGCCGAGGGCGACCCGCACTCGCCGTGGCGCTACGGCGAGACGATTCCGGCCCTGCTGAAGGGCCTGTGGTGGGCGCACATCGGCTGGATGTTCGACGAGGAGCAGACGCCGCAGGACAAGTACGCCCCGGACCTGATCAAGGACAGGACGCTGCGGAGGATCTCGCGGCAGTTCGTGCTGTGGACGGTGGTGTCCCTCGGCCTTCCGCCGCTGATCGGCGGTCTGGTCACCCAGTCCTGGTGGGGCGCGTTCACCGCGTTCTTCTGGGGCTCGCTCGTCCGGGTGGCGCTGCTGCACCACGTGACGTGGTCGATCAACTCCATCTGCCACGCGGTCGGCAAGCGGCCGTTCAAGTCGCGTGACCGTTCGGGCAACGTGTGGTGGCTGGCGATCCTGTCGTGCGGCGAGTCCTGGCACAACCTGCACCACGCCGACCCGACGTCCGCGCGGCACGGTGTGATGCGCGGGCAGCTGGACTCCTCGGCCCGGCTGATCCGCTGGTTCGAGATGCTGGGCTGGGCGTACGACGTGCGCTGGCCGTCACGCTCGCGTATCGATTCCCGCCGGAACAGTGCGGAAGGCGCCTCCCGGAAGGGGAAGGAGCCCGTCAAGGCGGCATGATGGTCGCTGTGGCGACCGACTCGAGCAGCACCCCCAGCAATGACAAGCCGCGGCGCGTGCGTCGTACCCGGATGACCGGTGCCGAGCGCCGCCAGCAGTTGCTGGAGATCGGTCGCACCCTCTTCGCGGCGAAGGGCTTCGAGGGCACGTCGGTGGAGGAGATCGCGGCGAAGGCCGGGGTCTCCAAGCCGGTGGTGTACGAGCACTTCGGCGGCAAGGAGGGGCTGTACGCGGTGGTGGTGGACCGCGAGATGCGGCAGTTGCTGGACATGGTGACCGGGTCGTTGACCGCAGGCCACCCCCGTGAGCTGCTGGAGCAGGCCGCCTTCGCCCTGCTGGACTACATCGAGGAGTCCACGGACGGCTTCCGGATCCTGGTCCGGGACTCCCCCATCCCCCAGTCGACGGGCTCCTTCGCGTCCCTCATCTCGGACATCGCCACGCAGGTGGAGGACATCCTCGGCAAGGAGTTCAAGTCCCGCGGCTTCGACTCGAAGCTGGCCCCGCTGTACGCGCAGGCCCTGGTCGGGATGGTCGCCCTGACCGGCCAGTGGTGGCTGGACGTGCGCCGGCCGAAGAAGGCCGAGGTGGCCGCGCACCTGGTGAACCTGGCATGGCACGGGCTGGACGGGCTGGAGCAGAAGCCGCGGCTGATCGGGCACCGGAAGAGCTGAGATCACCAGCAAGAGTGACACCAATAGACCGCAAGGTTGATCTTCTGACACATTGCGGGCATGACTGAGATCACGATCAGCGCAGCACCGACCACGGCCACGTGGCTGCGCTGCTCGTGTCTCCGCAGGTGATAGAGGATCTCGAGGACGCCCTGGCCGTCGCCGACCACCAGCGGCGCAAGGCGGAGGGCACGTTGGAGCCGGGCGTCCCCATGGCAGAGGTGCGCAGGCGACTGGGGCTCGAGCAGTCGTGACCTACGAGATCACCTTCGAGCCCGACGCGCTGGATGCGTCGGGCCGGGCATCCGCCGCCTGCGCGTCGGCGACTACCGGGTTCTGTACGTCGTCGACGACGACGTGATCCGCATCCTCGTCACCCACCTGGGCCGCCGCCCCTGACCTCCGGCTCCAGGAATCCAGGCGGTGATCACCCGGCTTCCTTGCGGGCGACCGCGAAGACGCGGCGGAACGGGAACGGGGTGCCGTGCGGGCCGGGCGGGTAGGCCTCGCGCAGTGCGGTGCGGTACTCGGCGAGGAACCGCTCCCGCGCCTCGGGGTCGTCGCCGAGGGCGGTCAGGACCGGCCGCAGGCCCGTGCCCTTCACCCAGTCCAGGACCGGGTCCTGCCCCGCCAGCAGATGGACGTACGTCGTCTCCCACACGTCGGTGGTGCAGCCCAGGGCCGTGAGGTGTTCCAGGTAGGCCTCGGGGGCGTGGACGGCGTCGGTGTGGCGGAGGGTGCCGGCCAGGCCGCACCGGGCGGCGAGGTCGCGCATCAGGCGGTGGCTGGGGGCGTCGAAGTTGCCGGGGACCTGGAAGGCGAAGGTGCCGCCGGGGACGAGCCCCGTGATCCAGTCGGCGAAGCGGTCGAGGTGCCCGGGGACCCACTGCAGGGCGGCGTTGCTGATGATCAGGTCGTACGGCTCCCGCGGGCGCCAGGTGCGGACGTCGGCGTGGGTGAAGTCGAGGCGTCCGCCGCCCGGGGTGGGGCCCTCGTGCTCCACGTGGGCCTGGTCGAGCATCTCGGGCGAGTTGTCGTAGCCGGTGATGTGCGCGGTGGGCCAGCGGCCGGCGAGCAGGGCGGTGACGTTGCCGGGGCCGCAGCCGAGGTCGGCGATGCGGGGCCGGGCGCCGGGCAGCTCGGGGACGCGGGCGAGCAGGTCGGTGAAGGGGCGGGCGCGGTGGCCGGCGTGGCGCAGGTACTGGGCGGGGTCCCAGGCGGGAGCGGACACGGGTCCTCCTGGAGGTGACGTGCCGGGTGCGACGGGTACCCAGCGTCACCCCGCAATTATCTTGATGTCAAGAAAATCGACTCCAAGAGACTTCACATCGACACAACCACTACACTGATCGCCATGGAGGACGAGGTCGATCGGCTGGTCTCTGCGTGGCGCCGGGAGCGCCCGGACCTCGACGTGGAACCGCTCGAGGTGCTCAGCCGGGTGAGCAGACTGGCCCGGCACCTGGACCGGGCACGCCGACTGGCGTTCTCCGAGCACGGCCTGGAGCCGTGGGAGTTCGACGTGCTGACGGCGCTGCGCCGCGCGGGCACCCCCTACCAGCTCTCGCCGGGGCAGCTGCTGACGCAGACCCTGGTCACCTCGGGCACGATGACGAACCGCATCGACCGCCTGGCCAAGAAGGGCCTGGTGGAGCGGCTGCCCGATCCGAGCGACCGGCGGGGTGTGCTGGTGCGGCTGACGGACGAGGGCCGCGACCGCGCGGACCAGGCCCTGGCGGGTCTGCTGGAGCAGGAGCGGGCGATCCTCGCGGAGCTCTCCCGTGCCCAGCGCAGCGAGCTGGCCGGCCTGCTACGCCAGCTGACCGCCCCGTTCGACAACATCCCCGGCTAGGTCCACCGGGCCGACCCCGGCCCGCCGGGCCAGGGCGACGGCGGCCAGGGTGGAGTGGACGCCGAGCTTGCCCAGCACGTTCTGCATGTGCGTGCGCACCGTGTGCGGGGAGAGGAACAGGCGTTCCGCGACGGCCTTGCGGCCCAGGCCGGCGACCATGCAGCGCAGCACCTCCCGCTCCCGGGGGGTGAGGGACTCCACCAGCCGCTCGCTCTCGGTGCGGTGCTTGCGGGCGGCGGTCAGTTCCCGCAGCACGCCGGTGAGCAGTGCGGGCGGCAGGTGTGTCTCGTCGCGCAGCACGCCCCGGATGACGGTGAGCAGCCGGGACAGCGAGCAGTCCTTGGCGACCCAGCCGGAGGCACCGGCCTGCAGGGCGAGTGCGGCCCGGCGCGGGTCGTCCTTCTCGGCGAGCACGACGGTCCGTACGTTCGGCTGCGCGGAACGCACCCCGGCGACCAGGGAGATCCCGTCCACGAGCCCGTCCTCGTTGCCCTCCCGCACGGGCACGGCCGGCTTGCCCGCCGGCATGTTGCCGCCCAGGTCGGCGTCGACGAGCAGCACGTCGTACCGCCGCCCCTCGGCGGCGGCGCGCTCCAGGCTGCGCAGCGCGGCGGGACCGCTGCCGGCCGCGGAGACCTCCACGTCGGGCTCTGCGGCGAGCGCCGCCGCGAGTGACTCGGCGAAGATGCGATGGTCGTCGACGACCAGGACTCGGATGCGAACCACGTAACCCCCTTCCCCGAGCTCTCGAAGAGCAGGGGATACACCGTCGTCGGACGACGACACCGGCGCGGGTACGACGCCCGGAGTGCCCAGGTCCGCTGTGTCCGTTCGTCCTCGCCGCACCTGGCCGGGTCGCCGCAGCCGCACGGCCGCCGCCGTGCAGGAACCGCTACCCCCACTCCGGGTGTCGTACCCGGCTGTCTCGCCCCCTGATCGGCACCGGCCCCCACCGGTGCTGCTCCTCAGAGTACGGACGGTGGCCTGGAGCGGAAGGAGATTTGCAGAACTGGCTGTCCTGCGCGTTTATGGTGTGCCGCATGTTTCGTCTTGAGACAGAAGTCGACAAAGCGCGACGTGATCTGCTCCGCGCCCGTCTGCGCGCCACGAACACGGCGGCCTCCCCGGTCCTGGCCGCCCTGCGCGGCACCCCGGACGAACGGCAGGCTCCGCTCCATGTGTGGGCCGTGGACGACGCGGGGGCGCTCGGCGGCGGCCTGGTCGGTCACACCTGGGCGACCTGGCTGCACGTGACGTACCTGTGGGTGGACGAAGCCCACCGGGGCGCGGGGCTGGGGTCGCGGCTGCTGTCGGAGGCGGAGCGGATCGCCGGGGCCGAGCGGGGGTGCCGGGCGGCGCGGCTGGAGACGTGGGACTTCCAGGCGCCGGAGTTCTACCGGAAGCAGGGGTACGAGGTGGTGTGCGTGATCCCCGACTACCCGCCGGGGATCACCGAGTACACGCTGACCAAACGGCTCAGCTGAGGCGCCGCGCCCCCGCCGAGGGCACCGCCTCGAAGACGCGGGGCGCGGTGAAGCCGGCCTCCGCGAAGGCCTCCTGGACCGCCTTGGTGATGCGGTCCACGTCGGCCTCCTCCGCCAGCACGATCGCCGAGCCGCCGAAGCCGCCGCCGGTCATCCGGGCGCCCAGCGCGCCGGAGGACAGGGCCGTGTCGACGACCAGGTCGAGCTCGGGGCAGGAGATGCGGAAGTCGTCGCGCAGCGAGGCGTGGCCCTCGATGAGGACCGGGCCGATGGCGCGGGTGTCACCGGACTCCAGCAGGGAGACCACCTGTTCGACGCGGTGGTTCTCGGTGACGATGTGGCGGACCAGACGGCGGACCTCCTCCTCGTCGCCGAGGCGCTCCAGGGCCGCGTCCAGGTCGTCGTGGGCGATGTCCCGCAGGGCGTCCACGCCCAGCAGGGCCGCGCCCTTCTCGCAGCCGGCGCGGCGCTTGCCGTACTCGCCCTCGCTGTGGGAGTGCTTGACCTGGGTGTCGACCACCAGCAGGCGCATGCCCTCGGCGGCCAGGTCGAAGGGGATCTGCTTCTGGGACAGGTCGCGGGTGTCGAGGAACAGGGCGTGGCCGGCCTCGCAGCACGCCGAGGCGGTCTGGTCCATGATGCCGGTGGGCGCGCCGACGTACACGTTCTCGGCGCGCTGGCACAGGCGGGCCAGCTGCCAGCGCTGGAGTCCGAGGGCGAACAGGTCGTTCATGGCGAGCGCCACGACGACCTCGAGCGCCGCGGACGACGACAGGCCCGCGCCCGTCGGCACCGTCGAGGCCAGGTGGATGTCGGCGCCGGTCAGCGCGTGGCCGGCTTCGCGCAGCGCCCACACCACGCCCGCCGGGTAGGCCGTCCAGTTCTTGTCCGACTCGGGGGCGAGGTCGTCCAGGCGCAGGGTGACGACACCGCCGTCGACGTCGGCCGAGTGCAGGCGCAGGACGCCGTCGTCGCGGCGCGCCACCGCCGCCACCGCGGTGTGCGGCAGGGCGAACGGCATGACGAAACCGTCGTTGTAGTCGGTGTGTTCGCCGATGAGGTTGACGCGTCCCGGTGCCGCCCAGACCCCGTCCGGGTCGGTTCCGTACAGCTCCCTGAACCGCTCGGCGACCGTGCCGGCAACAGCCTCGCTCATGCCCTGACCCCTGACCTTCCGTACGTGTCTACTTGCCGTGCCGCTGCGCGAAGTCCCACGCGTCGGCGACGATTCCCGCGAGGTCCGCGCGGGACGGGTTCCAGCCCAGCTTCTCGCGGGCCGTGGCGGCCGACGCCACCAGGACGGCCGGGTCGCCGCCCCGGCGCGGTGCCACCACCTCGGGGATGGGGTGGCCGGTGACCTCGCGGACCGTCTCGATGACCTCGCGGACGGAGAAGCCGTTGCCGTTGCCGAGGTTGCAGATGAGGTGCTCGCCCGCCGTGGCGGCGTCCAGGGCCAGCAGGTGGGCCTCGGCGAGGTCCGCGACGTGGATGTAGTCACGGACGCAGGTGCCGTCCGGGGTGGGGTAGTCGTCGCCGTAGACGGAGATCGCGTCGCGCCTGCCCTGGGCGACCTGGAGGACCAGCGGGATCAGGTGCGACTCGGGGTCGTGGCGCTCGCCGAACTCGCCGTAGGCGCCGGCCACGTTGAAGTAGCGCAGCGAGACCGCGCCGAGGCCGTGGGCGGCCGCCTCGCCGGTGATCATGTGGTCGACGGCGAGCTTGGAGGCGCCGTAGGGGTTGGTGGGCCTGGTCGGGGCGGACTCGACGATCGGAACCTGCTCCGGCTCGCCGTAGGTCGCCGCCGTGGAGGAGAACACCAGCGTGCGCACGCCGGCGCCGCGCATGGCGTCCAGCAGGGCCATGGTGCCGCCGACGTTGTTGTCCCAGTACTTCTCCGGCTTCGCCACGGACTCGCCGACCTGCGAGGACGCGGCGAAGTGCAGGACGCCGTCGTAGGAGGAGTCCAGCCATTTGGCGGCGTCGCGGATGTCGCCCTCGATGAAGTCGGCACCGGCCGGGACGCCCTCGCGGAAGCCCGTGGAGAGGTTGTCGAGGACGACGACCTCGTGACCCGCCTGCAGCAGGTGCTGGGCGACCACGCTTCCGACGTAACCCGCGCCGCCCGTCACCAGGTACTTGCCGCTCATGAACTCGCTACCTCTCGCAGTCGCTCGGCCGCGCGCTCGGGCGGCACGTCGTTGATGAACACGTTCATGCCGGACTCGGAACCCGCGAGGAACTTCAGCTTGCCGGAAGTGCGGCGAATGGTGAAAAGCTCGAGGTGGAGGGCGAAGTCCTCGCGGACCACCCCGTCGAACTCCTCCAGCGCGCCGAACGGGGCCTGGTGCCAGGCCGCGATGTACGGAGTCGGAGGCTCACCCTCACCGAAGATCCGGTCGAAGCGCCTCAACAGTTCCAGATACACCTGGGGGAACTCTGTGCGGGCCGCCTCGTCGAGGCCGAGCAGGTCGGGCACGCGGCGCTTGGGGTAGAGGTGGACCTCGTACGGCCAGTGCGCCGCGTACGGCACGAAGGCCACCCAGTGGTCACCCTCCAGGACGACCCGCTCGTCGGCGAGTTCACGCTCCAGGACGGCGTCGAAGAGGTTCTGTCCGCCGGTGGCCTCCTTGTGCGCGGCCAGCTGGCGCAGCATCAGGGCGGTGCGCGGGGTGGTGAAGGGGTAGGCGTATATCTGCCCGTGCGGGTGCTGGAGGGTCACGCCGATCTCCGCGCCCCGGTTCTCGAAGCAGAACACCTGCTGCACGGAGGGCAGATGTGACAGCTCCGAGGTGCGGTCGGTCCAGGCTTCCAGCACCAGGGCGGCCTGTTCCTCGGTGAGGTCGGCGAACGAGGCGTGGTGGTCGGAGGTGAAGCAGACGACCTCGCAGCGGCCGGAGTCGCCGGCCAGTGAGGGGAAGCGGTTCTCGAAGACCACGACGTCGTACGACGAGTCCGGGATCTCGCTCAGCCGGTCGCCCTCGGAGGGGCACAGGGGGCACTCGTCGGCCGGCGGATGATAGGTGCGGCCCTGGCGGTGCGAGGCGATCGCCACGGAGTCGCCGAGCAGAGGGTCGCGGCGGATCTCGGACGTGGTGACGGTACGGTCCAGGGGGCGGCGGTCCGCCGCGTCGCGCACGGTGTCGTCACGCAGGTCGTAGTAGATGAGCTCGCGACCGTCGGCCAGTCGGGTCGAGGTCTTCTTCACGCCGGACTCCTCAGTGAGCCACTCAATCATCAAACAGAACCCAACACATCGAAACACGACCTATCACGCCAGTCAACATCACAATCAAACAAAGAGCATCACCTTGCGTGTTCAAGCGCGGAGTGCCGAGGCATGAGTTCCGCTACGGATCAGTTCGCGCGACGAAGCGAGAGATGATGCAGACCCCCACGACCCTCTCAAATCCCCCATATCTGGCAGCCGAGCTGCGCCTGCCCACCAACTGGCTCGACTACACGATCCTCGCCCTGTACTTCGCCGTCGTGCTGGGCATCGGGTTCGCCGCCCGGCGCTCGGTGAAGACCAGCCTCGACTTCTTCCTCTCCGGACGCTCCCTGCCCGCCTGGGTCACCGGCCTGGCGTTCATCGCGGCGAACCTCGGCGCGACCGAGATCCTCGGCATGGCCGCCAACAGCGCGCAGT
The DNA here is from genome assembly GCF_040678435.1 of Streptomyces sp. NPDC052682. NCBI lineage: Bacteria > Bacillati > Actinomycetota > Actinomycetes > Kitasatosporales > Streptomycetaceae > Streptomyces > Streptomyces sp. NPDC052682. The sequence continues at coordinate 160,726 of NZ_JBFATS010000010.1, read as the reverse complement.
ACGGCGTCTACACCACCCACTGGTACTGGATCGGCGCCATCCCGGCCATGGTCTTCCTCGGCCTGGTGATGATGCCCTTCTACTACGGCTCCAAAGTGCGTTCGGTGCCGGAGTTCCTGCTGCTGCGCTTCGACAAGGCGGCGCACCTGCTCAGCTCGGTGCTGTTCGCCTTCGCCGCGATCCTCATCGCGGGCGTCAACCTCTACGCCCTGGCGATCGTCGTCGAGGCGCTGCTGGGCTGGCCGGAGTGGGTGGCCATCGTGGTCGCCGGATTCTTCGTGCTGGCCTACATCACCCTGGGCGGCCTGTCCTCGGCGATCTACAACGAGGTGCTGCAGTTCTTCGTCATCCTGGCGGCCCTCATCCCCATCGCCGTCCTGGGACTGAAGAAGGTCGGCGGCTGGGACGGCCTGTCCGACTCACTGACCAAGAGCCACGGCGGCGACTTCCTGACCGCCTGGGGCGGCACCGGCATCGGCAGCCCGAACCCGCTGGGCGCCAACTGGCTGACGATCGTCCTCGGGCTCGGGTTCGTGCTCTCCTTCGGCTACTGGACGACCAACTTCGCCGAGGTGCAGCGCGCCCTGTCGGCGAAGAACCTCTCGGCGGCGCAGCGCACCCCGCTCATCGCCGCGTTCCCGAAGATCTTCATCGTCTTCCTGGTGATGATCCCCGGCCTGGTGGCGGCCGTCCTGGTCCCGAAGATCGGCACGGCCGGGTCGGACCTGCAGTACAACGACGCGATCCCCTACCTGATGGAGCAGCTGCTGCCCAACGGGGTGCTCGGCATCGCGGTGACGGGTCTGCTCGCCGCCTTCATGGCCGGCATGGCGGCCAACGTCTCCTCCTTCAACACGGTGTTCACCACCGACATCTGGGCGAAGTACGTGGTGAAGGACCGCGAGGACGACTACTACGTGCGGTTCGGCCGCGTGATCACGGCGATCGGCGTGCTGGCCTCGATCGGCACGGCGTTCCTGGCGTCGTCCTTCTCCAACATCATGAGCTACCTCCAGACGCTGTTCTCCTTCTTCAACGTGCCGATGTTCGTGGTGTTCATCATCGGCATGTTCTGGAAGCGGGCCTCGATGAAGTCCGGCTTCTGGGGCCTGATCGCCGGCACCACCGCCGCGATGGTCAACTACTTCGTCATCTACAAGGAGGGCATGATCGACATTCCCTCCGACCAGGGGGCGAACTTCGTCTCCGCGATCGCCGGGTTCGTCGCCGGCGCGGTGGTCATGGTGGCGGTGTCGCTGTTCACCAAGCCCAAGCCGGTGGAGGAGCTGCAGGGGCTGGTGTACGGGACGCGGTCCCCGGGCATGGCGGAGCCGCCCGCCGTCGGGGACGACGCGTGGTACCGGAAGCCGGCGCTGCTGGGCTGGGGCGCGGTGGCGCTGGCCGCGCTCTGCTACATCCCGTTCTCGTTCTGACCTTGCCGACTGGGAGTTGAGAAGCCATGTCCGAACACTCCGGGTACTCCGGATACTCCGAGAAGGACGTCCAGCGGGAAGTCACCGAACTGCAGGGCAAGTCGGCCACGGCCGCGCGGCTGTTCGACATCCGGCGGATCATCGGTGGGCTGTTCGTGGTGTACGGCGTGATCGTCACGATCGCGGGGCTGACGGCGTCGGATGCCCAGATCGACAAGGCGGAGGGCGTCAACATCAACCTCTGGACCGGGCTGGGGATGCTGGCGCTGGGCCTGTTCTTCCTGGCCTGGCTGAAGCTGAGGCCCACGGCTCCGCCGCCACCGGACGCCGTGCCTGGGGAGCAGCGGGGAGAGTGAGGCCGGGCTGCCGCCGAGGCACGGGTGGGCACCCAACCCGGCACAACGGGGTGCCGCCCACGCCCACCCGTGCCGCCCCGGGCGGCCCGCATGCCTACGGCTTGCGCCACACGCCCCGGCGAGGCGCGCACACCCGTGAATACCTGCGGGGCCCCAGGACGGTCCCCCCGGCCGGACCCGCCCCGCGCCTGGGGGTGCACCCCCAGCCACAGCCGTTCCGGCAGGCCAGGGCCGCTGCCCTCAGGTGGGAGCTGCCCGCGGCGTGCGCCACCGCGCCCCCGAGGCAGCGCGACGGGAAGGGGACGCGTCGGGGGTGTCCGCCCGCAGCAGCTGCCGCGCCGCGCACACCACCCGTAAGAAGCTGTTGTCTTTTCGACCTGAGCCTTGGCGGTCGAACGCGGATTCCCGGTTGGGTGATCTGCCGTGGCCTGGGTTGAAGACGGGGCCTCCTGAACAGCTCGTGGGTCCGTAGGGCTACAGGAGGCCCCTGGTGCCGCAGGTTTCCGTGTCGATGGTCGGGCAGTCCGACTCGGCTGCTCCGTGATCATCACCGTCCGGGTGGTGCAGCACGGCTGACGGCGCTCGGCCTGCCGCTTGGGTCTGAACCGCGCCCGCAGGAAAGCGACGCCGACGAGCGCGCCCGCAACTGGCGCCTGCCCTGGACGCAGAGCGCCTGGCAGGCGCGACGAAATGGACACCGCGTACTCGGCGTTCGGCGGATTGAACCTGGCAACCTGTGGGTTACCCGGGACGGCGGCCGCAAATGGCCAGCCTGGTCACCATGCCTTCACGCCCTCTGCCGCAGTGCCGGGAGCGACCTGTTCGCCAGCCAGGACGACGGCGCCACCTGGTCGCCGACGGGGAACCGGCATCTCGGTCCACACCCTGGAGCACCTGACCGCCGTCACCGACCGGCTCAACCACCGCCCACGCACAACGCTCGGCTGGGCAACCCCAGCCGAGCGCCTGCATGAACTGCTCGCGGCCTGATCCACACGACCACGTGTTGCGACCGCCCCTGGAAAGCGCCGGATGGGCGGGCACAAGAGCGCGCGGTGTCTACGGTTTCACCGGGTCGCCGTTCCCGATGGCCAGCCACCACACTCCGTTGTCGCGGGTGAGGTCGAGTGTCTGACGGCTTTCGTTTTCGAAGCGGAGTTCGACACTTGCCAGGCCTGGTGTGACGGGGTCCGCGACCACGGCCTCCACTGGATGACCGGCCTGGGCGCCGAACTTGGAGATCAGACTCCGGGCGGCTGCTTCCCTGCCTGTGTACCACGGAGCACCGATGTCAGCCAGGTTCTCGGCGTCACCGGCCTGAAGGCGCTGGACGTAGACCTCGAGAACCAGTTCGGCCTCGCGGGCGACCTCCTCGGCCTGTGGATAGGCGGACGTGGCGGCCCGCACCGTCAGGTGCACCTCGGGGGTGTCCCGCAAGGCGTACGGTGCCTGATCGCGCTTCGACCACCAGACCAGGGCGCCCACGACCACGCACAGGACGACGACTACGGCGATGAGCCACCGCGCTTTCGCTGTCCTGGGCATCAGTACCACTCCGGGATGACTCGGTGGATGTTCGCCCACGTTCCCCTCTGGCTGTTGATGTAGGTGTCGAGACGCTGGTTCAGACGGTTGTTGTTGTGGGCGCTCACGTATGCCTTGCCGTTCTTCATCTTGGTGACGACGCCCGCGTGGTCCCAGCCTCCCTTGCCGCCCCAGTTGAAGAAGACCACGTCACCGACCTTGGCCTCTTTTTGTTTGGACTCGGTGTTCACGATGCCGGCGCTGTGCTTGGAGAGGAAGGTCTCCATCTTGTCGGCGACAGTCCACGTGTGGGACCACAGATAGTAGAACCCCCCGCCGGAGTGTGGTGGCGACGAGTGCTTGGTACGCCACCAGTAGTTTGTGCTCTTCTTGTCCTTGCCCACGCCCTTCATGCGCATGCCGCCGCCGTGATACAGCGCCTTGGACACGAAGTTGGTGCAGTCTTGGCTGTACTCGTGCCGGTCGTTCCAGTGCTTCTTCGCCCACTCGGCGGTGCCGCTGCGGCTGATGCTGCCGAAGGTCTCGTACTGCACCGTTTCCAGGCCGAGTGCGGCGGGGCTGTCAGGGACCTGTCGCGTGAGCGCGGTGGGCGAGATGTCGCTCTCCACGCTGCCGTACGTCACGGTTCCGAAGGCATCGTCTCCCTTGGACAGGCGCTGCTCGTACTGCTGCGCGTTGAGCTTGCCGCGCAGTACGGGCGCGTCCTGCCCGGAGAAGGTGTAGAGGAGGGCCGTTTCGTTGGTCTCCGGTTCCTCGGGGCTGTCGGCGAGCGTCCGCTGCTCGTTCACGGTGGCCCGGACGGCCACCGATCCGTCGGAGGAGGGCATGACCAGAACGTCTGACAGTGTCGACGTCATGGCCGTGTAGACGAGTCCGTCTGCCTTCAGGGCTTCACGGGTGTCGAGCAGCCAGAACTCCTCAGCGTTCAGCAACCAGGAGTACTTCGAAGCATGCGGCTTGCCCTGCGTCGCGGCACCGGCGGTGTTGTGCGCACCCGTGGTCAGAGCGGCGACGACCCCAAGGTACTCGTTGAGCGCCGCGGTGTAAGTGGCGATGCTCAGCGGGGCCTTCACAGGAGTGGCGGCATTGCTGGTGACGGCCGTGCTGGTGCCGTACGGGCTCGATGCCTTGACCCGGAACGTGTAGGGAGCGTCGTTGCTGAGACCGGTGATCACGGCGTCCGTGCCGCTCGTGCTGCGAGTGGCCGCCACGCCACCGGAGGAGTCGATCGCGGTCACCTCGTAGGTGAGCTCCGTGTCGCTGTAGCCGCTGTCCCGGCTCGCGTTCCATGTGACCAGCGCCCCCTGGTCGCCCGGCTGGGCCTGCAGGTCCCTGGGCGGTGACGGCGGCGTGGCCGGCCCGTACTCAATGGTGAGTGCGGCCGAGGTGAAGCTGATGCCTGCCGTGCCAGCCCCGCCCTGCGCCCTGCGCAGGACGAGGCCGTGGTTGGCGTTCGCGCCGTCGGTCCACCCGGTGACCAGGCCGGTGACGTCGATCTTCCAGGGTGCGGTGGCATCCAGATTGACGCCTGGAGCGGTGGCACTGTCCAGCTCCGCTCCGGTCCCGCTGGTAGCCCAGGCGGCGTTGAGCGCGTGCACCGCGAGGTCTGGTGTGGTCGCGGTCGACTGGAGTTGCAGTGTTGCATTGGTGATGCGGGCCCCGGCGGGGATCTTCGACAGATCGGCCTTCAGATAGCTTCGCCAGTTCTTGCCGGAGATGCTTCCGACCTTCAGTGCCGTTCCCGTTTCACCGACGCAGTCGGCCGTGTCGGTGCAGACGGTGGCCTTGGTGAGCGGAACGCTCACGGACACGGCCGCGGCCGTCTCGTCGGGCGGCGTGCCGGACCCCGCGGAAATCGCCGTCCTCGCCGTCCATGCGGAGCACTTGCCCTCGAAACAGGCCCTCATCGACCAGTCGAAAGGGCCTGACGCAGTGAGCTTGTCGGCGGGGATCTGGAAACCGACCCGTTCGCCGTTGGGCACGATCTGAGTGCCCAGGAGCTGGGTCCCACTCGCGTTGCCAAGCCGGAACTGAGCCTCAATCATGCCGCCGTTGGGTGAACTGACCACACCGGTCACCACCGGGGAGGCGGTGTCGGTCGCTCCGGCCTGAAGCTGCCTGGGCAGGTCGGCGGGCTGCACGGCGCTCGCATCGACGAGGAACGTCGTCCAGCCGGACCACGCCGACGTATCGATACCGTCACTGGTGCGTGCCCGTACTCTCAGATGGCTGCCGTCCGGCACCGCGGAGGCGGTCGGGATCTGGGTCGTGGCCACAGTGCCCGGCGTGAACTCCACCGTCTTTCCCGTCCACGTGTACGTGGTGTCGGCGTACGCGGGATCAGGCTGCACCTGGAACTCGGTGATCAACGCAGACCCAGCATCGCTGTCGTCGACCTTCGCCTGGAGGGTCGGCGTGAGCGAACCGACCGTCAGGGGGGTCCCTGCCTTGCGTGGGGTGACACCCAGCTGCGCGGGCACGGCCGGCGCCGCGTTGTAGGTGACGATCAGCGAAGGCTCCGTCGCGGAGTCGTGCGAGCCGTCGACGTAGTTGGCGGACCGGTAGCGCCGCCAAGTGAGCGGATCGGTCTCGTCGACGGCCGCCAGACGCACCCCGTAGTTGGGCTGACCGTCCGCCCACGCCTGAACGATGCCCGCGACATCCCACGACACGTGACCGGCCGGGCAGCTCGCGCTGTAGCCCTTCGCCGCCTTCGACACCGGCGCCGCCGTGGTCGTGGTGCTCGGCTGGGCCGACCAGGAGATCGCCGAGGGATCCCAGTCAGAGGTCACTCGCCGGACCTGGACTCCGGCGTTATCCGTCGAACAAGACGACGACCAGTAGGAGAACAGACGCAGATCGGCATCGAGAATCCGCTTACCACTGAACCGATCCGTACTGAACTTGAGGTAGGAGCGCGCCTTCTCCTTCCCGTCGTACGTGCCGGCCTTCAGCTCGGTGGAGCCGCGCTGGGACGACGGATACGCCGCGTCCTGCACCCATGTGTCCGTGAGCGGGCCGAGCAAGGTGTTGGTCGGGTCCACCGTCACCGGATACTGCACGCCGGGATCCTCGAGGAACGACTTGGCCGGCTTGAGCACCAGAGTCTGCTGGTCCCCTCTGCCCTCCACCGTCACGGCGACATCGGAGACGTCCTCCGGTTCACGCGAACCAGCGTGCTCCTCCGCTCCCCACATGACGGGAACGGGTGCGGTGGCGACGTCCCTGCCGTCCTTGCCCTCCCAGAGCAGTCGCTCATCACTGGCCTGACGGAGCTTGACGCCCTCGGCCGCCACGGGTATGCGCAGCTCCACCTGCTCCGTCGGCCGCTCCTTGAGCACCAGGACGTGCGAGAAGCCCTCTGGCAGCGCGGACACCACCAGATCGGCGCCCGGCTGGACGTCCTCGTACGTTGCGGTGTTGCCCTGGAGGACCGGTTGGGGGAGCTCACCGTCCCAGCCGATGCCCAGGCTCTGACTGCCCTCACTCACCTGAGCGAGAGGGCCGGAGCCGCCGGCGGAGATCCTGATGTCCGCCGCGGCGTGCTTGGGCTGGACAACGCCGTCACGCAAGACGAGCGTGGTGTCCACATCCCGCCACGCACCCTTCTCGTCCTTGACCCTGATCGGCCCGGTGGACGACTCCTCGGTCACCGAACCGTCGGGGTTGACGTAGACGGTCGAACTCTCCGTGCGCAGGGAGGGGACTTCAACCCTCTCGCCGAGCATCGCAGCACGGATGCGAGCCGCGCCTACCTCCGCGTCGTCGCTGCCGGACCCCGACGCCGTCAGCGATGTGTCAGCGGATCCCGTGGTACCAGCGGGATGTGCGGGAGCACCGAGTTCCACGGCCAGCAAGCCGACCAGCAGGCATGCGCTGATCCCGAGAGTCCTCGAACTCCCAGGTTTGAAAAACCCCTTCACCATTCCCCCCACCCAACTCATAGAAAGACAAGGAGTCTTCACAAGGAGTACCGAGGCTGTCGAGACAGTGAGAGAAACCACACAGCGGAGCTTCCCATTGGCGCACAGCACGGGGAGACCGCGCCGCCCCTTGCGCTTTGGGAGTTGCCGCTGACTCGGATCGCCTTGCGCAGCCGGCCGTCGCGGCCTGTCACGTGGTTGTGGGCATGAAGACAGGGCCTCTTGGTAGCTCGTGGTTGCGAAGCCAACCGAGACCCATGCACGCGGCCAGGGCCGCTGCCCTCAGGCGGGAGCTGCCCGTGCCCCCGAGGCGCGCGGCGGGAAGGGGACGTGTCGGGAGGGGGCCGGGGCAAGTCTCAAGCCGCAGCCGCTACGGGTCCCGCGGCAGCTTGCCTGCCCGGTCCAGCAGGCCCGTGCGGGCGGCCAGGGCCGCTGCCTCCAGGCGGGAGCCGACGCCGAGTTTCATCAGGACGCGCTGGACGTGGGTGCGGGCGGTGGAGGGGGCGATGCCCATCCCCGCGGCGATCGCCCGGGTGTCCTCGCCCTCGGCGACCCGCACCAGCACCTCCACCTCCCGGGGCGTGAGCATCTGCAGCAGGCGCTGGCCCTCGTCGTCCGGCTCGGCGGCGGGGTTCAGCAGCTCGCTGAAGGCCCCCTGCAGCAGCGCGGGCGCCACCGCCGCCTCGCCCGCCCGGGCCTTCATGATCGCCCGCTCGACGCCCTCGATCCGCTCGTCGTGCCGGACGTAACCGGATGCCCCGGCCGCGAAGGCCGCCGCGATGCCCCGGGGGTTCGGCACCGGGCCGAGCACGAGCACCGCCACCTGCGGCCGCTCCCTCTTGATCTTCACGACCGGGTCGAACGCCCCGGGCTCCGCCGGTGTGGCCGTCCCCAGCAGGCACACCTCGGGCGCCCGGCTGATCACCAGGTCCGCCGCCCCGGCGGCCGGCGCCGCCGCGGCCAGCACCCGGTGCCCGCGCAGTTTCAACGCCGAGGCCAACGCCTCGGCCAGCAGTCGGTGGTCGTCGACCACCATGAGCCGCACTCCCATCGAGCAACCCCCCAGTCCCCCCAGTGGACCCTCACCGATGCTCCCCCGTGCGGGCCCGTGGATGCCCCACGGGTCCCGACGGCCGCCCCCACACGCCCACTGGTCCGTGCGGACAGAAGCCCCCTCCCGGCTCCCCCGCTCTTCATGCCCCCGGAAGCTACACGCTTGTTCGACGTTGCGCTTCCCCTACCGGTGAGAATCGTCCCGGATCGCCGACATTTCCGGTATTCGCGCGCATGCGAGGGTGATGAGCGGTACGTGCACGGCCCCGCCCCTGTTCAGGGGCGGGGCCGTCAACGAAGCCGAACCGATCAACGACGCGGGGCGCGTTCGGTCACCCCGTGCCGAAGGCGACCGCCAGGTACTCCTTGTCGCCGGTGGCCGACTGGGACGCGTACACCTGCGACATGTACAGCCGGCCCTTGCCGAACAGCAGCTCCGAGTAGTCCGGCAGCATGCTGGTCTCCACGTCCCGCACCGAGTCCGTGGCCGGGTTCTCCAGCAGGGTGCTCGCCTTGAAGCTGCCGCCGTCGATGCTGACCACCTGGCCGCCCTTGTCGTACGGCGGGCGCTTGTACGCCAGCAGGTTGCCGCCGTCCATGCGCAGCGGCGAGATCACGTAGCCGTCGCCCGCGTCCGCCCGCTGGCCGGTCTGCTTGCCGGTGGCCAGGTCGAAGGCGACGATCTCGTTGGTCCTGCTGTACTTGCCGGTGCCCTCGTGCTCCTCGGTCGGCACGTACAGCCGGTCGTTGCCGACCGCGAGCTGGGTGCAGTTCTCGATCCGGTAGACGCGGTCGCAGCGGCCCCCGAACTCCTCGCCCGGCGCGGAGATGCGGGCGCGCAGCTTGCCGGTCTTGTTGTCGAGGGAGAAGTAGTCCGAGATGCCGCTGCCGTCGCCCGCGCTGTCGCCGACGTCGGCGGCCACGACCAGCGGGTCGGTGGAGACGATGCTGGCGTACTCGATGCCCTGCGCCATCTTGTACTCGGAGATCACCGTCCCGTTCTTCGGGTTGATGGTCTGGATGTGCAGCTGCCGCTGGCCGTACGTGCCGCACTTGCGCACCGCCACCAGCTTTGGGCCGCCGCCGTAGCCGGCGTCGTAGCAGGTGTCGCTCGGCTTGGGGGCCCACAGGGCCTTGCCGGAGACGTCGAAGGCCGCGCCGCCGCCGGTGCCGCCGAGGGCGATGGTGGTCCCGCTGACCGTGACGTTGTCGAAGGTGGCCGGCTGGTCGCCGTCCTTGACCTTCTTCGTCCACAGTTTCCTGCCCGCGTCCAGGTCGATCGCCGCGACCTGGCTGCAGCCGTGCGCGGGTTCCGCCTTGGTCGGCATGGCGGGCTGGAAGACGATGGCCGTCTTGTGGTCGGCGGTCATCTGGCGGCTGGCCGTGCAGACCGGGCCGGGCAGCGGGATGGTCCAGAGCTTGGTGCCCTTGACGGGGTCGTAGCCGGTGATCTCGGCGACGCCGCTCTTGACGTAGGCCTTGTCGGTGAGCCACGAGCCGGAGACGACGACCGACCGGATCTCCTTCTTCACGGCCGGCATCGGCACCTGGAAGAGGACCTTGGCGGCCGGGTCGGCGGGCGCCTTCTCGGTGCCGCCGGAGGTCGTCCCCCCGGTGCCGCCGCTCTTGTCGTCACCGCCGCCGGTGCCGCCGCTGGAGCTCGCCGTGTCGTCCTTCTTGCCGTCGTCCTTGCTGGAGGCGTACCAGACGCCGCCGCCGACGATCAGCGCGATCGCCACCACGGCCGCGACGATGATGGCCAGCTGCGCGTTGACCTTCCGCCCGCCGGCCGGCGGCCCCGGCTGCGGCTGGAGCGGCATGGTCGGCTGCGGATGGCCGTAGCCGGGCTGACCGTAGGGCTGGCCGTACGGCTGCTGGCCGTACGGCTGCTGGCCGTACGGACCGGGCTGCTGGCCGGGGTAGCCGTAGGGCGGGGTCTGCGGCGGCTGGGGGGCCTGGGGTGCCGGGTGCGGGTAGCCGTACCCCGGCGCAGGCGGGGTGGGGGGAGCGGCCGGAGGCGTCTGCGGTGCCTGCGGGTAGCCGTACCCCGGCTGCTGCGGCGGCTGGTTCTGGGGCGGGCCGAAACCTCCGCCCTGCGGCGGCTGGTTCGGCGGTGGGGGCGGCTGGGTCATGACGTGGGTACCTCGCGGACGGGGACGGACGGCGGGCGGCGGGCGGGAAGGTCGGGTGCCGCGGGCTCACTTGCCGTAGGCGAGCATCAGCTTCTCCTTGGCGTCGTCGTTCCCATTCAGCCGGGTCGTCGAGAGGTAGAAGCGTCCGCCGGCCCAGTCGAAGTCCTTGGAGAAGAAGCCGTTCTCGACGTCGGCGGCGCTCTGCGGGTTCTGCAGCAGCTTGACCGGCTTGTGGTCGCTGCCGGAGACCGGGATGGCCACGACCTGGCCGCCCGCGTCGTACGACGGCTCCACGTACGCGATGAGCTTGCCGCCCTCGATCCTGACGGGCAGCATCGACTCGTCCGCGGGGGACTTCACGCGCCACTTCTCCTTGCCGTTGGCAAGGTTGACGGCGACGATCTCGTTGGCGCCGGTGGTGGCCTCGGTCGGCAGGTACAGGGTGTCCGCGTCGACGGCCACGCCCTGGCAGCCCGTCAGGTCGCGTTCGAGGATGGCCCAGCCGCACTCGGGGGCGAAGTCCTCGTCGAAGCCGACCTGGGAGCGGAACTTGCCGCCGGAGGTGAAGGTGGAGATGTTCCAGGCCTTCTTGTCCTCGTTGGTGCTGTAGACCACCAGCGGGTCGACGGAGTACGTGCGCGCGACCCGCCAGCCCTTGTCGAACTTCTGGGTCCACCGCACCTTGCCGGTCTTCGGGTCGAGCTCCTGGATCTCGTCGTGCTCGTTGCTGCCGCCGGCACCGCAGGAGGCGACCTGGACCAGCTTCTCGCCGCCCGCGAAGGCGGCCGGGAAGCAGGCGTCGCCGTACCGCTTCTTGTCGAACAGCTTCTTGCCGCTGGTGACGTCGTACGCCGTGCCCGACTGGGAGCGGCCCACCATCAGCGTGTCGCCGGTGACGGACAGCTCGACGGAGAGCGTGGAGTCGAACAGCTCGCCGTCGGCGACCTCGCCCTTCCAGCCCTTGTCGCCGGTGTCGAGGTCGACCTCCTGGAGCTGGTTGCACTCGGCGCGGCTGCTGCTGCCGCTCATGTACGCGACGACGATCTTGTTGTCGGCCGTCTTCTGCGGGGTGGTCGCGCAGATCTTCTGCGGGAAGGTGATCGGGTCCCAGGCGGGCGTGCCGTCGCCGACGCGGTAGGCGAGGAGCTGCTTGTACGCGGCCTTCACCGCCGTCTTGTCGGTGATCCACATGCCGGGGGCGTCCGCGCCCGAACCGGGCGCGTCGGGTGCCGACTTGTACCAGAGCACCCTGGCCTCGCCGGGCCGGCGGCCCTCGTTGAGGTTGTCGGGGTCCTCGCCGCCGTCGCCGGAGCCGTCGCCGGGGTTGACCGGGGAGCCGGAAGCGTCGGGCTTGGCGTCGTCGCTGTGCTGCGCCACGGGCTTCTTGCTGCCCTTGCCGCTGTCGGAGGCGCCGATGACGGCCCACGCGGTGCCGCCGATGACGAGCAGCGCCGCGACGGCCGCGCCGACGGCCAGGGCGGGCTTGCGCGTGAAGACGTTTCCGGAGCGGGGCGGGGTGCCGGGCGCCCAAGGGTACTGCGGCTGCGGCGGGAAGCCGTAGCCGGGCTGCGGCCCGTACGGGCCGGGCTGCGGGGGCTGCCCGTAGGGGCCCGGCTGGGTGTACGGGCCCGGCTGGGCGTACGGGCCCGGCTGCTGCGGGTAGCCGTAGCCCGGCTGCGGGGGCGGAGGCGTCTGGGGCGGTCCCTGCGGGGGCGGCGGAGTCTGCGGTGCTCCGAAACCGCCGCCCTGCGGTGGCTGGTCCTGCGGTGCTCCGAAGCCACCCTGCGGTGGCTGACCCGGCGGCTGACTCATCAGCGGCCTCCCCCGTTCACATCACTGATTTCTCGCCACGCCCGGAGGAGCTTCATCACCCGGAGTCGTCCTCGGACATGTCTCGGACGGCTCTTTCTATCACCCGGCACCGACAGCGGACCGGGCCGGTTCTGCCCCTGTTCCCAAGGGAGGACCGGCCCGTGACGCCACTGTTATGGGGCTTCACACCCCCTTCACGCGTCCTCGGCGAGTTCCAGCCAGCGCAGCTCCAGTTCCTCCCGCTGACCGGCCAACGCGCGCAGCTCCGCGTCCAGTTCCGCCACCTTCGCGAAGTCGGTGGCGTGCTCGGCGATCTGCGCGTGCAGCGTGGTCTCCCGCTCGGAGATCTTGTCCAACTGCCGCTCGATCTTCTGGAGTTCCTTCTTGGCGGCGCGCTGGTCGGCGGCGCTCTTCTCGGGCCGGTCCGCGGCGGGCCGGTCCGCGGCGGGCGCGGGGGCCGAGGCGGCCGCGGCCTCCTCCATGCGCCGGCGCCGCTCGAGGTACTCGTCGATGCCGCGCGGCAGCATCCGCAGGGTGCCGTCGCCGAGCAGCGCGAAGACCCGGTCCGTGGTGCGCTCGATGAAGAACCGGTCGTGGGAGATGACGATCATCGAACCGGGCCAGCCGTCGAGGAGGTCCTCCAGCTGGGTGAGGGTCTCGATGTCCAGGTCGTTGGTGGGCTCGTCGAGGAAGAGGACGTTGGGCTCGTCCATGAGCAGCCGCAGCAGCTGGAGCCTGCGCCGCTCACCGCCGGAGAGGTCCCCGACGGGCGTCCACTGCTTCTCCTTGCCGAAGCCGAACGTCTCGCACAGCTGCCCGGCGGTCATCTCGCGTCCCTTGCCGAGGTCGACGCGCTCGCGCACCCGCTGCACCGCCTCCAGCACCCGCCAGGTGGGGTCGAGTTCGGCGACCTCCTGGGAGAGGTAGGCGAGCTTGACGGTCCGGCCGACCCGGATGTGCCCGCCCGCGGGCTGCTGTTCGCCCCCGCTGCAGGCGGCGTCGGCGAGCGCCCGCAGCAGGGAGGTCTTGCCCGCGCCGTTGACGCCGACCAGGCCGATGCGGTCGCCGGGGCCGAGCTGCCAGGTGAGGTGCTTGAGCAGCACCTTCGGCCCGGCCTGGACGGTCACGTCCTCCAGGTCGAAGACGGTCTTGCCGAGCCGGGAGGAGGCGAACTTCATCAGCTCGCTGCTGTCCCGGGGCGGCGGCACGTCGGCGATCAGCTCGTTGGCGGCCTCGACGCGGAAGCGCGGCTTGGAGGTCCGGGCGGGCGCCCCGCGCCGCAGCCAGGCAAGCTCCTTGCGGACCAGGTTCTGCCGCTTGGCCTCCTCGGTCGCGGCGATGCGCTCGCGCTCGGCGCGGGCGAAGACGTAGTCGGAGTAGCCGCCCTCGTACTCGTGGACGGTGCCGCGCTGCACGTCCCACATGCGGGTGCAGACCTGGTCGAGGAACCACCGGTCGTGGGTGACGCACACCAGCGCCGAGCGCCGGGCCTGCAGATGGGCGGCGAGCCAGGCGATGCCCTCGACGTCGAGGTGGTTGGTCGGCTCGTCCAGGACGATCAGGTCCTGCTCCTCGATGAGCAGCTTGGCCAGCGCGATGCGGCGCCGCTCACCACCGGACAGCGGACCGATGACCGTGTCGAGGCCCTTGGGGAAGCCGGGCAGGTCGAGCCCGCCGAACAGGCCGGTCAGCACGTCCCGGATCTTGGCGTTGCCGGCCCACTCGTGGTCGGCCATGTCGCCGATGACCTCGTGGCGGACGGTGGCGGCGGGGTCGAGGGAGTCGTGCTGGGTGAGCACGCCCAGGCGCAGCCCGCCGGAGTGCGTGACGCGCCCGGAGTCGGCCTCCTCCAGCCTGGCCAGCATCCGGATCAGGGTGGTCTTGCCGTCCCCGTTCCGGCCGACGACCCCGATGCGGTCTCCTTCGGAGACGCCGAGCGAGACGCCGTCGAGCAGGGCACGGGTGCCGTACACCTTGCTGACGTTCTCGACATTGACCAGGTTGACGGCCATTTCTCTCCTGCGCAGGGGGTTGGGTCAGCCTCCCAGCGTAACGGGCGCCGGGAGGCCGTCCGGTCCCGCCGCAGGTCAGCGGGACGCTGCCGCGCGGATCTCGGTGAGCAGGCCGTACATGGTCCTACCCCGGGCAGTCCGTCTGTAGCCAGTCGCGGTGGGCGCTGACGGTGGTGACGTCCTTGGCGGCGTCCGTGGGACCGGTGTGGGTCAGGGGCGGGCGAAGGACGTTCACGCGTGGGCGACGTGGACGACCGTGGCGCCCGGCGCCGGCCCGGTCGCGGTGCGCACCGCACGGCAGGTGCCCGACGCCGCCAGGGCCTGCGCCACCGTCGCCGCCGACTGCGCGTCCCGGGCGAGGAACGCGGTGGTGGGACCGGAGCCGGACACCAGCGCCGTGAGGGCTCCGGCGGCGCGGCCGGCCGCGAGGGTGTCCGCCAGTTCCGGGAAGAGCGACAGGGCCGCGGGCTGCAGGTCGTTGGAGACGGTGGCGGCGAGCGCGTCCGGATCGCCCTTGGCGAGGGCGTCGAGGAGATCGCGGGAGGCGACGGGGGCGGGGATGCCGGTGCCTTCGCCGAGCCGGTCGAACTCCCGGAAGACGGCCGGGGTGGACAGCCCGCGGCCGGCCATCGCGAACACCCAGTGGAAGGTGCCGCCGACCTCCAGCGGCTGGAGCTGCTCACCCCGCCCCGTGCCCAGGGCCGCCCCGCCGACCAGGCTGAACGGCACGTCGCTGCCCAACTCGGCGCAGATGTCGAGGAGTTCTTCGCGGGAGGCGCCGGTGCCCCACAGCGTGTCGCAGGCCAGCAGGGCGCCCGCGCCGTCCGCGCTGCCGCCCGCCATGCCGCCGGCGACGGGGATGTCCTTGGCGATGTGGAGGTGGACGGCGGGGCTGCGGCCGTACCGCGCGGCGAGCGCCTCGGCCGCACGGGCGGCCAGGTTCGTACGGTCCAGGGGGACCTGGCCGGCGTCCGGGCCCTCGCAGGTGACGCGGAGGTCGTCGGCCGGGGTGACGGTGACCTCGTCGTACAGGCCGACGGCGAGGAAGACGTTGGCGAGGTCGTGGTAGCCGTCGGGGCGGGCGGGGCCGACCGCGAGCTGGACGTTGACCTTGGCGGGGACGCGGACGGTGACGCTCACTGCTGACCCGGCTCCTCGTGCTCGGCGTGCGCGGCGCCGGCGGCCTCGTGCTCGGCGTGCGCGGCCTTGTGCTCGGCGATGCGGGCGAACTCCTCGACGGTGAGGGACTCGCCGCGCGCCTGCGGGGACACCCCGGCGGCGACGAGGGCCGCCTCGGCGGCGGCGGCCGAACCCGCCCACCCGGCGAGCGCGGCCCGCAGCGTCTTGCGGCGCTGGGCGAAGGCCGCGTCGACGACGGCGAACACCTCCCGCTTGGAGGCGGTGGTCTTGATCGGCTCGGCACGGCGGGTCAGGGACACCAGTCCGCTGTCGACGTTGGGCGCCGGCCAGAACACGTTGCGGCCGATGGCACCGGCCCGCTTCACCTCGGCGTACCAGTTGGCCTTGACCGAGGGGACGCCGTACACCTTGGAGCCGGGCGCGGCGGCGAGGCGGTCGGCGACCTCCGACTGCACCATGACGAGGGTGCGTTGGATGCCCGGGAAGGTGTCGAGCATGTGGAGCAGGACCGGGACGGCCACGTTGTAGGGCAGGTTGGCGACCAGCGCGGTCGGGGCCGGACCGGGGAGCTCGGTGACGTGCATCGCGTCCGAGTGGACCAGCGAGAAACGGCCGGCGCGCTCCGGCATGCGGGCGGCGATGGTCGCCGGGAGGGCGGCGGCGAGGGTGTCGTCGATCTCCACCGCCGTGACGTGGGCGGCGACCTCCAGCAGGGCGAGGGTGAGCGAGCCGAGCCCCGGGCCGACCTCGACGACCACGTCCTCGGGGCGGACGTCGGCGGTGCGGACGATACGGCGGACCGTGTTCGCGTCGATCACGAAGTTCTGGCCGCGTTGTTTGGTGGGGCGGACGCCGAGGGCTGCCGCCAGCTCGCGGATGTCGGCGGGGCCCAGGAGGGCGTCGGGGGCGGGGCTGGTCACGGGGTCTAGGGTACGGGGGCCCGTGCCGGGGTCCTCCGCCCGGTCGCCCGGCGTCACGGCACCCGGCGTACCGCTGGGCACCGCCCTGGGCGGCGCCGCCCGGAGCCGTTCACCCGTGGAGCCGCCGGCCGCAGTGGGGCCAGGGGGCGGCGCCCTCGCGGACGTAGAGCTTCTTCGCCCGGTAGGTCTGTTCCGCCGCCGGGGCGTCCTGCGGGCGGCCCTGGCCGCCGAGGCGGTGCCAGGTGGGGGTGTCGAACTGGTACAGGCCGCCGTACGTGCCCGAGGGGTCCACCGCGTCGGGGCGGCCGCCCGACTCGCAGGCCGCCAGGCCCTGCCAGTTCAGGTGGTCGGCGCCCCGCACGGAGGCGGGCCGGGGTTGCGTGCCGACCCGCACCAGCCGGGGGCTCGGTTCCCGGACCACCTCGGTGCGCAGGCGGCGGGGTTTTTGCCGGACACCGTTGACGGTGCGCAGGGCGTAGGTGGTGCGGCGCAGGCCGGCGCGGCCCGCCTGGTCGACGACCTCGGTGCCCCGGAAGAGGGTGGGGTCCTCGGTCCGGCGTACCGGGAAGGGGATCGCCTCCTCGCGGACCTCCTGGCCGCCGGTGATCCGCAGCACGGTGATGGTCTGCCCCTCGCGCGGGAAACTGCCGGGCGGGACGGACGTGGTGTCCTGGCCGCGCAGGGTGATGCCGGCCTCCTCGACGGCCTCCCGGACGGTCGCCGCGTTGGTGCGGACGGTCCGGGCACGGCCGTCGGCCAGGACCGTCACGGTGCGCTCGGTGCGCACGTCCAGGGCGAGCCCCGCGCGCCCGATCCGCTGCGCGCGCGAGACGGACAGGTACGCGCCGTCCGCGCGCACCCCCAGCTGCCGCAGCGCCCCCTCGACCGTGCGCGCCGTCGTCCACACCTGGCGCGGCCGGCCGTCGAGGGTGAGCCGTACGGGACGCCCGTAGCGCACCGCGACCTCGTCGCCGTCGGTCAGCTCCGTGCCGGGGGCGGGGGCCACCACGTCGTGCGCGCCGGTCTCGACGCCCTCCTCGGCGAGGAGTTCGCCCACGTCGTCGGCGAAGGTGTGCAGCGTGCGCTGCCGGCCGTCGACGCTCAGCTCGATCGCCTTGTCCTCGGCGACGAACGCGGTGGTGCCGCCCGCCAGGAACGCCACCACCAGCGCCTGCGGCAGCAGGCGGCGCAGGGAACCGTCCGCGCGCTCCGCGTACCGGGCCTTTCGCCGCCGCGCGCCCCGCCGGCCCAGGACGGACCGCACACCGGGAGCGGCTTCCCGCGCCCGCGCTGCGGGTGCCCCCTGCCGGGGCAGCGCGGGCTCGGGCACCTCGTAGGCGGGCCGGTAGGTGTCCTCGTACGGGCCGTCGTACGGGCCGGCGTCGTACAGGTCGTCGTACGGGTCGTACGGGTCGTCGCCAGGAGTGCCGTACGACGGATACGGCACGTACGTCTCGTAGGTCTCGTACGGGGAGTTGCTCACGCCGACACGCTCCAGGGGACGGAGGGGGTCCAGGGGTCCGGATCGGGCCCCCAGAACCTAGCGGAGCGGTCGTCACTCTCCAAAGCGACTCGGCTACGCACAGTCGTGCGGCGTGCGTCCGTGGGCGACCGTCAGTAACCGAACGCGCGGGCCGTGTTGGCCGCGAGGGCGGCGGCCATCGTGTCCTCGTCGATGCCGCGCACGGCGGCCATCGCGCGCACGGTGACCGGGACGAGGTACGGGGCGTTGGGCCGTCCGCGGTAGGGCACCGGCGTGAGGAAGGGGGCGTCCGTCTCGACCAGGACGAGTTCCAGCGGGGCCACGGCGAGCGCGTCCCGCAGGTTCTGGGCGTTCTTGAAGGTGACGTTGCCGGCGAACGACATGAAGTACCCGGCACTCGCGCAGATCCGCGCCATCTCCGCGTCCCCGGAGTAGCAGTGGAAGACGGTGCGCTCGGGGGCGCCCTCCTCCTTCAGCACGCGCAGCACGTCCGCGTGGGCGTCACGGTCGTGGATGACCAGGGTCTTGCCGTGCCGCTTGGCGATCTCGATGTGGGCGCGGAAGGACCTCTCCTGCGCCGCCTTGCCCTCCGGCCCGGTGCGGAAGTAGTCGAGCCCGGTCTCGCCGACGCCCTTGACCTGCGGCAGCCCGGCCAGCCGGTCGATCTCGGCGAGCGCCTCGTCCAGCGCGGCGTCACCGCCCGGCCGGCGGGCCCCCTGCCGTGACCAGCCGTCGGGGTCGCCGTGCACGATGCGGGGTGCCTCGTTCGGGTGCAGGGCGACGGTGGCGTGGACGGCGTCGTACGCCGCCGCCGTCTCGGCCGCCCAGCGGGAGCCCTTCAGGTCGCAGCCGACCTGTACGACCGTGGTGACACCGACCGACGCGGCCTTGGCGAGGCCCTCCTCGACGGTGTCGGACTGCATGTCGAGGTGCGTGTGGGAGTCGGCGACCGGTACCCGCAGGGGTTCCGGGAGCGGCGGGGCCGCGGTCTTGCCGGGGGTGTCGGAGGGGTTCGCAGGCATGCCCCGATCCTACGAACCGTCCTGCGAACCGTCCCGGACGAGGGGGTGCCCTCCCCGGCAGGGGAGGTTCCGGGGAGGGCGCCGGCGGGGAGGTGCCGGCAGTCTCAGCTCGCCCTGCGCTGGAACGGGTGCAGCAGGTCGGACAGGTGCCAGTGGTGGTGCTCCCGGTCCCCTTCGGCCCCTGCTCCGGCCGGGGTGCCGGCCCGGTCCTCCGCGGCCGTCCTCGGCGCGACCACCGGTCCGGCGGGCGGCACCCGGTGGTGCCGGTGCTCGGCGTGCCGGGCCGAGGAGACCTGGCCCGCCCGCATGATCCGCACGACGTGGCCTTCGCAGTTCTGACACGTGGGGCGGCTCAGCGGCGACGGCACGATCGCGCCGTCCGCCACGTACAGGACGAACTCGTGGCCCTGGGCGTCCGTGTGGTGCTCTATCTCGTACGACTGCTCCCAGCCGTGCCCGCAGCGCATGCAAGCGAAGGAGTACGACTCGTTGACGACGGCGGTCGCACCGTTGCGAAGGCCGATCGGCTCTGCGGTCTCGCTCATGCCGGCTCCTGGTGTCCGCTGGAGGGAACGGTTTGCGTGTCCCGTTCCCCAGTGGACTCCTCCGATGACGCGACGACAGCCGACCTGTCGAGTGTTGGCGGCGATTTGGGCGTTCCTTGCCCCAGGGCCCGGGCGGCTTTGCCCGTGCATGGGGCGCCCGCTCATCCGGCAAGCGCCCTGCTCACAGGGCATGTGCGCCGGGTCTCAGGCGCCGGCGTTCTTCGCGGCGACGACCGCGTCGAACACCTCCCGCTTCGCAACCCCCGCCTGAGCCGCCACCGCCGCGATGGCCTCCTTGCGCCGCTCCCCGGCCTCCTCGCGCACCCGGACCCGGCGCGCCAGCTCGGCGGCGTCGACCTCCTCGGGCCCCCGCTCCGGCGCCCCCTCGACGACGACGGTGATCTCCCCGCGCACGCCCTCGGCCGCCCACGCGGCGAGCTCGCCCAGCGGGCCGCGCCGGACCTCCTCGTACGTCTTGGTCAGCTCCCGGCACACGGCCGCGCGCCGCTCGGCGCCGAACACCTCGGCCATCGCGGCGAGGGTGTCGTCGAGGCGGTGCGGCGCCTCGAAGTACACCAGCGTCCTGCGTTCCCCGGCCACCTCCCGCAGCCGGGACAGCCGCTCCCCCGCCTTCCTCGGCAGGAACCCCTCGAAGCAGAAGCGGTCCACGGGCAGCCCGGACAGCGCGAGCGCGGTCAGCACGGCGGACGGCCCGGGCACGGCGGTGACCCGGATGTCCTTCTCGACGGCCGCCGCGACCAGCCGGTACCCGGGGTCGGACACGGACGGCATGCCCGCGTCGGTCACCAGCAGCACGCGCGCGCCGCCGACGAGTTCCGCGACCAGCTCGGGCGTGCGGGCGGACTCGTTGCCCTCGAAGTACGACACGACACGCCCTTGGGGCGTGACCCCCAGCGCCTGGGTGAGGCGCCGCAGCCGCCGGGTGTCCTCGGCGGCGACCACGTCCGCGCCCGCCAGCTCCTCGGCGAGCCGGGGCGGGGCGTCCGCGAGGTCGCCGATGGGAGTGCCTGCCAAAACAAGGGTTCCAGTCACGTTTCCATCCTCGCAGGGCGCATCCACGGGACTCGCACAGACGGGTTCCCTACGATGGCGCGGTGACCAGTACAGCGTCGTCCATGGACTCCACGGACACCCGGCAGGGCCAGGCGCCGCACGAGCAGCGGCCCGCCTGGCAGCAGCGGCTGCGCCGTTTCGGCTACGAGGCGGGCCCCACCAGCGATGTCCGGGAGCGGCTGGTGCCGTCGTACACCCGGCCCAGCGGGCGGCTGTGGGCGGTGCTCGGCGTGCCGCCCACCCTCGCGGACCGGGTCACGCGCTGGTCGGCCTGGGGCGGACCGCTGCTCGTCACGCTGCTGGCCGGGGTGCTCAGGTTCTGGAACCTGGGCAGCCCGAAGGCGGTGATATTCGACGAGACGTACTACGCCAAGGACGCCTGGGGGCTGGTCCACCGCGGCTTCGAGGTCAACTGGGACAAGAAGGCCAACGACCTGATCCTGGCCACGAACGGGCACGTGCCCATCCCGACGGACGCCTCGTACGTGGTGCATCCCCCGGTCGGCAAGTACGTCATCGGGCTCGGCGAGCTGCTGTTCGGGTTCGACCCGTTCGGCTGGCGGTTCATGACGGCCCTGCTCGGGACGGCGTCCGTGCTGATGCTGTGCCGGATCGGCCGCCGCCTGTTCCGCTCCACCTTCCTCGGCTGCCTGGCGGGCGCGCTGATGGCGGTGGACGGGCTGCACTTCGTGATGAGCCGCACCGCGCTGCTCGACGGCGTGCTGATGTTCTTCGTGCTGGCGGCGTTCGGCTGCCTGCTCATCGACCGGGACCGGGCGCGCGCGAGGCTCGCCGCCGCGCTCCCGGCGGACGCCGACGGCCGGGTCCGCCCCGACGCGCACACCGCGGACACCACCCGCCTCGGCCTGCGTCCGTGGCGCTGGGCGGCGGGCCTGATGCTGGGCCTGGCCATCGGCACGAAGTGGAACGGCCTGTACGTCCTGGCCGCCTTCTGCGTCATGGCGGTGCTGTGGGACGCCGGCTCCCGCAAGGTCGCCGGGGCCCGGCACCCGTACGCCGCCGTCCTCCGGCTCGACACCGGGCTCGCCTTCCTGGCGACGGTCCCGGTGGCGCTCGTCACCTACCTCGCCTCCTGGACCGGCTGGATCCTCTCCCCCACCGACGGCACCGGCGGCTACCTGCGCAACTGGGCCGCGACCGACGGCAAGGGCGGCAACTGGACCTTCCTGCCCGACTGGCTGCGCAGCCTGTGGCACTACGAGCACCAGGTGTACGAGTTCCACGTCGGCCTGTCCTCGCCGCACACGTACCAGTCCAACCCGTGGAGCTGGATCGTCGCCGGCCGCCCGGTGTCGTACTTCTACGAGTCGCCCGCGCCCGGCAAGGACGGCTGCCCGGTCGACGCGGGCGAGAAGTGCGCCCGTGAGGTGCTGGCGATCGGCACGCCCCTGCTGTGGTGGGTGGCCTGCTTCGCGCTGCTGTACGTGCTGTGGCGCTGGCTCTTCCGCCGCGACTGGCGCGCGGGCGCCATCGCCTGCGGCATCGCCGCCGGCTACCTGCCGTGGTTCCTGTACCAGGAGCGCACGATCTTCTACTTCTACGCCGTCGTCTTCCTGCCCTTCCTGTGCCTGGCGGTGGCGATGCTGCTCGGCGCGGTCATCGGCCCGCCCCGCTCCACCGACACCCGCCGGGTCGCGGGCGCGACGGGCGCGGGCGTCCTGGTGCTGCTGATCGCCTGGAACTTCGTCTACTTCTGGCCGATCTACACGGGCACCGCGATCCCGATCGACGACTGGCGGGCGCGGATGTGGCTCGACACCTGGGTCTGAGCCGCCGCCTTTACCCGATCCCCTGTTCGGTCAACAGACGGAAACTCGCCTCCCCGCTTCCCTTGCGCCACTTACAGTGCGAGAACCACACACGGGGAGGGGCAGGCAGATGGCCAAGGGGGTCAAGGCCGCCGTCATAGGCAGTGTGTTCGCGGTGATGGTGGGGGCGGCCGGGTACGGCGGCTACACCTTCGTGAACGCGCTGAGCGGCGACGGGGGAGCCGGCGGGGCCGCCGCGGAGAGGAAGTCGGGGCCGCCCAGCGGCGACGAGGTCCGCGCCACCACGGCGAAGTTCTTCGCGGCGTGGGAGAAGGGGCAGGCGGCCCGGGCGGCGGCCCTGACGAACAACGCCGCGGCGGCCGAGCCCCTGCTGACGGCGTACGCCGAGGAGGCCCACCTCACCGACGTGCGGATCACGCCCGGCGCGGCGCACGGCACCCGCGTGCCGTACGCGGTGAAGGCGACGGTGTCGTACGACGGGAAGTCCGAGCCGCTGTCGTACCGCAGTGAGCTGACCGTCGTGCGCGGGCTCACCACCGGGCGGGCCCTGGTCGACTGGCAGCCCACCGTCGTCCACCCGCAGCTGCGCCGGGGCGACACCCTGGTCACCGCCGAGTCGGCCAGCCCGCCCATCGAGGCCGTGGACCGCGACGGGACCGTGCTGACCAAGGAGAAGTACCCCTCCCTCGGGCCGATCCTGGACGCGCTGCGCGAGAAGTACGGCGACGAGGCCGGCGGCAGCCCCGGGGTCGAGCTGGCGATCCGGCACGCCGACCAGAGCGCCGACACCCCGCTGCTCACCCTCGCCAAGGGCAGACCCGGCAGGCTGGAGACCAGCCTCAGCGCCCGAGTGCAGGCGGCGGCCGAGAAGGCGGTGCGGAAGTACGCCGAATCCTCCGTGGTGGCGGTCGAGCCGAGCACCGGGCGGATCCTGGCGGTCGCCAACCACCGCGACGACGGCTTCAACGCGGCGTTCCAGGGCAAGGTCGCCCCCGGCTCCGTCATGAAGATCATCACGTCGGCGATGCTCATCGACAACGGCGTGACCACCATGAACGGCCCGGCGCCCTGCCCGGACGAGGCCATGTGGCAGGGCCAGACCTTCAAGAACCTGACCGGCATGAAGCCCAACCCAAACGCCAGTCTCGCCAACAGTTTCCTGCGCTCGTGCAACACGGCCTTCATCAAGCTCATCGACGAGAAGCCGCTGACCGACGCCTCCCTCACCCAGGAGGCCGAGGAGCGGTTCGGGCTCGGACGCGGCGACTGGAAGACCGGTATCGAGTCCTTCGACGGCAGTGTCCCCACCGTCAGCGGGCCGGACCGCGCCGCGAACGCCATCGGCCAGGGCCAGGTGCAGATGAACCCGCTGAACATGGCCTCGGTGACGGCCACCGCGATCACCGGCACCTTCCGCCAGCCCTACCTGGTGTCGCCGAAGCTGGACGACCGGCGGCTGGCGCAGGCCAGGGGCCTGCCGGCCGGCACCGCCGCCCAGCTGAAGCAGATGATGCGGCTCACCGCGACCCAGGGCACCGCCGCGCGCGCCATGGCCGGGCTCGGCGGCGACATCGGCGCCAAGACCGGCTCCGCCGAGGTCGACGGGGTGGCGGTGTCCGACAGCTGGTTCACCGGGTTCCGGAACGATGTCGCCGCGGCGGCCATGGTGCAGAAGGGCGGCCACGGCGGCGACGCGGCCGGTCCTATTGTCGCAGCCGTGCTACAAGCGGGCGGCTGATTCCCTCCCCCCGTCACCCGACCAGGTCGGGACTCTAGGGTGGTGGCCGTCGTTGGAGGGCTACGGGGACCCTGGGGAAGTCGCGGAGGAACGGAAAAAGCCGTGGGCAACAGAAGGCGCGTCGCCGGTGAGCGACGGAAGACCA
The DNA here is from genome assembly GCF_040678435.1 of Streptomyces sp. NPDC052682. Classification (NCBI taxonomy): domain Bacteria; kingdom Bacillati; phylum Actinomycetota; class Actinomycetes; order Kitasatosporales; family Streptomycetaceae; genus Streptomyces; species Streptomyces sp. NPDC052682. Next base: position 136,603 of record NZ_JBFATS010000010.1, on the reverse strand, counting down.
GACCCGCCGTGATCGGCGGGATGATCGCCGTGGTCGTCGGCGGCGCCGGTGTCGTCGGTTACGCGCTTCTCGGCGGCGGGGCCGCCGCCGAGAACGGGCCGCACTCCGCGGCCGTCGACCAGAAACCGAAGGTCAAGACGGGGCCGCTGTCCGCGGCCGAGGTCATGGGCGCCGCCCGCGCCTTCCTCACCGCCTGGCAGTCCGGGCAGGCCGGGAAGGCCGCCGCGGCCACCGACGACCCGGCCGCCGCCAAGGCGCTGCTCACCGGCTACACCAAGGACGCCCACGTCAAGGACGTCACCCTCACCCCGGGCACCCGCACCGGCGACAAGGTGCCCTTCTCGGTCAAGGGCACGGTGTCCTACCGGAAGGTGAGCAAGCCGCTCGCCTACGACAGCGCGCTGACCGTGGTCCGCCGTCCGAGTGACGGCAAGCCGCTGGTCGACTGGCACGCCTTCGTCGTCCACCCGGACCTGACGGACGGCGACAAGCTGGTCACCGGTGAGGCGGGCACACCCCCGGTCAAGGCCCTGGACCGGGACGGCGGCGAGCTGACCACCGCGAGGTACCCCTCGCTCGGCCCGGTGCTGGACGGGCTGCGCGAGAAGTACGGCAAGAGCGCCGGCGGCAGGGCGGGCATCGAGCTGCGTGTGGTGCGCGGCAAGGCGGCCGCCGCCCGCAAGCTCTCCGACAAGACCCTGCTGGAGCTGAGCCAGGGCACGCCCGGCACCGTCAAGACCACCCTCGACCCCACCCTCCAGGCCGCCGCCGAGCGGCAGGTGGCCCAGCGGGCCCGGGCCTCGGTGGTCGCCCTGCGCCCCTCGACCGGCGAGATCCTGGCCGTGGCGAACTCCTCCAAGGGCTTCAACACCGCCTTCCAGGGCTCCCTCGCGCCCGGCTCCACGATGAAGGTCATCACCTCCTCGCTGCTCATCGACAAGGGCCTGGCCTCCGCGGACAAGCCGCACCCGTGCCCGAAGTACTTCAGCTACGGCGGCTGGAAATTCCAGAACGACGACAAGTTCCAGATCAAGGGCGGCACCTTCAAGGCGAGCTTCGCCCGCTCCTGCAACACGGCCTTCATCAGCCAGGCCCCGAAGCTGAGGAACGACGACCTGACCAAGCAGGCCCGTCAGGTCTTCGGCCTGGGCGGGAACAACTGGTCGGTCGGGGTGCCGTCCTTCGACGGCGCGGTGCCGGTGCAGTCGGCGGCGCCGATGGCGGCCTCGCTCATCGGCCAGGGCGGGGTGCGGATGAACCCGCTGAACATGGCGTCGGTGGCGGCGACCGTGCGGGCCGGGGTCTTCCACCAGCCGTACCTGGTGTCGCCGAAGGTGGACGGGCGCACGCTCGCGACGGCCTCCCGCACGCTGTCCGCGACCACCCTGTCCCAGCTGCGCGAGCTGATGTCCTACACGGCCGCGTACGGCACGGCGGCCGAGGCGATGGCCGGGGTGAGCGGTGACGTCGGCGCGAAGACCGGCTCCGCCGAGGTCGACGGGCAGAAGAAGCCGAACGGCTGGTTCACCGCCTACCGGGGCGACCTCGCCGCGGCCGGTGTGGTCCAGGCGGGCGGCCACGGCGGCGACACGGCCGGTCCGATCGTGGCGGCCCTGCTGAAGACGGGCGGCTGACGGAGGAAGGCTCAACCGGTCACGGGTTCCGCGGCGGCCGTGTACGTCCGCCGCAGGAACCGCTGCAGCGCCTTGGTCTCGAACTGCACGACCGACACGCCCTGCGGGGAGTGGAACTCCACGACCGCCTGCACGCGCCCGCAGGGCCACACCCGTACGTCCCCGCTCTCGGCGGGCGCCCGCAGGCCCTGTTCCAGCAGCTCCCGCGAGAAGGTCCACTCGCGCCCGGCGCCGGGCAGCCCCACCCCGACCGACCGGGGGTCCTTCTCGGGGTCGTAGCGCAGTCTCACCGGTACGGCGTCCAGCTCGTCCTGCACCCGGACGTCCGCGTCCGTGACGATGTGGGCGCGTGCGTACTGTTCGACTACGGACATCGGCTGGGCCCCTTACGGTGCGCTACCTGTGCGAAAGCTGTACGTCCACCCCCTCTCCAATGTCGCATATTTTCCGGAACGCGCCCTCCGGTGCCGGACATATCACAGCCGAGATGACAGCCGTGATGCACGAGAATCTCGCTCTTGCAAACCGTTCGCATCTAGCCACTATCATCGAACGGTGCATGTACCAGACGGATTCATCGACGCCCCCACCTCCGCCGCCACCGGCCTGATCGCCGCGGGCGCCGTCGCGGTGAGCCTGCGCGGCGCGCGGCGGGAACTCGACGAGCGCACGGCGCCGCTGGCGGGCCTGGTCGCGGCGTTCATCTTCGCGGTGCAGATGCTGAACTTCCCGGTGGCGGCCGGCACCAGCGGCCATCTGCTGGGCGGGGCGCTGGCGGCGATCCTCGTGGGGCCGTACACCGGGGTCCTGTGCGTGTCCGTGGTGCTGCTCATGCAGGGCGTGCTGTTCGCGGACGGCGGCCTGACCGCGCTGGGGGTGAACATCACCGACATGGCGGTCGTCACGACGGTGGTGGCGTACGCCGTCTTCCGCGGCCTGGTGAAGGTGCTGCCGCGCACCCGCCGCTCGGTGACCGCCGCGACCTTCGTCGCCGCGCTCGTCTCTGTGCCGGCCTCCGCGCTGGTCTTCACCCTGATCTACGCGATCGGCGGCACGACCGACGTGGCGATCGGCAAGGTCGCCACCGCCATGGTGGGCGTGCACGTGCTGATCGGCATCGGCGAGGCCGTGATCACCGCGCTGACCGTGGGCGCGGTCGTGGCCGTCCGCCCGGACCTGGTGTACGGGGCGCGTGACCTGCGGCAGAAGCTGAAGCTGCGGGTCGGCGGCGAGCTGGTCGACGCGCCGGACGCCGAGCCCGTGCCCGTCGCCGCCCGGGCCTCGCACCGCGGGGTGTGGATCGCGGGTCTGGTCACCTCCCTGGTGCTCGCCGGGTTCGTCAGCTTCTACGCCTCCTCCAGCCCCGACGGCCTGGAGAAGGTCGCCGCCGACCACGGCATCGACAAGAAGGCCGAGGACCACGCGATCGCCGACTCCCCGCTCGCCGACTACGGCGTCCGGGACGTCGAGGACGCCCGCCTGTCCGGGGGGCTGGCGGGTGTCATCGGGGTGGGCGTCACGGTCGTCGCGGGCAGCACGGTGTTCTGGGCGGTGCGGCGGCGCCGTACGGGCGACACGAGCCCCGTGAACACGGGGGTCTGACATGGGGGCGGGGCACGCGCACCGGCTGTACCGGCACGGGCACTCACCCGTGCACGGGCTGCCGCCGCACACCAAACTGGCCGCGGTCTTCGCCTTCGTGGTCGTGGTGGTGTCCACCCCGCGCGAGGCGATGTGGGCCTTCGCCCTGTACGCCGTGCTGCTCGGTGCGGTGGCGTCCGTGGCGCGCGTGCCGGCCGGTTTCCTGCTGAAGCGGCTGCTGATCGAGGTGCCGTTCGTGGCGTTCGCGGTGCTGATGCCGTTCGTGGCGGAGGGCGAGCGGGTCGAGGTGCTGGGGATGTCCCTGAGCGTCAGCGGCCTGTGGGGCGCCTGGAACGTGCTCGCCAAGGGCACGCTCGGCGTCGCCGCGTCCGTGCTGCTGGCCGCCACCACCGAGCTGCGGGAGATCCTCCTCGGGCTCCAGCGGCTGAAGCTGCCGCCGCTGCTGGTCCAGATCGCCTCCTTCATGATCCGGTACGGCGATGTGATCACCGACGAGATGCGGCGGATGCGCGTGGCCCGGGAGTCGCGCGGCTTCGAGGCGCGCGGAGTGCGGCACTGGGGCGTGCTGGCCAAGTCGGCGGGCGCGCTGTTCATCCGCTCCTACGAGCGCGGCGAGCGGGTCCACCTGGCCATGGTCAGCCGCGGGTACGCCGGTTCCATGCCGGTGATCGACGAGGTGACCGCGTCCCGGGCGCAGTGGTCGTACGCCCTCGCGCTGCCGTTCGCCGCCCTGGTCGTGTGCGTGGTGGGATGGGCGCTGTGACGACACCTTCGCTGGAAGTGGCCGGGCTGGCCTTCGCGTACCCGGACGGGCACCAGGCCCTGTTCGGTGTGGACTTCACCATCGGGCGCGGTGAGCGGGTCGCGCTGCTCGGGCCGAACGGCGCCGGCAAGACGACCCTGGTGCTGCACCTCAACGGCATCCTGACCGGCGGCGCGGGCTCGGTGCGGGTCGCCGGGCTGCCGGTCGGCCGGCAGCACATGGCGGAGATCCGGCGCAGGGTCGGCATCGTCTTCCAGGACCCCGACGACCAGCTGTTCATGCCGACCGTCCGGGAGGACGTGGCCTTCGGCCCGGCGGCGGCCGGGCTCAAGGGCGACGAACTGGAGGAGCGGGTCGACCGGGCGCTGGAGCGGGTCGGCATGGCGGGGTTCAAGGACCGGCCCCCGCACCACCTGTCCTTCGGGCAGCGCCGCCGGGTGGCGGTGGCGACCGTGCTGGCGATGGAGCCGGAGATCCTGGTCCTGGACGAGCCGTCCTCCAACCTCGACCCGGCCTCGCGCCGCGAGCTGGCCGACATCCTGCGCTCGCTGGACGTGACCGTGCTCATGGTCACGCACGACCTGCCCTACGCGCTGGAGCTGTGCCCGCGCTCGCTGATCCTGAGCGACGGCGTGATCGCGGCGGACGGCCCCACGGCCGAGCTGCTGGCCGACGAGGAGCTGATGCGCGCCCACCGGCTGGAGCTGCCCTTCGGGTTCGACCCGCGGTCCGTGACAATGGGCGCGTGACGAACGAGGAGACCGGCCTTGCGGGGCCGCCGGTCCTGGACGACCAGCTGTGCTTCGCGCTGTACGCGGCCCAGCGCGCGGTGACGGCCGCGTACCGGCCGCTCCTTGACGACCTCGGCCTCACCTACCCGCAGTACCTGGTGCTGCTCGTGCTGTGGGAGCGCGGCCAGACCACCGTGAAGGAGCTGGCCGGGGCGCTGCGGCTCGACTACGGCACGGTCTCGCCGCTGCTGAAGCGGCTGGCGGCGGCCGGGCTGGTGCGGCGGGAGCGGTCGGCGCGCGACGAGCGGTCGGTGCTCGTCGCGGTCACGGCGCGCGGCGCGGAACTGCGCGAGCGCGCGGCGTGCGTGCCGGACGCCCTGCTGGCGGCGACGGGGCTCGACCGGGCGCGGCTCGCGCGGTTGCGCGAGGAGCTGTGGCGGCTGGCGGACCACGCCGAGTCGGCGGCGGACCGGGCCCGCTGACCTGCCCCCTCCGGTTACCCGCGGTTGCATCCCCCTGGGCGCGACCGGCTGGTTACCGGCCAGTACCTTGTGCGCAATGTACTCGCGCGCTCTTTTTCCCGGGGGAGGGCCATCGTGACCGGGGCACCCATGACCGACACCACGGCCGTCGACACACGTCCGACGAAGATCATGTACGTCGCCGAGGCCACCGCGCACGGCGGCCGGGACGGCTATGTGACCAGCCAGGACGGGCAGCTGGACCTGAAGGTCGCGATGCCCCCGCAGCTGGGCGGCGACGGCGCCGGCACCAACCCGGAGCAGCTGTTCGCGGCCGGCTACGCCGCCTGCTTCCACAACGCGCTGATCATGGTCGGCAACCGCGCGGGCTACGACCTGAGCGGCTCCACCGTCGCCGCGAAGGTCGGCATCGGCCCCAACCGCAGCCGCGGCTACGGTCTCGCGGTCGCCCTCAGCGTCTCCCTGCCGGTGCTGGACGCGGACCTCTCCGCCCGGCTGGTGGACGAGGCGCACCAGGTCTGCCCCTACTCCAACGCGACCCGCGGGAACATCGACGTCACGATCCTGCTTGGGTGAAAGGGAGCGTGACAGCGAGACGAGGAGGAGTACGGACGTGGAAGTGCACGGCACAGTGGCCGAGGGCTTCGAGCCGGTCAGGGAAGCGTTCGTACGGAACTTCACGGCGCTCGGGGAGCGGGGCGCGGCCGTCGCCGTGTACCGGGACGGGCGGCGGGTCGTCGACCTGTGGGGCGGCACCCGGGACGTGGACGGCGACGCGCCCTGGCAGCGGGACACGGCCCAGGTCGTCCGCTCGGCGACCAAGGGGGTGGCCGCCGCCGTCCTGCTGCTGCTGCACCAGCGCGGCGAACTCGACCTCGACGCGCCGGTCGGGCACTACTGGCCGGAGTTCAAGGCGCGGGGCAAGGAACGCGTGCTGGTCCGGCACGTGCTGAACCACCGCGCCGGAGTGCCGGTCCTGGACCGCCCGCTGACCCCGCGGGAGGCGCTGGACCCGCTGCGCGGCCCCGAGGCCGTCGCCGCTCAGGCGCCCGTGTGGGAGCCGGGCACCGACCACGGCTACCACGCGCTGACGTACGGCTGGATGCTGGACGAACTGGTCCGGCGCGTGACGGGGCAGGGCACCGGAGCGTGGCTCGCCCGGCACCTCGCCGCCCCGCTCGGCCTGGACCTGTGGCTCGGGCTGCCGGACACCGAGGCGCACCGCGTGGGCCGGGTCGGCCGGGTCGAGGGGCCGGAGCCGGCCGGGGGTGTGCGGATGCGCCCCAAGCGTTCGGTCACCGCGGCGTACCAGGACCCCGCGTCCCTGACCCGCCGGGCCTTCGCCGCGATCAGCCCGTTCCCCGACCAGAACGACCCGGCGTACCGCAGGGCGGCCCTGCCCGCGGCCAACGGCATCGCGACGGCGGACGCCCTGGCCCGCCTCTACGCGGCGCTGACCGATGGGCTCGACGGCGCCCCGGCGCTGTTCACGCCCGAGACGGTGCGGCTGGCCCGGGCCGAGGAGTCGGCGGGCCCGGACCGTGTCCTGGTCGTGGGCACCCGCTTCGGCCTCGGCTACATGCTGCACGGCAGCGCCTCCCCCCTGCTGTCCCCCGGTTCCTTCGGCCACCCGGGACGCGGCGGTGCCCTCGGCTTCGCCGACCCCGAGTCGGGCATCGCCTTCGGCTACGTGACCAACGGCTTCCGCAGGACGGTGACGGCGGACCCGAGGGCGCAGGCGCTGGTGCGGGCGGTACGGCAGGCTCTGTCCGGCCGGATGTGACCCGCTAGATGTGAATCGGGTGCGAGGTCCGCCCCGACGCCTGGTCGATCTCGTCGTGCGCCTTGGTCAGCAGCTGCATGGCGAGCTCGTTGAGCGCCCGGGCCCCGGCGATCTCCTCGCCGACCCTCGGCTGGTTGGAGTCGGTCCGGTGCCGGGTCGCGTGCCCCCGGGCCCGTACCTCGCTGCCGTCGGGCAGCCGCACCAGCGCGACCGCCCGCGTGTGCTGGTCGTCCTCCTGGAACTCCAGCTCCACATGCCATCCCACAGCGGTGTGCAGTGCCATGACGATCACCTCCGGAACACCTAGTTCCAGGGTGCTCCCGAGGATGGCCCCGCGCACCCACGGCTAATGGGCGTGCAGCATCAGCCCGATCCCCGCGACCACCAGGGCCGCCGCCGCGATCCGCGGGGCACCGAAGCGCTCCTTGAAGAACACCGCCCCGATCGCCGCGCCGACGATGATCGAGGACTCCCGCAGCGCGGCGACGGGCGCGAGATCGGCCCGGGTCTGCGCCCACAGGACCAGGGCGTACGCCATGACCGACAGGGCCGCGCCCGGGAGGCCGAGGCCCAGGTGGGGGCGGAGCACGGCCGCTGTCCGCCCGCGCAGGCGCGTGACGGCATAGGCGGGCACGACCGTGCCCTGGACGGCCATCAGCCAGGCGATGTAGCCGAGGGAGGAGCCGGAGGCGCGTACGCCCAGGCCGTCGACGACGGTGTAGGCCGCGATGGTCAGGCCGGTGGCGAGGGCGGCGCCGATCGCCGCCCAGTTCGGCCGGTGCCCGCGCAGCCCCCACAGGGCGACGCCGGTCAGCCCCGCGCAGGACACCGCGATCCCGGCGGCGCCCCACCCGTCGGGCACCTCGTGCGCGAAGACGGCGGCGAGCACCGTGACGACCAGGGGCGCGCTGCCCCGGGCGATGGGGTAGGCCTGCCCGAAGTCGCCCAGCCGGAAGGACCGCATCAGCAGCGCGTAGTAGACGATGTGGGTGGCGGCCGAGGCGAGCAGGTACGGCCAGGCCTCCCCCGCCGGGAACGCCACGAACGGCGCGAGGGCCAGCCCGATCAGCAGCCCGCCGCCGGAGATCAGCGTGAAGCCGACGAGCTTGTCGGGGATCTTGTGGGCGATGGCGTTCCACGCGGCGTGCGTGACGGCGGCGAGCAGGACGGCGGCCGTGACCAGCGGGGTCACGCGGAGCGCTCACGCACGTCCACGAGGGTGCCGCCGGCGTGCGTGATCAGTTCCTTCGGTGCCATCGGGAAGACGGTGTACGGGGTGCCGGCCGCCGCCCACACGGTGTCGTGCGCGAGCAGCCCCCGGTCCGCCAGCACCCGGGTGCGCCGCACATGCCCGAAGGGCGGCACGCCGCCGATGGCGTACCCGGTCGTCTCCCGTACGACGTCCGGCCTGGCCCGGGTGACCCGCTCCGCCCCGAGCTCGCGCCGGACCCGCTCGACGTCGACCCGGGAGGCCCCGTCCATGAGGACCAGCACGGGCTCCCCGTCCGCCGCGAAGATCAGCGACTTGCAGATCTGGCCCAGCTCGCACCCGAGGGCCGCGGCGGCCTCGGCGGCGGTCCGGGTGGCCTCGGGGAAGCGGCGGACCCGCGGGAGAAGTTCCTCCAGTCCGAGCTCGCGCAGGGCATCCGCGAAGCGGGGGTGGGCTCCCTGGCCCTCGGCGTCGGTGGCGGCTGTCGTCGTCATGCAGGGCACCGTAGCGGTGCGTGCAGGGGGCAGGCGACCGGGTTACGGGGGCCTCGGACCAGGCCCACGCCGGCCGCTCGGCCGTGTCACGCGTACAGCTTCTCCACCTCGTCCGCGAAGTCGCGCATGATCACCTCGCGGCGCAGCTTCATCGACGGGGTCAGATGGCCCGCCGCCTCCGTGAAGTCGACGGGCAGGACGGCGAAGCGGCGGATCGACTCGGGCCGGGAGACCAGCTTGTTGGCCTCGTCGACGGCGCGTTGCAGCACCGCCCGCAGCTCCTCGTCGTCCAGCAGCAGCCCGGGCGGCACCGGGTGCTTGCCGTTCATGCGGCGCCAGTGGGCGATGCCGTCCGGGTCGAGGGTGATCAGCGCCGAGACGTACGGGCGGCCGTCGCCCAGCACGATGCACTGGGAGATCAGCGGGTGGGAGCGCAGCCAGTTCTCCAGGGGCGCCGGGGCGACGCTCTTGCCGCCGGCGGTGATCAGCATCTCCTTCTTGCGGCCCGTGATCGTCAGGTAGCCCTCGTCGTCGAGCTCGCCGAGGTCGCCGGTGGCGAGCCAGCCGTCGGGAGCCGCGGGGACCACCCCGCCCGCCGCCGGGTCCCAGTAGCCGCGCAGCACGTGGTCGCCCGCCACCAGGATCTCGCCGTCGGCCGCGATCCGGACCCGGGTGCCGGGCAGCGGCCAGCCGACCGTGCCGAGCCGGGGCTTGAGCGGGGGTGTCACGGTGGCGGCGCCCGTGGTCTCCGTCAAGCCGTACCCCTCGAAGATCTCGATGCCGGCGCCGGCGTAGAACGCGGCCAGCCGGCGGCCGAGCGGGGAGCCGCCGCAGATGGCGTACTTCACCCGGCCGCCCATGGCGGTGCGGATCCGCCGGTAGACCAGCGGGTCGTAGAAGGCGCGGGCCGTCTTCAGCGCCCGGGTCGGGCCGGAGCCGGTGCCGGTCTGCTGGGCCTCCAGGGCCTCGCCGTAGCGGCGGGCCACCGCCACCGCCCGGTCGAAGGCGGCCACCCTGCCGCCCGCCTCGGCCTTCGCGCGGGCGGTGTTGAACACCTTCTCCAGCATGTACGGGATGGCCAGCAGGCAGGTCGGCCGGAAGCTCGCCAGGTCCGGCAGCAGGTCGTCGGCCTTGATGCTCGGCGCGTGGCCCAGCCGGACCCGGGCGCGGACGCAGGCGATCGCCACCATGCGGCCGAAGACGTGGGACATGGGCAGGAACAGCAGGACCGAGGCCTCCTCGCTGGTCCGGGACCTGAAGACCGGGTAGAGGAGCTCGATGGCGTTGTCGACCTCGGCGAAGAAGTTGCCGTGGGTGAGGGCGCAGCCCTTGGGGCGGCCGGTGGTGCCGGAGGTGTAGATGAGGGTGGCGAGGGTGTCCGGGGCGAGCATGCCGCGCCGGACCTCCACCTCCGCGTCCGGGACGTGGGCGCCGAGTTCCGCGAGCCGCGCCACGTGGCCCTTCTCGACGACCCACACGGACCGCAGATCGGGCAGGCGTTCCCGCTCGGGGCCGAGGGCGGCGGCCTGGGCGGCGGTCTCGGTGACCAGGGCGACCGCGCCGGAGTCCTGGAGGATCCAGCGGGCCTGGTAGACGGAGGAGGTGGGGTAGATGGGGACGGTGACCAGGCCCGCCGCCCACGCGGCGAAGTCCAGCAGCGTCCACTCGTAGATCGTGCGGGCCATCACCGCGACCCGGTCGCCGGGCACCAGGCCCTCGGCGATCAGGCCCTTGGCCAGGGCCAGCACCTCGGCGGCGAACCCGGCCGCCGTCACGTCCCTCCACCGCCCGTCGGCGTTCTTCCGGCTGAGGACCACCGCGCCCGGGGCCGCGGCCGCGTTGTCGAACGGCAGGTCGGCCAGCGACCCGTGCCGCACCGGCTGCGCGAGGGGCGGTACGGACGCCTCCCGCACCACCCCGTCCAGCCGCCGGGTCTCGGGCTCGACGAGGACGGGCCCGCCGTACACGTCACCGAAGGCGGAGGAGGGATACGCAGTGGACACGGGGCGACTCCTGGGGCGTGCAGCGGAGAACTGCTTGCTGCATGACGTACGTGCCTCGCACGCCGATGCGCTCAACGGCTGGAACCCGCCGAAAGGGGTTACTCACGGTAGGAACCGGATCGTACGGGCCCCACGTGGCGGGTTTGTGCGGGTTCGACGGTGGTCCGGAGCCAGGCCTGTGCAATATCGGGGGTCAGGTGAGAGGTCTTCACGTTCTCCCCCGGCTCACCCCCGCGTGACCGTCACGCCCGCTCCAGGACCGCCGTCACCCCCTGCCCGCCCGCCGCGCAGACGGAGATCAGCCCCCGGCCGGGCGCGTCCCGTTCGGCCAGCAGCTTGGCCAGGGTGGCCACGATGCGGGCGCCGGTCGCGGCGAAGGGGTGCCCGGTGGCGAGGGAGGAGCCGGCGACGTTGAGGCGGGCGCGGTCCACCGGCGGCAGCCCGCGCTTCTCCCAGGCGGCGAGGGTGGCCAGCACCTGGGAGGCGAACGCCTCGTGGATCTCGATCAGGTCGAAGTCGTCCAGGCCGAGGCCCGCCCGCTCCAGCATGCGCGGGACCGCGTACGCCGGGGCCATCAGCAGCCCGTCCTCGCCGTCCGCGACATCGCCGTGCACGAAGTCGACGGCCGCCGTCTCGTACGCCGTCAGGTACGCCAGCGGCTCCAGGCCCCGGGCCCGCGCCCACTCCTCGCTCGCCAGCAGCACGACCGCCGCGCCGTCGGTGAGCGGGGTCGAGTTGCCCGCGGTCATGGTCGGCTCGGGCTGGTCCAGGCCGAACACCGGCTTGAGCGTGGCGAGTTTCTCCACGGTCGAGCCGGGGCGCAGGTTCTGGTCGCGGGCCAGGCCGCGGAAGGGGACCACCAGGTCCTGGAAGAAGCCGCGTTCGTACGCCGCCGCCAGCCGCTGGTGGCTGGCGGCGGCCAGCTCGTCCTGCGCCCGGCGGCCGATGCCCCAGGCCCGGGCGGTGACGGCGGCGTGCTCGCCCATGGACAGGCCGGTGCGCGGCTCGGCGTTGCGCGGGATGTCGGGGACCAGGTGGCCGGGACGGATCTTCGCCAGGGCCTTCAGCCGGGCGCCCGCCGACGTGGCCCGCCGGGCCTCCAGCAGGATCCGGCGCAGGTGGTCGTTGACGCCGAGCGGGGCGTCGCTGGCGGTGTCGGAGCCGCCCGCGATCGCCGACTCGGTCTGCCCGAGGGCGATCTTGTTGGCGGCGGCGATGACGGCCTGCAGCCCGGTGCCGCAGGCCTGCTGGATGTCGTACGCGGGTGTGCGGGGGTCCAGCTTCGAGCCGAGGACCGTCTCGCGGGCCAGGTTGAAGTCACGGGCGTGCTTGAGGACCGCTCCGGCGACGAACTCGCCCACCGCACCCGGCTCCTGGAGCCCGTGCCGCTCGACGAGGCCGTCGAGGGCGGCGGTGAGCATCTCCTGGTTGGAGGCGGTGGCGTAGGGCCCGTCGGAGCGGGCGAAGGGGATGCGGCTGCCGCCGATGACGGCGACCCGCCGCGCCTGCGGCGGACTGAGCGGCTGCTGGGGGCTCATCTCGACCTGCTCCTCACCCGTGACATAGCATTACCTCCGGTAACCTTACTCCAGAGTAAGGAATTGTCGGAGCCCTCGCAGCTGGGAGTACCCCATGGCCGACCGCTATCTGAGCTTCACCGGCACCGCGCCCGGCCGCTTCCTCACCCGCCGCCTCGGCCTGCCCCAGCCGGCGGCGCTGCGGCGCTGGTCACCGCAGCGGCCGGTCCTCGACGGCGGCCTGCTGCACCTCACGGCGGGCAGCTCGGCCCTCGACCTGGCGCCCGTCCTCGCCCGTACGGGGCTGGGGGCCGACGCGGGCCGCCCGGCCGCCGTGGTCCTGGACGCCACCGGGGTACGCGGCGTCGAGGACCTGGCCGAGGTGCACGCGGCGCTGCACCCGGTCGTACGGTCGATCGCCACCAGCGGACGCGTGCTCGTGCTCGGCGCCCCGCTCGATGCGGCCGACCACCACCAGGCCGCCGCCCAGCAGGCTTTGGAGGGCTTCACCCGCTCCCTGGGCAAGGAGATCGGCCGGGGCAGGACCGTGAACCTCCTGCGCCTCACCGACGCCGCCGCCGCCGAGTCCACCCTGCGCTTCCTGCTGTCCCCCAAGTCGGCCTACGTCAGCGGCCAGGTCATCGAGGTCGGCACCGGGCAGGTGCAGGCACCCGCCGACTGGGAGCGCCCCCTGGCCGGCCGCACCGCCCTGGTCACCGGCGCCGCGCGCGGCATCGGCGAGGCGGTCGCCGAGACCCTGGCCCGCGACGGCGCCACGGTCGTCGTCCTCGACGTGCCGCAGGCCGAACAGGACGCCCGGCGCGTCGCCGAACGCCTCGGCGGCACCGCGCTCACCTGCGACATCACCTCCGGCGACGCGGGCGAGCAGATCGCCGCGGCCCTGCCGGACGGCCTGGACATCCTCATCCACAACGCGGGCATCATCCGCGACCGGCGCCTGGTCAACATGTCCGCCGACCGCTTCGGCTCCGTCCTCGACGTCAACCTGGCGAGCGTGCTGCGCACCACCGACGCGCTGCTCGGCAAGGGCGTCCTGCGGCCCGGCGGCCGGGTCGTGGCCACCGCCTCCATCGCGGGGATCGCGGGCAACACCGGCCAGACCAACTACGGGGCGAGCAAGGCGGGCGTCATCGGCCTGGTCCGCTCCCTCGCGCCGCGCGCCCTCGCCGAGCACCGGGTCACGGTCAACGCGGTCGCGCCGGGCTTCATCGAGACGAAGATGACCGCCGCCATCCCGCTGGTCATCCGCGAGGCGGGCCGCCGGATGAACTCCCTCGCCCAGGGCGGGCTGCCCGTCGACGTCGCCGAGACCCACGCCTGGCTCGCGCACCCGGCCTCGGGCGCGGTCAACGGGCAGGTCGTCCGGGTCTGCGGCCAGAGCCTGCTGGGGGCGTAGTGTCCGTCACGCTGACCAAGGCCCCCTCCCTCCCGCCGCTGCTCGCCCGCGGCGCCCTGCTGTCCCCCTTCAAACGGCCGGGCCCGGACGCGCAGTTCCCGCGCACCGAACTGGTGCTGCCCGACCTGCGCGCCGACCTGGCGCGGCTGGCGGCGTACGAGCGGGTGTGCGGCTTCCCGACCGGCGCGGACACCCTGCCGGTGACGTATCCGCACGTGCTGGGCTTCCCGCTGGCCATGCGGCTGATGAGCGGCCGGGACTTCCCGCTGCCGTTGCTGGGCCTGGTCCACACCTCGCTCTCGCTGACCCGGCACCGGGCGCTGCCGGTCGGCGCGGCGTACGACGTCGCCGTGCGGGTGGAGGGGCTGGCGCCGCACCGGCGCGGCACCGAGGCCGCGGTGCGCACCGAACTCCGGTACGGCGGCGAGGTCGTGTGGGAGTCGCGCAGCACCTACCTGGCCCGCCACCGCACCCACCACCGGCCCACCGCGGACAGACCCGCGGCGGAGCCCCCCAAGCCCCTGCCGGCCGTCGCCGAGTGGCGCCTCGGCGCGGACGTCGGGCGCCGGTACGCCGCCGCCTCCGGAGACCGCAACCCCATCCACCTCCACCCGCTCACCGCCCGGCTGTTCGGCTTCCCCCGGGCGATCGCCCACGGCATGTGGACGGTGGCCCGCTGCCTGGCCGCCCACGGCACCCCGGACACGGCCGCGGTCCGGGCGGACTTCCGGGCACCGGTGCTGCTGCCGGGGACGGTGACGTACGCGGCGGAGGGCGGCAGGTTCGAACTGCGCGGCCGAGACGACCGACTGCACCTGACGGGCGAGATCCAGTCCGGGTGACCGGTTCGCCCGGGCGAACGCCGCCGCCCGAGGCGGGCTCCAGGCCCCCCGCGAGACCGGCCGCCAGGGCTGACCCCGGTCAGATCCACCGCCGAGCCCCACCGTGCGCGAACTGCACGCCGCCCGCCGGCGCCCGTCGGCTACGCCGGCTGCTCCCGCTCCTCCGGCGGGGACCACGGCCGCCCTGCCATCAGGTCCCCCAGGCCCGCCCAGGCGAAGTTCATCAGGGTGGCCGCCGCCTGCCGGGCGGTGACGCCCGGGGTGGCGTTCGCCCAGGCGGCGAGGGACTCGGCGGCGCCCACCAGGGCCTCGGCGAGGCCGGCGACCTCCCGTTCGGGCAGGTCGGGGTCGTGGTGGGCTTCCCGTGCGGCGGCGAGGATCAGCTGGGTCACGAACGCGACGATCTCCTCGCGCATCGCGGTGACCTCGGCCGCGAACGGCTCGCCGTGCGTGCGGGCCTGGAGATGCAGCACCGCCCAGCCGTCGGGGTGCTGGGCGGTGTGCTGGAAGAACGCCCGCAGTCCTTCCCAGAGTTGACGGTCGGCCGCCAGGCCGGGGCGCGCCCCGGCGCGGACCGCCGCCGTCAGGGCGGCGGCCTCCCGGCGGATGCAGGCCGTGAAGAGGTCCTCCTTGGAGTTCAGGTACAGGTACACCAACGGCTTGGAGACACCGGCGAGTTCGGCGATCTCGTCCATCGACGCGGCCATGTACCCGCGCTGCCCGAAGGTCCGTACGGCGGCGTCCAGCATCTGCTGCTCACGGACCGCACGCGGCATGCGCTTGCTCTTCACGGCACCCATGCGTATCAGCGTACGGTCCGGGGCAGCCGGTCAGGTCCGGCTCAGGCCGTGGCCGTCACCGGACGCCGCTCGTCCGACGGCTCGGGCTCGTCCACCGGGGAGGTGCGGACGCTGTCGTAGGCGTCCCGGTCGAGCAGGTTCTCGCGGGCCGAGACGATGACCGGCACCAGGGCCTGTCCGGCGACGTTGGTCGCGGTGCGGATCATGTCCAGGATCGGGTCGATGGCGAGCAGCAGGCCGACGCCCTCCATGGGCAGGCCCAGCGTGGACAGGGTGAGCGTCAGCATGACGGTCGCCCCGGTCAGGCCGGCCGTGGCGGCGGAGCCGACCACCGACACGAACGCGATCAGCAGGTAGTCGCCGACGCCGAGCTGGATGCCGAAGATCTGGGCGACGAAGATCGCGGCGATGGCGGGGTAGACGGCGGCGCAGCCGTCCATCTTGGTGGTGGCGCCGAACGGCACCGCGAAGGAGGCGTACTCGCGCGGCACACCGAGCCGCTCGGTGACCTTCTGGGTCAGCGGCATGGTGCCCACCGACGACCGGGAGACGAAGGCCAGCTGGATCGCGGGCCAGGCGCCCTTGAAGAACTGCACCGGGTTGGCCTTGGCGACGGTGCCGAGCAGCAGCGGGTAGACGCCGAACAGCACGATCAGGCAGCCGACGTAGATGTCGGCGGTGAAGGTGGCGTACTTGCCGATCAGGTCCCAGCCGTAGGTGGCGATGGCGTAGCCGATGAGGCCGACGGTGCCGAGCGGGGCGAGCCGGATGACCCACCACAGCGCCTTCTGGAGCAGCTCCAGCACGGACTCGCTGAGGGTGAGGATCGGCTGGGCCTTCTCGCCGAGCTGGAGCGCGGCGATACCGGCGACGGCGGCCATGAAGACGATCTGCAGCACGTTCAGCTCGGTGAACGGCGTGATGACGTCGGTGGGGATGATGCCGGTCAGGAAGTCGAGCCAGGAGCCGGTCTTCTCGGGCAGCTTGCCGTCCTTGGGCGTGAGGCCCGTGCCGGCGCCCGGGTTGGTGAGCAGGCCGATCACCAGGCCGATGCTGACCGCGATCAGCGAGGTGATCATGAACCAGAGCAGGGTGCGGGAGGCCAGGCGGGCCGCGTTGTTGACCTTCCGCAGGTTGGTGATCGAGACCAGGATCGCGAAGAAGACGAGCGGGGCGACGGCGAGCTTGAGCAGGCCGACGAAGGTGTCACCGATCTTTTCCAGGGTCGTCACGAGCCAGGACACGTCCAGGCTGCGGGCGACCCAGCCGAGGACCACGCCCAGGGCGAGGCCGAGGAGGATCTGGGCCCAGAAGGGCACCTTCAAACGCTTCGTGGGGGACGGGGCTGTCTTCATTTCAACGACCGTAACACCTGAACTTTGAGACCCCCAAAGCCTTACTTTGAGAGGCGGAGGCCGAAAATGACCCCCACAAACGCAAATCGCCCCGGTATGCAGGGGTTTGAGAACCCCCCGCACACCGGGGCGCCGTACAGATGTGACCGACCTTACGCGGTCCTTACCCGAGGGCCTTACGAGGTCTGCCCCTGAGCCCGGGCGGCGTCGTCGGCGCCGTCCTCCTGGCTGCGGCTGGCCTCGAGGTTGGCCTTCATCCGGTCCACGCGCTGCACGATCTGCGCGGAGGCCCGGTCGCGCTCCCCGCGCAGCGCCACGAAGCTGATCGGGGCCGAGATCACCAGGGAGAGCAGGATGATCCACATGCCGTTCGACGAGCCGAGCCCGCGCGGGAAGACTCCGGCGTAGACGAGGCCCCAGACGACCACGAGGCAGCCCACGAAGATCCCGAGGCGCATCAGCGTGTAGCGGAGCATCTCAACCCACTCTTCCGTATCTATCGGCCGGAACGTCCCAAAGGGGCACCGTCCAGTGAAGCACGCCGGGCCGCCGGTCTCGCAGGGGGGTGGGTACGCGGCTCAGTGCAGTTCCAGCAGCATGATCACGTCGTCCCGGTCGTCGCCCGGGGCGACCCGGATCGCGCCGGGCACGCGCCCGACCTCCTTGTAGCCGCAGGAGGCGTAGAAACGCTCCAGTCCCAGGCCGCCCCGGCAGGTCAGCCGGATCGCCTCGATGCCCTCGCACGACCGGGCGGCGTCCGCGGCGGCCGCCAGCAGGTCACGGCCGTAGCCCCGGCCCTGGTGACGGGGGTGCACCATCACCGTGTACAGCCACAGCCAGTGCGTCATCAGCCGGTGGGTGTTGAAGGTGAGGAACGCGGTGGCGGCGACCCCGCCCTCCTCGTCGTGCCCGACGAGCAGCCGGGACCGGCCCTCCGCCATCGCCGTGAAGTGCTTCACGAGCTCCGGCCGGATCCTCTCCCGGGTCACCGGCGGCACGAATCCCACGGCGCCGCCCGCGTTGGACACGTCGGTCCACAGATCGAGGAGCCCGTCACGGAGCTCGGGGGTGACGGGCGGATCGAGGGTGAACGTAAGAGGCACGCCGGGATCGTATCTGCGACGACCGTTCCCGCGCCTACGCCAGTTCCCGTGCCGCCACCCTCAGGTCCGCCACCAGTCCCTCGTACGCCGCCTGCCGCTCCCGGTCGTCCCGCGCCCGCAGCACGGAGGACGGATGCACGGTCGCCACCAGCTTCTCCGGCCGGCCGTGGATCTCCCGCTCCAGCACCGCCCCGCGCACCTCCCCCACCCGGAACGCCGAACCGAGCAGGGCCTTGCCGGCCGTCGCGCCCAGGACCACGATCAGCTCCGGCTCCACGAGCGCCAGCTCGGCGGCCAGCCAGGGCCCGCACGCCGTCATCTCACGCAGGCTGGGGGCCTTGTGGATACGGCGCTTGCGGGGCTCGGCCCGAGTGAACTTGAAGTGCTTGACGGCGTTGGTCACGTACGCCTCGCCGGGGTCGATGCCGGCCTCGGCCAGCGCCCGGTCCAGCAGCTTCCCGGCCGGGCCCACGAAGGGCCGGCCCTGGCGGTCCTCCTGGTCGCCGGGCTGCTCGCCGACGAGCATGACGCGCGCGTGCGGGTGGCCGGTGCCGAAGACCGTCTGGGTGGCGTCGCGGTGCAGGGGGCAGCCGCGACAGGCGGCAGCTGCCGCACGCAGCTCGTCGAGCCCCGCCCCGGCGGGGAGGAAGGGCTCGGCGGTGTACGCGTCCTCGGGAGCCTTCGTGCCGGGCATGGCTGCCGGGTACCCCGGGTCGCGGGCGGCGAACGACGGGCCGGGCCGGCCTCACACCCGCATCGGCTGCGGCGCCTCGCGCCGGGCCGGGTCCGGGCCCTCGTACTCGCGGATGATCTCGTACCGCGTGTTGCGTTCCACCGGGCGGAAGCCCGCGTCCCTGATCAGCTCCAGGAGGTCCTCGCGGGTCAGCTTGTTCGGGGTGCCGAAGTTGTCCGCGTCATGGGTGATCTTGTACTCGACGACCGAGCCGTCCATGTCGTCCGCGCCGAACTGCAGGGCCAGCTGGGCGGTGTTGATGCCGTGCATCACCCAGAAGACCTTGACGTGGGGGACGTTGTCGAACAGCAGCCGGGAGACCGCGAAGGTCTTCAGGGCCTCCGCGCCGGTCGCCATCTGCGTCCGGGCCTGGAGCCGGTTGCGGACCTTGCCGTCCTTCATGTCGACGAAGTCGTGCTGGTAGCGCAGCGGGATGAAGACCTGGAACCCGCCGGTCTCGTCCTGCAGTTCGCGCAGCCGCAGCACGTGGTCGACGCGGTGGCGGGGCTCCTCGATGTGCCCGTACAGCATGGTGCACGGGGTCTTCAGGCCCTTCTCGTGCGCCAGGCGGTGGATGCGCGACCAGTCCTCCCAGTGGGTGCGGTGGTCGACGATGTGCTGCCGGACCTCCCAGTCGAAGATCTCCGCGCCGCCGCCGGTGAGCGACTCCAGGCCGGCGTCGATCAGCTCGTCCAGGATCTCGCCGGCGCTCAGGCCCGAGATCGTCTCGAAGTGGTGGATCTCGGTGGCGGTGAACGCCTTCAGGGAGACGTGCGGCAGGGCCTTCTTCAGTTCCCGCAGCGAGCGCGGGTAGTAGCGCCACGGCAGGTTGGGGTGCAGGCCGTTGACGATGTGCAGCTCGGTGAGGTTCTCCGACTCCATCGCCTTGGCGAGCTTCACGGCCTCCTCGATGCGCATCGTGTACGCGTCCTTCTCCCCCGGCTTGCGCTGGAAGGAGCAGTACGCGCAGGAGGCCGTGCACACGTTGGTCATGTTGAGGTGCCGGTTGACGTTGAAGTGCACGACGTCGCCGTTCTTGCGGGTGCGCACCTCGTGGGCGAGTCCGCCGAGCCAGGCCAGGTCGTCCGACTCGTACAGCGCGATGCCGTCCTCGCGGGTCAGCCGCTCACCGGAGCGGACCTTCTCCTCCAGCTCGCGCTTGAGCCCGACGTCCATGCCGTTACCTCCACCTAGAGACAGACTCCGTCAACCGTAGCCCTACGCCGGCTCGGGCAGGTCACCCACCCGGTTCTCCCACTTCGTGGACAGCACGATGGTGGTACGGGTCCTCGAGACGCCCTTGGTGCCGCTGAGCCGGCGGATGATCTTCTCCAGGCCGTCCACGTCGGTGGCCCGCACCTTGAGCATGAACGAGTCGTCCCCGGCGATGAACCAGCAGTCCTCGATCTCCGGCAGGTCCTTCAGCCGGCGGGCGACGTCCTCGTGGTCGGCGGCGTCGGACAGCGAGATGCCGATCAGGGCGGTGACGCCGAGGCCCAGCGAGGCGGCGTCGACGGTGGCGCGGTAGCCGGTGATGACACCGGCCGCCTCCAGCCGGTTGATGCGGTCGGTGACGCTCGGCCCCGACAGGCCGACGAGGCGCCCCAGCTCCGCGTAGGAGGCCCGGCCGTTCTCCCTGAGGGCCTGGATGAGCTGCCTGTCCACCGCGTCCATGCGATCGAAGCCTTCCGCTGAAGAGGTCTGAGGTCTGAGGTCTGAGAGGTCTGAAGAGGTCGGAAGAAGGGGGCGTGCGCTCAGGTGGCGGGACCGGACCCGCCGCCGAGTTCACCCTCCCAACGGCGATAGAGCCGGTGCGGCACGCCCGCCGCGTCCAGGACGCGTCCGGCGACGAAGTCCACCAGGTCCTGGATGTGCGTCGCGCCCGCGTAGAAGGCCGGGGAGGCGGGCACCACGGTCGCGCCCGCGTCGTCCAGGGCGACCAGGTGCCGCAGGGTCTGGCCGTTCAGCGGGGTCTCCCGTACGGCCACCACGAGCCTGCGGCCCTCCTTCAGGGTCACGCTCGCCGCCCGCTGCAGCAGGTCCTTGGACAGCCCGAGCGCCACCCCGGCCACGCAGGCCGTCGAGGCGGGCACGATGAGCATGCCCTTGGCCGGGTACGACCCCGAGGACGGCCCGGCCGCCAGGTCCCCGGCGTTCCAGTACCGCACCCCGTCGAGGTCCACGGCGAAGGCGTCCGGCTTCCCGTCGGCCCCCCGGGCCAGCCATTCCCGCAGATCGTCACGCCAGTGGGCGTCCCGGAAGGAGATCCCGGTCTCGTCGAGGAGGGTGAGCCGCGAGGCCCGGCTGACGACCAGGTCGACGGCTTCCCCGGCGGCGAGCAGTGCCCGCAGCACGGCGGCGGCGTACGGCGTACCGGACGCCCCGGACACCCCCACGATCCAAGGCGCGCGCTGCGTTTCTCCTGCGTTCACATCTTGAGCCTACCGGCGAGTCCGGACGTACTCAGGACCGGCCGGGCGCCTTCGGGTCGACGGGGAGCCGTCCGGTGGGGATCGTCAGCCTCCCCAGGGGCGTGTCGACCGTGAGGTCCCGGCCGTAGGGGATGGTGTCGCGGCCGCGGTAGCCGTCGGGGCCGGGGTTCCACATGGTCACGACGTGGCCTTGGAGCGGATCGAGGATCAGGTAGTTGGCGATGCCTCGCGAGGCGTATCGACGGGGCTTCACGTCGTAGTCACGGCGGATGCTCTCCGGGGACACCACCTCGGCGACCAGCTCGATGAGATCGGCCGGATAGGCGCTGAGGTTCTCGGCTTCGGCCTCGGCCGGGATCACGGCCAGGTCGGGGCAGAACTCGTTGGCGTCGTCGAACGGGAACGCGACCTCGCTCACCAGGGCCCACCCGGAGGGCAGCTGGTCCTCGGCGATGGCCCACAGGCGCTGAATGGTCTTCCCGTGGAACGGCCTGACCGGGTTCATCACGATGCTGCCCTCGACAATCTCCGTCAGGTAGCCGGGGAACATGTCCTCCAGCTTGCTGAGCTGCGAGTGCAGGCGATCGATGCCCGAGACGGTCACGGTGGCCTCCCTGGGGTCCTGCCCTCGATGGTAGGCCGCACCGTATTCACACGGTCAGACCACGAACCACCAGATCCAGCAGCGCGCACCCGAACAGGGCGATGCCGATGAAGCCGTTGACGCTGAAGAACGCCCTGTTCACGCGGGACAGGTCGTGGGGGCGGACGAGGGTGTGCTCGTAGAGGAACGCGCCCGCCACGATGACCAGGCCCAGCCAGAAGAAGGGGCCCGCGCCGGTGGCCAGGGCGTACCAGACGAACAGGGCCGTGGTCACGGCGTGGCAGCCCCGCGCGCCCCAGATCGCCGCGGGCACGCCGAAGCGGGCCGGGACCGATTTGACGCCGATCTCGCGGTCGGTCTCCACGTCCTGGCAGGCGTAGATGAGGTCGAAGCCGCCGATCCAGATCCCGACCGCGAGGCCGAGGATCACCGCGTCCCAGGACCAGGTGCCGGTGACGGCCAGCCAGCCGCCGACCGGTCCCATGGCCTGGGCGAGACCCAGGATGGCCTGCGGGAAGTTCGTGAACCGCTTGCCGTACGGATAGACCACCATCGGGATCACCGCGACGGGGGCCAGCGCCAGGCACAGCGGGTTGAGCGCGGCCGCCGAGGCGAGGAAGACGACCAGGGCGATCAGCGCGCCCGTCCAGGCGTGCTTGACCGACATCGCGCCGGTCACCAGCTCGCGGTGCGCCGTACGCGGGTTACGGGCGTCGATCTCCCGGTCGATGATGCGGTTCACCGCCATCGCGAAGGTGCGCAGGCCGACCATCGCGAGGGTGACCAGGAGCAGCCGTCCCCAGTGGATGTTCCTGTCCAGCTGGTACATCGCGGTCAGCGAGGCGATGTAGGCGAAGGGCAGCGCGAAGACCGAGTGCTCGATCATCACCAGGCGCAGGAAGGCCTTGGTGCGTCCGGGCTGCGGGATCGCGGCGGAGGCGCTGGTCACAGGCCGTACTCCTTCCAGCGGCGGTCCACCAGGGCGGCCGTCTCCGGGTCGGACTCCACCATGTCGGGCCAGCCGCCGTCGCGCGTGTACCCCTCCTCGGGCCACTTCCGCGTCGCGTCGATGCCCGCCTTGCCGCCCCAGAACTGCTGGTAGGAGGCGTGGTCGAGGTGGTCGACCGGGCCCTCGACGACCGTGAGGTCGCGGGAGTAGTCGGTGTTGCCCAGCGCCCGCCAGGCGACCTCGTGCAGGTCGTGCACGTCGCAGTCGGCGTCGACGACCACGATCAGCTTGGTCAGCGACATCATGTGGGCGCCCCAGATGGCGTGCATCACCTTCTGCGCGTGCTTGGGGTACTTCTTGTCGATCGAGACGATCGCGCAGTTGTGGAAGCCGCCCGCCTCGGGCAGGTGGTAGTCCACGATGTCCGGGATGATGATCTTCAGCAGCGGCAGGAAGAAGCGTTCCGTCGCACGGCCCAGCGGGCCGTCCTCCGTCGGCGGCCGGCCGACGACGATCGACTGGAGCAGGGGACGGCGGCGCATCGTCACGCAGTCGATGGTCAGCGCGGGGAACGGCTCCTGCGGCGTGTAGAAGCCGGTGTGGTCGCCGAACGGCCCCTCCGGGAGCATCTCGCCCGGCTCCAGCCACCCCTCCAGCACGACCTCCGCCTGCGCCGGCACCTGCAACGGCACCGTCTTGCAGTCGACCATCTCGATCCGCTTGCCCGCGATGAACCCGGCGAACAGGTACTCGTCGATGTCCCCGGGCAGCGGCGCGGTGGAGGCGTACGTCACGGCCGGCGGGCACCCGAAGGCGATCGCGACCGGCAGCCGCTCGCCCCTCCGGGCCGCCACCTGGTAGTGGTTGCGGCTGTCCTTGTGGATCTGCCAGTGCATGCCGATGGTGCGCCGGTCGTGCCGCTGGAGCCGGTACAGCCCGAGGTTGCGGATGCCCGTCACCGGGTCCTTGGTGTGCGTGAGCCCCAGGTTGAAGAAGGAGCCGCCGTCCTTGGGCCAGGTGAACAGGGCGGGCAGCCGGTCCAGGTCCACGTCGTCACCGTGCAGCACCACTTCCTGCACGGGCGCGTCCCCGGACTTCACCTTCCTCGGCGGTACGTGCGTCATCGCGCCGAGCTTCCCGAAGGCCTCGCGCACGCCGACGAACCCCTGCGGCAGCTCGGGCCTGAGCAGCCCGCCGATCTTGTCCGAGATCTCGCCGTACGACTTCAGCCCCAGGGCCTTCAGCAGCCGCCGGTCGGTGCCGTACACGTTCATCGCGAGCGGCATGCTCGACCCGCGCACGTTCTCGAAGAGCAGCGCCGGGCCGCCGGACTTCTGGACCCGGTCGACGATCTCACCGACCTCCAGATACGGGTCGACCTCGGCCTTGATGCGCTTGAGGTCGCCCTCGCGCTCCAGCGCCCTGAGCAGGGAGCGAAGATCGTCGTAAGCCATGGGGTCAAGTATCCCCGAGCGGATACTCTGGCCCTGTACCGCCCACCGCTTTCGCTGAGAGGCCGCATGCTCCGGGTACTGATGTTCCTCGTGCCGCTGGCGCTGAGCGTGTACGCGTTCATCGACTGCATCAGCACGAAGGACGAGGACATCCGCCACATGCCCAAGCCGCTGTGGGCGATCCTCGTGCTGCTGTTCCCTCTCGTCGGCTCGATCTCCTGGATCATCGCCGGGAAGAAGCGCACCCTGGCCGCCGGCCGGCCCCGGCAGTGGGTGGCGCCCGACGACAACCCGGAGTTCTTGAGGTCCCTCGAAGAGGAGAAGAAGAGGGACGAGGATCCCAAGCGGGACGAATCCTGAGGCAGGGCTGGTGCTCTGACTTCAGGCGCGCCCGGCAAGCACGTGCCGCTACGCGGGGGACCAGCCCCGCTCGCAGAGCACGAGCCGGTAGCCGTCCGGGTCCTCGATCGTGACGCCCCACCGGTTCCAGTACGGGTTCGGCGACGGTACCCGCTTGCCGCCGTGTTCCTCCAGCCGCGTGACCAGGTCATCGGGCACCGGGCCGTCGACGTAGATCACCAGCAGGTCCTCCTCGGTGGGCCGGGGCTCGACGGCGGGCTCGTGGACCAGCTCCAGATGCCAGCCGGCGTCCGGCCAGCCCACCATCAGCAGGTCGTGCTCACCGGGTTCCGGCCCGCTCTCGGCCCGCCACACCACATCGAGCCCCAGCCCCCGCACCCAGAACCGCTCGGCCACCGCCAGGTCCCGGGAGGGCCGGGCGACGCGGAGGTGACTACGACCGTTGACGGGCATCCCGACCTCTTCCTGAGCTGCCGATTCCTGCTCGACAGCTTAGGTATCAGGCTCTCGCGCGGGCATCGGCCGATCGTCCTGGATCACAGGTCCTAGTCGGACTAGAGCAGTTCGGCCTGCGGCACCTCCTCGACCTTGAGGTGTGCGGCACCGAAGGTCTTCTCCAGGACGGGCTCGGCCCGCTCGAGGGAGTCGACGCCGACCGACACCCATCCCCGTTCGTCCACGGCGACCTCCCGCAGCTCGAAGGTGGCGTCGAAGCGGTGCATGTCCTCGCCGATCCGGTCCGCCAGGGCGTCCAGGGTGCGGCGGTTGACGTCCGTGTCGTGCAGCCGGACCGTCACGCCCTTCTCGACGGCGTCGCACACGTCCGCGTCGAAGGCGGCGGAGGGGATGCGCCAGACGTCCACGACGTCCTTGTCCTCGTCGAGGGAAAGGCCCGTGTAGACGGCGGAGTGACGCCGGGTGGCGGTGAGCCGGTCGATGTGGTCCAGCACGCGCTGGAGCGGCATGCTGTGCGCGGGCCGCACGCCGGTGCACTCGGATGTGGCGGCGTACGTGTCGGGGGTGTCGCCGTACAGCACGGCAGCGGTCACCACGCCACAGGTGGCCAGTGCGGTCGCGACCCTGATGCGGTTGCTCATGGCACTGTGACGCCGGAAGGGGGCGGGAGGTTCAGCCCTTGAGCGCCGTGACGAAGGCGGACCAGGCCCTGCGCTGCACAACCAGGACCGGGCCGTCAGGGTTCTTGCTGTCACGAACGGGGACGGTGTCGGGGAAACCGGGGGCTATTTCGATGCAGTTGCCGCCGTTGCCGTCGCTGTAGCTGCTCTTGATCCAGTGCGCCGTGCCGAGCTCGTTGCTGTCCATGGTGCTCGTACCTCTCCATCGCCTCGTGGATCAGAGCGGCGGACTGGGGAGCTGACGGAGCGTCCGCCCTGAGCACATCATAGAGCTGGTTGTAGCGCTCGTAGACGGCCGGATCGTTGGTGAAATGGCCGCGGTTGAGGGACTCCGAGTAGAGCCACTGCTGCCCGTCCGGCAACGTGATCAAGGACATGGAGCCGCTGGGGCGGACCAGTTCGGCGGGACCGGCGGGCGCTACCTGGATGCGGATGTTCGTGCGCTGCGCGAGGCTGATCAGGTGCGCGCACTGGGCCCGCATGACCGCCGGGCTGCCGACCACGTTGCGCAGGCAGCTCTCATCGAGGACGACGACGTACAGCGGCCCGCGATCGGCGAGGAAGCGCTGCTGGCGGCTCAGTCGGGCGCGCACTCGCTCTTCCAGCTCCACACCACTCACATAGCGGGAGGACAGCGCCCGGGCGTAGTCCGCCGTCTGCAACAGACCGGGGATGACACGCTCCTGGTACTCCCGCAGGGTCACGGCCACCGCATCCATCTCAGCCCTGCGCCGGAACCAGTCGGGATGCTCCACCTGCGGATACCAGTCGATGCGGCCCCACAGCCGCATCAGCACCCCACCCGTCTCCAGCACCTCGTCGCACTTCTTGGCGAACGTGTCCTGCGGGACCCGCCTCCCCGCCTCCACCCGCGCGACATGGGAACGGTCGCACGGGATCCGGGACGCGAGGGCCTCCTGCGTCAGCAGCGCGGCTTCGCGGTAGTGGCGCAGCAGTTCGCCGAACACGGCGGCCGTACTCGTGCCCGCCCCGGACTCGGCGTTGCGTCGGCTCACGGTGTCCCCCCTCGTGACAGTGATCCAGTGGCACGCGTGAAGCGTTGATACGGACGGTTCCCGTGGGCGACGCTCAACACACACTGAGTGACCAAGTGGGCACGGAGAGATCATGGTTGAGCGGATCGCGCAGGACATCGGCAGGGGAACGCTCGTGTACGACCCCGAGTCGGGCAAGGTCGGCGAGTATCAGGGCAAGGCGGGCCCGTACGCGATGCTGCGGCCGGTCGGCGGGGGCCGGGAGTGGGAGGCGGACGCGGGCCGGATCCGCCCGGCGACCGCGCAGGAGCGGCTGAGCGCGGAGGTGCAGGCGGCCAACGTCCGGTCACAGGGAGGGCGTTGCGGGGTGGAGGACCTGAGCCGGCCGCCCGTGCCGGTGCCCGGCTGCGGGGACTGTGCGGAGCTGGCCGTACGGCGGGATCAGGCCCGGGCCCGCGCCGACGGTACAGCCGAGACCGACGCGAACGTGCTGCTGCGCCGGCACCAGCGTGGCGACCACGCGGGGGTGACGGACCGGCCCGTCCGCAGGCTGTTCCGGTACGTGCCGTACGCGATCGTGCAGGACCCGTCGGCGGAACCGGAGTACGAGGCCCGTTGTGTCTCGGGTGAGGAGGCCGACTGCGGGGCCTCCTCCGGGCCGTGCCGGGGGCCGGAGGAGGTCGAGGAGTGGCAGCGCCGGCACACGCAGGAGACCCGGCACACCCGCTACCGGCGCAGTTTCGCGGACTACGCGGTGCTGGAGCGGCAGGGCTGAGGGCCGGCCGGTCAGGACTGCTCGATCAGCTTCCTCAGCCCGGGCGGGAGCTCCCCGAGGTGGTCGACGACGGCCAGACGGTACTCCCCGGGTGCCTCCGCCACCGCGATGGCGATGCCCGGGTCCACTCCCCGGAGGGCGAACGCGGTCGTCAGGGTGGGGCCCTCCCCGTCGTCGCCGTCGCCGGGGGTGTCGTCGCACGCCGGACGGGTGGCCCGGCCGAGCGGCTCCCCCACGGGGAGGCCGGTTTCCCCGTGGCCCAGGTATCTGCGGCTGTCGTACTCGACGACGTACGCGCAGGACGGCGCGGCCTGGCCCCCGTCGTCCGGCGCCGACGTGCAGGCCGCGCAGAGCGCGGCCGCGGTGGCCGCCGGCAGCGCCCAGGCCGGGCCGCGTCGGCGGTGCGGTGGTGATGCCTTCATCGGTCACGCCTCCTGGTGGCCGGCTGGACCCGTGCGCACGGATCCCGTACGGGGACGTGCCGGGCCGGAGGAACGTTCAGTGCTGCGGCGGTCCTTGCGCCAGCAGCCGGCCGCCGGCCGCGCCGCCCTGCGGGCCGAGGTCGATCAGCCAGTCGGAGGCGCGGATGACGTCCGGGTTGTGCTCGATGGTCACCACCGAGTGGCCGGCGTCGACGAGTTGCTGGAGGACGTCGAGGAGGCGGGCGGTGTCGGCGGCGTGCAGGCCGGTCGTCGGTTCGTCCATGAGGTACAGGGCGCGGCCGGTGGTGCGGCGGCCCAGTTCCTTGGCCAGCTTGAGGCGTTGGGCCTCGCCTCCGGACAGGGTGGTGGCGGGCTGGCCGAGCGGGAGGTAGCCGAGGCCGACGTCCGCCAGGCGCCCGAGCCGGGCGGCCACCTGCGGGACGTCCTTGAACACCGTCAGCGCCTCGTCCACGGTCGCCTTGAGGATCTCGGCGATGTCGTGGCCGTCGTAGCGGACCGAGAGGACCTCGGGGCGGAAGCGGCGGCCCCGGCAGAGCGGGCAGCGCACCTCCACGGCCGGCAGGAAGTGCATCCGGACGGTGAGGACACCGGCCCCCTCGCAGCGTTCGCAGCGTCCGCCCGGCGTGTTGAAGGAGAAGTGGCCGGCGGCGAGGCGGCCCTCGCTGCGGGCTGCGAAGACCTCCCGGATCGGGGTGAAGACGTCCGCGTACGTCGCCGCATTGGAGCGGGGCACGCGGCTGATGGGCTCCTGGTCGATCAGTACGGCCTTGGACAGGTGCTGCCAGCCGTCGATGCCGTCGTGCTCGCCGGGCGGGTCCCCGGCGCCGTGGAAGTGGCGGCGGGCGGCCCGGCCGACGATGTCCAGCAGCAGCGTGGACTTGCCGGACCCGGACGGGCCCGTGAGCGTGACCAGGCGGCCCAGCGGGATCCGTACGGTGAGGTCCTTGAGGTTGTGGGCACGGGCCCCGCGGACCACCAGCGCGGCCTCGCTGTCGCCGCGCCCGCGCGACCGGGGTGCGGGCCGCCGGCCCGACAGGTACGCGCCGGTGACCGAGTCCTCGGCCCGGGCCACCTCCTCGGGGGTGCCGGCGGCGACGATCCGGCCGCCGTCGCGGCCCGCGCCCGGGCCGACGTCCACCACGTGGTCGGCCGCGCGCAGCACGTCCAGGTCGTGCTCGATGACCAGCACCGTGTTGCCCAGGTCGCGCAGGCGGCGCAGGACGCCGATCAGGCGGGCGGTGTCCGAGGGGTGCAGTCCGATGGTCGGCTCGTCGAGGACGTACAGCACGCCGGTCAGTCCCGAGCCGAGCAGGGCGGCCAGCCGCAGCCGCTGGGTCTCCCCGGCGGACAGGCTCGGGGTGGACTGGTCCAGGGTGAGGTAGCCGACGCCGACGTCCACCAGGCGCCGGACCCGCTCCTCCAGGTCGGCGACGACCGGCTCGGCGAACAGCCACTCGTCCCCCTCCGACCGCTCCCGCAGGCCGCCCAGCCAGGCCGCCAGCTCGGTCAGCGGCAGCCGGGCCGCCTCGACGAGGGTCAGCCCGTGCACAGTGACCGCCCGGCTCTCCGCCCGCAGCCGGGTGCCGCCGCACTCCGCGCAGACCTGCTTGGTCAGGCCCTGCTTCTCGGCGCGTTCGCGGTACTCGGGGTCGTCGGCGCGGTCGGTGTAGCGGCGCAGCAGCGCGGTCGCGACGCCTTCGAAACGGCCCGCGGCGACGGTGGCCGGCGGGTCGGTCGCGGGGAAGTGCCTCCGGAACTCGGGGCTTTCGACGCCGTACAGCAGCAAGTCGCGCTGGGGGTCGCCGAGTCGGTCCACCGGGGTGTCCGGGTCGAAGGCGATGCCGTAGTGGCGGGCGGCGGCGCGCAGGACGGGGATGCTCCACTCGGTGTACTTCGCGTTCCAGCCCCGTACCGCGCCGCCGGCGACCGAGCGGCCGCCGTCGAGCAAGCGCCGTGCGTCGGGCCGGATGACCTCGCCGAGGCCGGTGCAGGCCGGGCAGGCGCCGGCGGGCTTGTTGAAGGAGAAGGAGCCCATCACCAGCTCGGGCACGGGGGTGCCGCAGTGCGGGCAGGGCGTCTGCCCGGCTTCGGCGTCCTCGTCGGGCTCGGCGTCGTGGGCGTACGACGGCGGCACGCTGCGGCCGCAGTGCGGGCAGGGGCGGGTGCCGATCCGCGACCACAGCAGGCGCAGGTAGGTGAAGACCTCAGTGACCGTGCCGACCGTGGAGCGGGGGCTGCGGTTGGTGAGGTGCTGGTCGACGCTGATGGACGGGGACAGGCCGGTGATCGAGTCCACGGCGGGCTTGCCGACCAGGCCGGTGACCATGCCCAGCGACTCCATGTACTGCCGCTGGCCCTCCCGGTGGAGGGTGTCGAAGGCGAGCGTGGACTTGCCCGAGCCGGACAGGCCGGTCATGACGACCAGCTGGTTCTTGGGGATGTCGAGGGAGACGTTCCTGAGGTTGTGCAGGCGGGCGCCGGTGACGCGGATGCGGTCGTCCATGCCTTCAACTGTCTCATTGAAGTAGCGAGTTGAGACTTGAGCGCGGTTTGGGTGGTATCTCGGCGAGTAACCTTCAAACCCGTGAGGAACGAACGCCGTCTGCGTCCGGTGGACCTGGCCCGGCTGGCCGGTGTCTCCGCCCAGCAGATCCGCAACTACGAGGAGGCCGGTGTGCTGCCCCCGGCGGCCCGTACGGCTTCCGGCTACCGGGTCTTCACGGACGTCCACCGCCGCGCCCTGCTGGCGTACCGCGTGCTGATGCGCACCCACGGCCCGGTGACGGCGGCCCGGATCCTGCGCGCGGTCCACGACGGAGACGTGCCGGGCGCCCTCGCCCTGGTCGACGCCGCGCACGCCGCGCTGCACCAGGAGCGCATCGCCCTGCGGGCCACGAGCGAGGCCCTTCAGTCCCTGGCCCGCGAGGACCCGGCCCCGCTGCCCCGCTCGGGCGGCCTGCGCATCGGAGAGGTGGCGGCCCTGCTCGGCGTGCGCACCTCCGCCCTGCGGGTCTGGGAGGCGGCGGGCCTGCTCCGCCCCGAGCGGGAGCGCGGCACCCGGTACCGCCTCTACACCCCCGCCGACGTCCGGGACGCCCGCATCATCCACACCCTGCGCCGCGGCCACTACCTCTTCGACCAGATCCGCCCGGTGCTCGAGGGCCTGCGCCGGGAGGGCAGCAGCGAGGCCCTTCGCGCGGCGATCACGGCCCGGGGCGAGGCCCTGACGGCTCGGACCCGGGCGATGCTGGAGGGCGCGGGCGCCCTGCACGCCTACCTCGGTGCGGCAGCCGCGCCGGCGGCGGAGTGACGGGGCAGCAAGCGCGGCGCAGCCGCGACGACGACAGCACCGGGACCGGCGGGCCGTGCTGTCGGCCCTCGTATGGCCGTTCGAGATGCCATCCGTTCCATTGAAATCTCGCGACACCCGCTGCGCGGACTCGCGGAGTGTGCATTCCCCTGGTCGGGTCTGTCCCATCTGCGAACGGAGGCGCCCCGTGCGAATGACTGACATCCAGCGCTGCGAGGTTCGGCCTGGACGACTCGTCGAATGGACCCTCAGTCCGGCGACCGTCGCGACGGCGACCGGCCTGCCCGAGGACTCCCGGCCACCGGCGTACATCCAGGAGTCGCACATCAGAACGGCCCGGTCCGTGCGCGAGGACGGTCTGTTCGTGCCGACCTGGCTCGGGACGGCCTTCGACATCCCGGGCCGGATCGACCTCGACGCGCTGCAGGAGGCGCTGCGCGGCTGGACGCTGCGGCACGAGACGCTGCGCAGCGGCTTCCGCTGGGCAGGCGACGCCGGGGACGAGGTACGCCGTTTCACGCTCGACGCCACGGCGGTGTCCCTGCACCGTGAGGAGATCGGCGACTTCCCCGACGTGGCCGAGCTGGTGCAACACCTGCAGGACCGTTTCGACGCGACCGCGCACGCGCTGCGCTGGCCCAACCTCATCTACGCCGCGGTGGTCCGGGACGACTCCACCAGCGTGTACATGGCCTTCGACCACAGCAACGTCGACGCGTTCTCCATCTACCGCATCCCGTCCGAGATCCACGAGCTCTACGCGGCACACGTCGCCGGCCGGGACGTGGAGCCGGTCCCGGTCAGCAGTTACGTCGACTTCTGCCAGGCCGAGCGGGAGGACGCGGACCGGATCGACAGCGGGCACGAGGTCGTCGCCCGCTGGCGGGACTTCATTCACCGCTGCGACGGCAAACTGCCCGACTTCCCCGTCGATCTCGGCCTGGAGCCCGGCGGCCCGCTGCCCACCCAGAAGCTGATCCGCGAGCACCTCGTCGACGCCCGGACCGCCGCCGCGTTCGAAGCGTACTGCCGCCCCTGCGGCGGAAGCCTGGTCGGCGTCCTGGCCGCCACCGCCCTCGTCGTGCACAAGATCGGCGGGCAGCCCGTCTACCGCACGGTCGTGCCGTTCCACACCCGGGTGAAGTCCCAGTGGTCGGACTCGTTGGGCTGGTACGTCGGGGGCGCGCCCATCGAGGTTCCGATGACGCAGGCCCCCGACTTCCCGGCGGCCCTGCGGACGGTGCGCGCCGCGCTGCAGGCCAACCGGCACCTGGCCCGGATGCCGCTCGCCCGGGTGCTGCGCTTGCTGGGCGCG
Organism: Streptomyces sp. NPDC052682; assembly: GCF_040678435.1. Taxonomy (NCBI): domain Bacteria; kingdom Bacillati; phylum Actinomycetota; class Actinomycetes; order Kitasatosporales; family Streptomycetaceae; genus Streptomyces; species Streptomyces sp. NPDC052682. The sequence continues at coordinate 104,361 of NZ_JBFATS010000010.1, read as the reverse complement.
GACTTCCGGCCCACGTCACCCGACCTGTACTCGATCGTGTCGTTCGCCGACGCCCGCGTCGTCCCCGGGTCCGAACGCTGGACCGGCCTGAAGGCGTACGGGCTGATCAGGGTGTCGTACGGCGACCAGGTCTGCGCGTGGGTCACCCGGCTCCACGAGGGCCTGTGGTTCGCGAGCCGGTACCCCGACACCGACATCGCCCACAAGAACCTCAGCCTCTACGTCGAGCGGCTGCGGGACATCATCACGGGGGTGGCCTCCTGTCCGTACAGCAGAGGCCGGTTTCCGTGACCCAGGTCACAGAAACCGGCCTCAAGCCGTACGAGAGTCTCAGACTCCGGCGTAGGAGTGCTTGCCGCTGACGAAGATGTTCACGCCGTAGTAGTTGAACAGCCAGCAGCCGAAGGCGATGAGGGCGAGATAGGCGGCCTTGCGGCCCTTCCAGCCGGCCGTGGCGCGGGCGTGCAGGTAGCAGGCGTAGGCGACCCAGGTGATGAAGGACCAGGTCTCCTTCGGGTCCCAGCCCCAGTAGCGGCCCCAGGCGTCACCCGCCCAGATGGCGCCCGCGATGATCGTGAACGTCCACAGCGGGAAGACGGCCGCGTTGACGCGGTAGGAGAACTTGTCGAGCGAGGCCGACGACGGCAGCCGCTCCAGCACCGAGGTCGCGAAGGTGCCCGGCGTGCCGCCGCTCGCGAGCTTGCTCTCGTAGGAGTCCTTGAACAGGTACAGGATCGTGGCGACCGCGCCGACGTAGAAGACCGCGCCGCACAGGATCGCCGTGGAGACGTGGATGTACAGCCAGTACGAGTGCAGCGCGGGCACCAGCTGGTCGCTGGCGGTGTACAGGACGGTGACGGCGAGGCCGAGGTCGAGCAGGACCGTGGTGACGAGGAACAGCCCGAGCCAGCGCACGTTCTTCTTCAGGGCCAGCAGCAGGAGGTACACGCCGACCGCGACCGTGGAGAAGGTGATGTTGAACTCGTACATGTTGCCCCACGGCGCCCGCTCCACCGAGGCCGCGCGGGCGACCACGCCGCCCAGCTCGACGAGGAAGGCGAGCACGGTGAGGGAGATGGCGATCCGCCCGTACAGGTCGCCCTGCTCGTCCCCGCCGTGCGCGCCGGGCCCGTCCGGCACGTCCCGCTGACCGGACGCCGACCTCACGACGACCTTGGGCCGCTCCAGGACGGCGGTGCCGCCGTCCTTGCGCACGGTGACGGCCGGGGCCTTGCTCTGCTCCGGCCGCGCGGTCAGGGCGGCGGCCGTGCGGGCGACCTTGCTGCGGCTGCCGAAGAGCCACTCGGCGATGTAGGCGAAGAACGCCAGGGTGTAGACGGCCATCGCGGAGTAGATCAGCACGTTGCTGATGTTCGCGAGGTGTTCGTTGGTGGCGGCGGCCAGATCGGTTGCGGCGGCGAGAGTCACTGCTGCTCAGCCCCTTCGGCAGGTACGACTTGGGGGTCGGGGGTGGTGTCGTCGTGAGGGGGGTCGTCGTCGGGCTCGGGGGCGCCCGGCGCCTGGTCGTACAGGATCCCGGCCAGCTCGCCGAGCTCCTCGGGCACCTTCGCGGACTCGCTGCGGCCGAGGCCCGCCATCTCCACGACGGTGATGCCGTCCGGGCCCGCGGCCGCCCGCACCCACACGCGGCGGCGCTGGATGAACAGGGAGGCGGCCAGGCCGCCGATGGCGGCGAGGGCCCCGGCGAGGGCCCAGCCGCCGCCGGGCTCCTGGACGATCTGGAAGCCGGCCCACTCCTTGATGCCCTTCTCGAAGGTGACCGAGCCGGCGCCGTTCGGGAGCTTCATGGTCTCGCCGGGCCGCAGCAGCTGCTTGAGCAGCCGGCCCTTGGCGTCCTTGAACTCCTTCATGTTGGTCTTGTCCATCTGGTACACGCTCTGCGGGATGCCGGCGTCGGCACCCAGGTCGCCGTGGTAGGCGGACAGCGCGAGGACCGGATAGTCGAGCGCGGGGAACTGGGAGAGCATCGTGCCGCTGGCCGAGCCGCCGAAGGTCGGCACGAAGAAGGCGTTGAAGCCGAGCTGCTCCTTCTTGCCCTGCGGGTTGCGGTAGCCGTCGAGGACCTTCACCACGCCGGAGGAGGTGACGTTGGAGTCGAGCGGCAGCAGCGGCACCGCGTCGTGGAAGACGACCCTGCCCTTGCCGTCGCGGACCGTGATGACGGGGGCGTAGCCGTGGCTGACCAGGTAGACCTTGGCGTCGCCGATCTCCAGCGGGTGGTTGACCTTGACGGTGGTCCGCTTCTCCTTGCCGTACGCACCCGTCGCGTAGTCGAGGGCGGCCTGGTAGGTGCGCGGGGTGCCCCGGTTGGGGCCGGTGCGCTCGTAGGTGCCGGTGAACTTCCTCAGGTCGAAGCTGAACGGCACCAGGTCGTCGGCGGTGAAGAGGCTGCCGGACTTGAAGTCGTCGTACTGGGTGAGCGTGTTGGAGAAGCCGTCGCCCTCGACGACCAGCTTGTTGCCCTCCGACTTGTACAGCTGGCCCCAGGCGAAGGCGACCAGCATCACGATGAGGGCCAGGTGGAAGACGAGGTTGCCGAGCTCGCGCAGGTAGCCCTTCTCGGCGGCGACGGCGTCCCCGGCGACGTGCGCCCGGAAGCGGCGCCTGTTCAGCAGGGCGAGGGCGGCCTCGCGGACCTGCTCGGGCTCGGCCTCGGTGCGCCAGGTGGTGTAGGCGGGCAGGCGGGTCAGCCGCCGGGGGGCGGCCGGGGGGCGGCCGCGCAGCTGGCCGACGAACTGCCAGGTGCGCGGGACGATGCAGCCGATGAGGGAGACGAACAGCAGGATGTAGATCGCGGAGAACCACACCGAGCTGTAGACGTGGAACAGGCCGAGCTTGTCGTAGAGGTCACCGAGCGCCGGGTGGGCCTTGCGGAAGTCGGCGACCTTGGTCTCGTCCTGGCCGGACTGCGGGATGAGCGAGCCGGGGATCGCGCCGAGCGACAGCAGCAGGAGCAGCAGCAGCGCGACCCGCATGGAGGTCAGCTGCCGCCAGAACCAGCGGGCCCAGCCGATCACGCCCAGGGAGGGCAGGCTGGGCGGGTCCTCCGTCGGGGCGGTGGAGAGCTGGGAGCCGGCGGCGCCCAGGTCCTGGTCGTCCGATGCGGTCTGGGGCGCGTCGCCGGATGTGGTCCTGCTCATGGATCAGATCCCCACAGTGAAGCCGTCGGACCAGACCTGCATCTCCTGCACGATGCGGTCCCAGGCACCGGTCAGCAGCAGCAGACCGGTCACGATCATCATGGTGCCGCCGATGCGCATCACCCAGACGTAGTGCCGCTTGACCCAGCCGAAGGCGCCGAGCGCCTTGCGGAAGGCGACCGCGGCGAGCACGAACGGCACGCCCAGCCCCAGACAGTACGCGACGGTCAGCAGGGCTCCGCGTCCGGCACTCCCCTCGTTCAGGGCGAGGGTCTGCACGGCGGCCAGGGTCGGTCCGATGCAGGGCGTCCAGCCGATGCCGAACAGCGCGCCCAGCACGGGTGCGCCGAGCAGCCCGGCGGCGGGTTTGCGGTGGAAGCGGAACTCGCGCTGGGTGAGCCAGGGCATCAGCCCCATGAAGAACACACCCATGAGGATCATGAAGACGCCCAGCACCTTGGACAGCACGCCCCGCTCCTGTTGGAGCGTCTGCCCGAAGTAGCCGAAGAAGGCGCCGCCGGAGACGAACACGGCCGTGAAGCCCAGCACGAACAGCGAGGCACCGGCGACCATCCGGCCCCGCCGGGCCTCGGCCAGGTCGGTGCCGCTGACGCCGGTGACGTACGACAGGTAGCCCGGCACGAGCGGCAGCACGCACGGGGAGAAGAAGGAGACGAGTCCGCCGAGCAGCGCGAGGGGCAGGGCCAGCAGCAGGGCTCCGTTGAGCACCGTGCCGTTGGGGTCCGCGACCGCGGCCAGGGTGGTGAGCGCGCTCACGTCACTTCTCCGCGAGGACCGGCTTGAGCATCTTCAGCAGCCGGGTGTCGCTGAGCGCGGACAGCGAGCGGGCGGCGATCTTCCCGTCCCGGTCCAGGATCAGGGTGGAGGGGACCGCCTGCGGGTTGAGGGTGCCCGGCTTGAAGCGGAGCATCAGCTTGCCGGTCGGGTCGTACAGGCTCGGGTAGGTGATGCCGAAGTCCTTCTCGAAGGCGACGGCGTTGCCGAGGCTGCTGTCCCGGGTGTTGATGCCGACGAACTGCACGCCCTTGCCGGCGTACTCCTGGGACACCTTCGCGAAGTACTTGGCCTCCGCGCGGCACGGGTTGCACCAGGAGCCCCAGATGTTCAGGACGACGACCTTGCCCTTGTAGTCGGCGACGTCGAGGGTCTTGCCGTCGAGGGTCTTGCCGGACAGGTCGGGTGCCGGGGTCCGCTTGCCCTGGGCGACGGTGTCGATGCCGTCGGTGCCGGTGACGAAGTTGGTGTCGCCGCCCCCGCCGGACGTCCCGCCGGAACCGCACGCGGAGACGAGCAGCGCGGCCACGGCGGCACCGGCGGCCAGGGCGGTACGGCGGCGGACCCGGGCCGCACGGGCCGTACGGTCATCGGGGCCGGAGTGTTTCGAGCGCAGGGGGGCGCGGCTGGCGGCACTCATGTGAAAAGTTTCGCATGTCCGTTCTGGGGATCTCGCCCACCCCCCGTGCGGGCGGAAAACCGCATTTCAGGCGGCCTGCCCGGCCCCCCGGGACGGCTTGTCCGCGCCCTGCGACGGCTTCCCGGCGTCCTTGAGGAACTGCTTCCAGCCCCCGGCCGGGCGCTGCCCGACATCGAGGGTGCGCAGCTTGGCGAGCACCTCGGGCTTCTGCACGTCCAGCCAGTCGACGAACTGCCGGAAGGAGACCAGCCGTACGTCGGCGCCCTTGTCCTTCTCGCGCGCGATGTGCTTGAAGGCCTCTTCGACGGCGTCCATGTAGATGCCGCCGTTCCACTGCTCGAAGTGGTTGCCGACGAAGAACGGCGCCCGGTTCGTCTCGTAGGCCCGCCGGAATCCCTGGATGTACGCCTGGGCGGACTGCCGCCGCCAGCCCGGGTAGTTGTGGGCGGGGGCCCGGGTGGTGCTGATCGACTGGTTGGCGAGCATGTTGTAGTCCATCGACAGCACCTCGAAGCGGCGGCCGGGAAACGGTATCTGCTGCAACGGCAGGTCCCACAGGCCCTGCCGCTTCACGGGCCAGACCTGGCGGCCGCCGGGCGAGGAGGCGTCGTAGCGCCAGCCGAGCTCGCGGGCGGTGGGCAGCAGGTTGTCCTGGCCGAGCAGGCAGGGCGTCCGGCCGCCGACGAGCTCCTTGTCGTAGTCGAAGGGCAGGGCGGGCAGGTCCGTCCAGCCGGTGTGGGTGCGCCACTGCTTGACGAAGGCCTTGGCCTGCTCGATCTCGCTGCGCCACTGCTTCGGCGTCCAGTGCGCGACCGAGCCGTAGGCGGTGCCGCAGAAGTGCCCGTTGAAGTGGGTGCCGATCTCGTGCCCCTCCAGCCAGGCGCGGCGGACGTTCTTCAGCGTGTCCTTGATGTGCTCGTCGCTGAGGTAGCCGATGTCGGAGGCGCCGCGCGGGTTGTTCGGCGGGTCGTACAGGCGCTTCTTCGACTCGGGCAGCAGGTACAGCCCGGAGAGGAAGAAGGTCATGCTCGCCCCGTGCTCCCGGGCGAGGTCCAGGAAGCGCGGGAAGAGGCCGTTGCCGACCTCCCCGGCGCCGTCCCAGGAGAACACGACGAACTGCGGCGGCGTCTGACCCGGCTCCAGCGGTACGGGCCTGTCCGGCTGGTGGGGCTGCTTGCCGGTGAAGGAGGTGGAGCCGTCACCGAGGGGGCGGGCGGTGGGGGTCGGCTTGTCGGAAGGATTCTTCCCGTGGCGCGCGGAACCCCCGGCGGGGGCCGGGCCGTCCGACCCCGTGAGGCCGCCGCAGCCCGTCAGCGAGACGGCGGCCGCGGCGCCGGCCCCGATCCCGAGCATTCCCCTGCGGGTGAGAGTGCGCATGGCATCCCCGTTCGTCACGATCTCTGGCAGTCACCCAGACAGAGGACGTGAGGAACGGGGCGGTTCCTTGCTCTCGCACACGTATCGCAACAATTGTCACGAACGTGTCATAGATCTCACCGCAGGGGCAGGCGCGGCTCAGGCCCCGAAGGCCTTGCCCTTCCCCCGCACCGGCTTGGCACCGGCGAGCAGATGGGCGGGGACCAGGTCGCGGGCCGGCTCGGTGTAGCCGACGGACACGATGCGGTCGCCCTGGAAGGTGAACGTCGTCAGGGACGCCAGCGTGCACTGCCGCTTGCGCGGGTCGTGCCACAGCCGCCGCCGCTCGACGTAGGAGCGCACGATCCAGATCGGCAGCTGGTGGCTGACCAGCACCGCCTCGTGCCCGCGCGCCCGGTCCTTCGCCGAGTTCAGCGCGTTCATCATCCGCACGACCTGGTCGACGTACGGCTCGCCCCAGGACGGCCGGAACGGGTTGACCAGGTGCTTCCAGTTGCCCGGCTTGCGCAGCGCGCCGTCGCCGACGCCGAAGGTCTTGCCCTGGAAGACGTTCGCGGCCTCGATGAGCCGCTCGTCGGTGCCGACGTCCAGCCCGTGCGCCTTGGCGATCGGCTCGGCGGTCTGCTGCGCCCGCTCCAGCGGGGAGGCCGCGACGTAGGTGATGTCGCGGGACGCCAGGTGCTCGGCGACCCGGTCGGCCATCCGGCGGCCCAGGTCGGACAGGTGGTAGCCGGGCAGCCGCCCGTACAGGATCCCGTCCGGGTTGGCGACCTCGCCGTGCCGCATGAGGTGGACGACGGTGATGTCGCCGCTGCTCCCGGTGCTCATACGCGCGTCCCCGCCGGTGCTCTCGGTGCTCATGCGGTCGCCTCCGCCGCCGCGCGGGCCGCCGCCGGGAGGGCGTCGGCGATCCTCTCCACGGCCCGCTCGTCGTGCGCGGTGGACACGAACCACGACTCGAACGACGACGGCGGCAGGTAGACGCCGTGCGCGAGCATCGCGTGGAAGAAGGCGTTGTAGCGGAAGGACTCCTGGGCCTTGGCGTCCTCGTAGTTCCGCACCGGCCGGTCGGTGAAGAACACGGAGAACATGTTGGAGGCGCTCTGCAGGGTGTGCGCGACGCCCTCCTTGGTGAGCGCCTCGGAGACCAGCGCCTGGATCTGCGCGGAGGCGGCGTTGATCTTCCGGTACGCGGCGTCGTCGAGCAGCCGCAGCTGGGCGAGCCCCGCGGCGGTGGCGACCGGGTTCCCGGACAGGGTGCCGGCCTGGTACACGGGCCCGGCCGGGGCGAGGTGCGCCATGACGTCCGCCCGGCCCCCGAAGGCGGCGGTCGGGAAGCCGCCGCCCATGACCTTCCCGAAGGTCATCAGGTCCGGCTCCACGCCGTCGACGCCGTACCACCCGGCCCGGCTGGTGCGGAACCCGGTCATGACCTCGTCGGAGATGTACAGGGCGCCGTGCTCGGCGCAGAGGTCCTTCAGGCCCTGGTTGAACCCGGGCAGCGGCGGTACGACGCCCATGTTCCCCGGGGAGGCCTCGGTGATCACACAGGCGATCTCGCCCGGGTGGGCGGCGAACGCGGCCCGCACGGCCTCCAGGTCGTTGTACGGCAGTACGAGGGTGTCCCCGGCCTGGGCCCCGGTGACGCCCGGGGTGTCGGGCAGCGCGAAGGTCGCCACACCGCTGCCGGCCGAGGCGAGCAGGGCGTCGACGTGCCCGTGGTAGCACCCGGCGAACTTGATCACCTTGGTGCGCCGGGTGAACCCGCGCGCCAGCCGGATGGCCGACATGGTCGCCTCGGTGCCGCTGGACACCAGCCGCACCTGCTCCAGCGGCGCGACCCGGGCGACCATCTCCTCGGCGAGCGCGACCTCGCCCTCACTGGGCGTGCCGAAGGACGTACCGCGGGCGACGGCCTGCTGCACGGCGGCGACGACGTCCGGGTGGGAGTGCCCGAGGATCATCGGCCCCCAGGAACAGACGAGGTCGACGTACTCCCGCCCGTCGGCGTCGGTCAGGTACGGGCCGTTGCCGGACACCATGAACCGGGGCGTGCCGCCCACGGCACGGAAGGCCCGCACCGGGGAGTTCACGCCGCCGGGCGTGACGGCCGCCGCACGGTCGAAAAGAGCCTGCGAGACGGGCGCTTCGTAGGGGTAGGGCGCTCCTGTGGAGGCTCCCTGAGAGGGCGTTTCGCTCATGCGTGCGACTTCTCCGACCTTCTCCGACTTCTCGGACTCCGGTTGTCAGTGACCAGTTCAGGGTAGGCCAGAGGGGTGCCAGGGCAGCGGGGCGCTGTGCGGGGGCCGTGGGGCGCTGGGCGGGGGCCGTGGGGCGCTGGGCGGGGACCGTGGGGCGCTGGGCGGGGGCCGTGGGGCGCTGGGCGGCGGCCGTGCGGTGCGCCGCTGCGGCGGAAGCGGCCCCCGATCCCCTGTCATCTGCGAAACTGGGACCTGATACACACAGCTCGAACGGCCCACGGTGGTCAGAGGCTGGGCAGATCCTGCGGACAGATGTTTCACCGCACGTTTCGGCGGGCGGCCGCGGGGGAGGTCACTGACACGATGATCGGGTTGCGCGGCGGGGGCCACGCGCCTAGAAAAAGCAGTCGGGTGGAGATATGCATCGCGGTGGCGGACTGGGCGAGGGGACTGATGACCTGGGTCCTCGACGTGCCCGGCGGGGAAGGCACCGGCGCGAAGCGGAGGACACGAACGAAGCACGTCAGTCACAGGGTCTGCCGAGTGAACCGGAACGGCTCGACCGACGTACGGAACGACGGATCGACCGGATCGACGCGCTGAGCGCGGGGAGCAGGAATGGTGGTCGGGTGGGGGTGACGTACAAGTACTTCGGCGCGCCCGACGGCGCGACGGCGGCCCGCGTCCCGATCTCGATGCGCCCCGAGGAGCTCGGCGGCGACGAGCTCGGCATGAACGGCATGTTCACCAAGATCAAGCCGGAGACGATGGCGGCCATGGTCCTCACCGGCATCGAGGGCGTGCCCCTGCACAAGGTGCCGCCCCTGGAACTGGTCGTCCTGCACCCCGACTACGCCGTGGTCAAGCTCCCCATGACCGTCGTCGACCCGCTGCGGGGCATCGGCGAGGAGGCGGTGGGCGCGGCGGCCTTCATCTGGTCGACGGTGCCGGACCGCGGGGGGCCGCGGGACGCGTTCAACGTGTACCAGTTGCTGCACGAATGGCAGGACTTCTCGCATCGGCTGCATGAGGCGGGGCATCAGCCGTATTGCTTGGTGTGGCCCTGACCTGGGGTTTCGCAGGGTTCAGGTGGGGTTTTCGGACCCCGCCCTCGCTAGTGCCCGGGGGAGGCCGTCAGGCGGCCAGGGCACATTGAGGGCACATGGGTTTCTTCGGAGGCACTGATGTGCCCTGAGCCTCTGCTGCCGGGGCTTCGGTGAAGGCGTCGTCTATCGCCTTGCGGGTGCGGGTCTCGCTGGACGGCAGCAGGTGCGTGTACGTCCGCAGCGTGAAGCCCGGGTCCGAGTGGCCGAGGTACTCCGAGAGCGCCTTGATGCTCTCCCCCGCGTCCAGGAGCACGGAGGCGTAGGCGTGCCGGAGGGCGTGCATCCCCTCCTCCCGGGCCGCCTGGAGGTACCTCGCGCCGCGCTCGCGGGGAGGGATCACGCCGGCGGCAGCCAGAGCGCGCTTCCAGTCCCCCATGTTGAAGACGCTGCGGTTGTAGGCCCGCCCCTTCGCGTCGACGAAGAGGAGGCGGAACGTCCTCGGCTCACCGTCCGGCTTGGTCCACGGCAGGGTGACCTCGACCGGCGGGAACTCCTTCATGTGGGCCTTGAGGGCCGCGGCAAGCTGGGCCGGTAGAGGCACGGACCGGATCTTGTTCCCCTTGGGCAGGGCGAAGACGGGCTTCGTGCCGACGAGCCGCACCTGGCGGTTGACGTGGATCCAACCGCCCTTGAAGTCGATGTCTTCGACGGCGAAGCCGAATACCTCGCCCTGCCGCAGGCCGCAGCCGAAGGCGAGCTTGCCACCGGCCTGGAAGCGCTTGGGCAGGCCGGCGAGGACTGCCCGGACGCGCTCCAGCGGCCAAGGTATGACCTTCTTCTTGGTCGCGGTTGGCAGCTTGACCGACTTCGCCTTGCAGGGGTTCTTCGGCAGCAGCCCATCCTCCACGGCCGCGCCGAGGATGCTGGAGAGGATGTCGAAGATGCCCTCGATCGTCGACGCCTCCAGGCCGGCGTCCTGGAGCGTGCGGATCCAGCCCTGGATGACCGAGGGCTGGTTGAGGGAACGCAGCTCGCGTCGCCCGAGGTGCTCGACGATGTGGTTGCGGACCGTCGCCTCGTAGCGGAGGGCTGTCGTCGGACCGACGGAGTTCGCGTCCAGCCACTTCTGCGCGTAGGCGCCGAGCGTCTGCTTCGTCTCGGCTGGTACGACGTAGGAGCCGCGCCGGATCTCGACGTCGACCTCGGCGGCCCGGTTGTCCGCCTCGGCCTTGGTATCGAAGTTCTCCTTGCGCTGGCGGCCGTCCAGATCGCGGTAGCGGACCTGCCAACGCTTGCCAACACCGTGATCGGCGGTGGGGACCATCTGCCTCGTACGGCTCTTGTGTTCGCCGCATTCGACCTCGGTGGGCTTGGGGTGGGACTTGTGCCAGCGGTCGTACACGTCAGCCAAGAAGGGCCCCCCGGATGTGCTCCGAGGTCTGGAGCGGAGAGGTCTCCAGAGGCAGCAGGACTGCGGGCGAGACGCCGAGAGCGGCGGCGATCGCGACGAGGTCGTCGACGTCACAGCGGCGGTGGCCACGCTCGGTGCGGCTGAGGGCTGTGTTGGACATCGGGCGGCCCAGCGCGGTGCATCGGACAGCCAGCTGGTGCTGGGTCAGGCCGCGCACGATGCGTATTCGCTCTATGGCGCGGGCGGCGTGGAGGCCGGCGGGTCCTATTTCAACGGGTCGAGTTGCCATGACAGGTAGCTGTAACTTGCAGCCGACCTTTATGGCAAGAGTTGGCTCTAAAACTCTACAGAAGTCGTTGCAGGGTGACCGTGGGGCAGCGTGGCGTTTATCTCGTCCATTCACGAGACGCGGACGGGTAATTCCCGGGAGTCGCCGTGCTAACTTGCCGTCGCGCGTGAACTTTGGGCGTTTTGAGCTGGTAACTGATGATGTGCTCAGTGCTTGCTTCAGCTCACTTGATCGCCCGTCCAGACTGGCTCCGGCCTGCACGAACCGACGACACGTGCCCGGTCGGGGCCCCTCGGGCGATCAGGGATGAGGAGGTAGTCGCCAACTTTTTGGTCAACGGCCGATCCGCCTCTACGGTTATTCCCTCCCTCCCAGCCACGCCGAGGGAATTAGTGGAGAGTTTTAGAACCAACGCTGGACTTCTTCGCTGGCAGTGTGGCTGTGTTGTCCAGGCCGCTGTCCAAGACCGAAAAGGAGCCCTGTGCCGAATACCTCTCTCCGCAGCGCGAACGCCCCTTCCTCCGCCAACGCTGCCCGGCGCGGCCCGTTGGCCACCCCGGCGGAAGTCGCTGCCTATCTCGGGGTGCCGGTGAAAACGCTCTATCAGTGGAAGTACCGGGGCATCGGCCCCAACGTGCACAAGGTCGGCCGTCACCTCCGCTACCGCTGGTCCGAGGTGGACGCCTGGGTGAACGCCCAGTCCGCGTACGACCTCACGGCCTGAAGCCGCCCTGCCGGGACAGCGAAGCGGCTCTCCGCGAGCCACTGCCGAGAGCCGCACAGTCCCCGCCCCATCGCTCTTGAACGATCGAATCGGTGGGCCGGGCCTTGCCCGTCCGGCCCACCGGGAAGGAACGCCTATGGACGAATCTATGTCCCCCGCCTCCTCCGCCGTATCCACCACCGAGGACGACGAGCCAGGGCAGACCGGAGAAGGCGCGCAGCTGCTGGACGAGCTGCGGGAAGCCATCGCGCGGTACGTGATCCTGCCCAGTAGTGAGGCGCTGACTGCCGTCACGTTGTGGGTGGCGGCCACGCACATCCAGCCTGCCCTCCAGCACGCACCTCGCCTCGCCGTGGTCGGGCCGGCGAAGCGGTGCGGCAAGTCCCGCCTGCTGGACGTGCTCACGGAGACGGTGCGCGAGCCGCTGATCACGGTCAACACAAGCCCGGCGGTGGTCTTCCGCTCTATCGGTGACGATCCGCCCACCCTGCTTGTGGACGAGGCCGACACCATTTTCGGCAGCATCAAAGCTGCCGAGAAGAACGAGGAGCTGCGCGGCCTGCTCAACGCGGGTCACCAGCGCAATCGGCCCGCCCTGCGCATCTCAGGGCCGGAGCACAAGCCGCAGGCGTTCCCCACCTTCGCCATGGCAGCGCTCGCCGGCATCGGAGACCTGCCGGACACGGTCATGGACCGAGCTGTGGTGATCCGTATGCAGAGACGCAAGGCAGGTGAGCGGGTGGAGCAGTTCCGCTCTCGCCGCGACATCCCCGCCCTGCACGCCCTGCGTGACCGGCTGACCGCCTGGCTGCGCCCGCTAATGGACACCGCAGCCGACCTGGTACCGCCGATGCCGGTGCAGGACCGGGCCGCCGACACATGGGAACCGCTGGTGGTCGTCGCCGAACTGGCAGGCGGGCACTGGCCGGAGAGAGCACGGGCAACGTGCACAGCAATGTGCGCGGCCGAGGTCGGCCAGGACGACGAGTCCAACGTGAAGACGCGCCTGCTGAAGGACATCCGCCGCGTCTTCGCGTGCTACGGCGATCCCGACACCGTGCGCACGCGGGACCTGCTGGAGGAGCTGCTCAAGGACCAGGAGGCGCCGTGGGCGGAGTACCGCAACACCGGTCTGACCCCGCGCTACCTCGGGATCCTGCTGAAGGACTTCGGCATCCAGGCAGCCGTCCTCCGCTTCGAGGGCGGACGGCAGGCCCGGGGATTCACCCGCACACAGTTCACCGATGCCTGGGCCCGCTACTGCCCCGAGGAGCAGCCACCCGACGGCGGTGAGACCACACGTCACGGGTCGGCCGTACACCCGTAAACACCCGTCGCACACGTCGCACCGCAGGTCATCCCCGTGACGGGTCCGGCAACTGTGACGGGTCCTCCCGTATCACGCCAGGCTCCCGTACCTGCCCTGACCAGGCATGCGACGCGTGCGACGAGTCCGCCGCCCGCACTGGCAACCCCGCACCGTGCCTAGGCACCCGTCTCCCCCTGGAGTACCACGCTTGCCCTCACGCACCGCCCAAGCCCCCGTGCCGCCAGTGACCGTAGCGATCCGCCTCGGGGTCGCCCTGGTCGGCACGATCGGCTTCGCCCTCTCCTACGACGCCCTGCGGCAGATGGCCGTCGCCATCCACATCCGCGGAGTCCTCACCTACGCCTTCCCCCTCGTGATCGACGGGTTCATCGCCATCGGCGTCGCTGCCCTGCTCATCCTCCGTACCGCGCCCTGGCGTTCTCGCCTGTACGTCTGGGCACTGGTCGGCCTCGCCACCGTCACGAGCATCTGGGCGAACGCTCTGCACGCCGTCCGCCTCAACCAGCAGGCACACGCCGCCGGTCTCCATCTGGACGATGTGACCGTCGGCGCCCTGTCCGCGATAGCTCCGCTCGCCCTGGCCGGCGCGGTCCACCTCGACCTCGTCATCCGCCGCCACCCCACGAGTCTGCGCCAAGAGGCCGCCGCCGCACCGGGCCACAACACCTCTGGCCACAGCCACAACGGCACGCACAGCGCCATGCGGCCTGCCCGTTCGCAAGACGATGACGTCCTGCCGAAGGAGGCACAGAGCTCGCCCGACGTGGCCGAGCGCCCAGACGTGGCGGAGGCAGCCGCCAACGTGCCGCAGGCATCGAAGTCGCTCTCCAAAGACGAGGGCCACGAACGGGATGTCACCTTCGACGAACTCCTCGCCATCGCCCGCACCGCACCGCTGGGACGCGGGGACCGTGCCTCACGCCGCAACATCGAGGCGGCCATCCGAGCCGCTGAGTACCGCATCGGCAAGGACCGTCTCACCCAGCTCAAGGACCGAGTACAGGCCGAACTCGACCGGGCGGCCCGCCAGCGGCAGGCCGAGCCCGACACGGCCCCCGTCGGCGCGCGCTGAGGGCCGCCGCCCTACCCCGATCGACCCACTCCGCTCGTTCCCGCACAGTCCGGAGCGGGGACGAGCGGCCCACTAGGCGACACGTCCTCGCCCCTCAACACCGCACGGAGAACCCCTCAATGCACGACCCGCACCCCGAACTCGCCACCGCCGGACACAGATGATGACCACCGCCACCAGCGCAGCAAGGTATGGCGTTGGACCGTCCAAGGGTCGGTCCAACGCGGGCGCCTCCGCCCCGGGGGTGGCGGAGGACCTCGGGCACCAGGGGGTGCCTGAGGAGGTAACGCCCGGCGACGCAGCCGAGCAGTCGCCCGCCGCCCCCGCCGACGAAGTCACCCTGCGTCGCATCGCTCGCCGCCGTACCCGCGAGAGCGTCCAGCGCAAGCAACGTGTCGATGTCCGCTACAGCAGCGATGAGAAGGCCCGGATCCTTACCCGTGCCCGCAAGATGGGCATCGCCGGCGCCCACCTCGTCGGCGCAGTGATCACGGCCTACCTCGACGGTGATCTCGCCGTGGGCCTGGCCGGGCAGCGCACCCAGCTCGATGAATGCCTCGACAAGCTCGACGCCCTACGGGCCGAGGTCGCGCGCATCGGCAACAACGTCAACCAGATCGCCCACCGCCTCAACGCCGGAGGCGATCCACACCCTGTGGACGCCACCGTCCTCGCCCAGACCGAACGCACCCTGGACGCCGTCCGCGCCGCCATCAGCGACATCGCGCAGACCATGAACCACGCCGTCTCCGGGAAGGCGGCCTGGTGATCGCCAAGATCGGCAGCGGCAAGAGCACCGCCGGCCTGATCCGGTACCTGTTCGACACGAAGAAGGCCAAGGACCACAGCGACCCGCACCTGGTCGCCTCCTGGGACGGCTTCGCTCCCGACCCCGGCCGCGCCGACGACTTCGACGCCACAAAGAAGCGCCTCGTGGCCGACCTCGACCTGCGCGTCAAGCAAGCCCGCCGACTGGGCCGGGTACCCGAGCGGCACGTGTGGCACTGCTCCGTACGTGCCGCCCCCGGCGACCGGCACCTCACCGACGCCGAGTGGGCGGACATCGCGCGCCGCGTTGTGGCGGCCACCGGCATTGCGCCACAAGGCGATCCCGACGGGTGCCGGTGGGTCGCTGTACGCCACGCCGACGACCACATCCACATCGCCGCGACCAAGATCCGTGGTGACCTGCGCACCGCCCGCCACTGGAACGACTACCTGACCGCCGACAAGGAACTCGCCGCCATCGAGAAGGAATACGGCCTCAAGCAGGTCGTGCGCGGCGACCGCACCACCGCCAAGCGCCCCACCCGCGCCGAGACGGAGAAGGCCCGCCGCGCCGGCAAGACCAAGACCTCCCGCGAACGGCTGCGCACCACCGTCCGCCAACTGGTCTCCATCGCCACCAGCCCCGAGGAGTTCCTCCGCCTGCTCGACGGCGTCGAGGGCATCGTCGTCGACGTCCAGCACTTTCCCTCAGGCGACGTACGCGGGTACAAGGTCGCCGTGGAATGCGACACCAACGCCGCCGGTGAACCCGTCTGGTTCTCAGGCGCCAAACTCGCGCCCGACCTGTCCTACCTCAAGATCCGCGAGCGCCTCACCGCCATCGACGTCGCGCCCGTCACCGAGCCGGGCAGCCGACGCAAGCCCAATCCCTGGCACCAGGCCACCGCCGCGGCCGAGCGCATCCCCCACCACCTCGACCACGGCGACGACGCAACCGCCCAGGCCCACATCGCGGCCTTTGGCGAAGCCATCGACATCCTGCCGCTGCTCGCGCCCAACCACCTGCGGCCACAGCTGCAGCAGGCAGCCACCGCGTTCGAACGTGCCACCCGCTCGCGCATCCGCGCCCAGCAGGACCAGGCCCGCGCTCTCCGGGGCGCCGTCCGCGCCCTGCGCACCACGCCAGTCACCGGCGATGGCGCCGGACTGGCGATGTTCCTCGACATCGCCGTCCTCGTCGTCATCGCCGCAGCGCGCTGGCACCAGGTCCGCCGGCACGACCAGCAGGTCGCCGCCACGCACAAAGCCCTGGTCCACCTGCATGCCGCCTACCGACAGGCTGCTGCCGAGCCGCTGGCCGCTCTGGCCCAGCGCCAACCACCGGCCCGCACCATCGAACGGCACGCCCAGCGCGTCCTCGTGATGCTGCCCGATCACGCCCAGCAGATCCTCGACGACCCCGCCTGGCCCGCACTGGCCGCCGCCCTGACCGAAGCCGAGACCGCCGGCCACGACCCCGAACAGCTCCTCCAGCACGCCGCACGGCAGCGCACCCTGGACGACGCCCGCTCCACCGCCAGCACGCTCACCTGGCGCATCCAACGCCTCGCCGCCCGGCAGGCCCGCAGCGATCGAGCACGAACCGCGCGAGCCGGCACGTATGTGACACCACAACCGGCACAGCCTGGCCAGACACCGCCGAGCCCGTCACAGCCTGGGCCTGCGGAGGCCCCCGCGCGACACCGGTAATTCCGGCACTGGTGGCCTCGCGCCCGCGAGGCCACCAGTGGGTGGAAAGACACCTCTCTCGTCCGCTTCCAGCTTTCGAGTGACGGAGGGCATCACCGCGCCGTGCTGACCAGAGGCTCCAGCAACTCCAGCGCTTCGTCCCAGCGGAACCGTTCCGCCGCGCCGCCAGCCCTCGGCCGGTGCGGTTCGCATGAGCCGATCAGAACACCCATGCCCCGCAGCCGGTCCAAGCTCTGCTGGTAGGCGGGATGGGCAGCCTGGGCGGAGTTCAGGTAAGGCAGCACCACAGTCGGGATGTCCATGCCGTACGCCTCGCACAGGATGCCCAGGGCGAGGGTGTCGGAGATCCCGGCGGCCCACTTGTTGATCGTGTTGAAGGTGGCGGGAGCCACGGCGATCGCGTCCGCCGGGGGCAGGGGGCGCGGGTCTCCCGGTGAACGCCAGGCGGAACGGATGGGGTAGCCGGTCTGTGCCTCGATCGCCTTGGTGTCGATGAAGCCGAGTCCCTGCGGTGTGGCGATGACGCCGACGTCCCAGTTGGCTTCCTGGGCGGCGGTGATGAGCTTGCCGACATCTCGGGCAACACCCGCAGCGCACACGACGACGTACAGGAAGGGCTTCTTGTCCGGGGCGGTCGGCTCGGTCACGCGGGGACTCCCAGTTGGCGACTGAAGTGGTGCAGTTCCGGCAGGGTACGTCGGCGGTCGCGGGCGGCCATATCGGCGACCAGGTGGCGGACATCGGGGCGGCGGATGTCCTGGGCGGCACAGGTCTCGGCGATGCGCAGGGCCTGGTAGCCGTCGGCGAGGCGGCCCTGCTGGCTGTAGGCGCGGGCCGCCTCGACCCATAGTGCGGCGCGGCGCTCGGGGACCGGGATGTGCCGACGCATGAGGGGCCGGGCCGCCTGAAGGGCGAGGCCGGCGTCGCCGAAAGCCACCAGAGCGCTCAGCTCGTGCAGGGCGACATTGGTCGGGCTGAAGGTGGCCCAGGCGTCGGGCCGGTCGAGAGTGACGTAACGCGAGACTTCCTTCGCCTCACTGAGGAATTCCTTCGTGGCCGCGCGGTCACCGCGACTGCTGGCCGCGGTCACACCGCGCAGGAGCAGCAGTCCCACAGCGGCGAGGTACTTCGGTGAACGCCGGTCGTAGGAGCCGGTGAGCTGGTCAGCGGTGTGCCGAACCAGGGTGACGGCCTCTGTGGCGTGCTTCTCGCGGACCAGAACGTGGGCCTGGACACGGACGCTGGAGGCGAGGACCACCGGATCCCCCGAGCGTTCGGCCTCGGCCATCGCCCGGCCGACGGCGAGCCATGCGTTGCCTTGGTCGTGCTGCTTGAGCAGCAGGCTCGTCGTCGTCTGGTACGCCGTGGCCAGGAGCCGGGACACCGTGTCCCTGTCCGTCGCATCACCGGACGCCAGTCGCAGGTCGGCGATCAGGCTCGGGAGGGTGCGCTCCAACTCCGTGTAGTGGCAGGTGTGGAAGAGCCTCAGTGCTGATCCGACGCGTTCGTACAGGACGACCGTGTCCTGTGGGCCACCGGTGCCCGCGGGGCCGGGACCGGGCAGGAGGGCCTGGACGAGGGCGGTGCGCGAGGCCGAAGAGCCGGCCGGGGCCGCGAGCGCTGCGATGCTCGCGGAGAGGAAGGTGCGGCGGTGCATGTCGTCAGCTTCTTGATCGGCGGCGGAGACGTCCTGAGATGGGGCGAGGCCCAACTCATGAGGCGGGATGTTCAGTTCCTGCGCGATGGCGCGTAGTACGCGGATGTCCTCCGTGCCGCGACCGCTCTCCAGACGGCTCACCTTGGACTGGTGATACCCGAGCGCTGCGGCCACGTCGTGCTGTGAACGCCGCTGTAACACCCGCGCCCGCCGGATCCGTTCTCCGATCCGTCTCGCTTCCCCATGCGCGTCGGCCATCTGCCACGGCTCCCTCCGCCGTCGCTGATCCTGCCTGCTCAATCGAGCATAGATCAGCCGTAGTTGGCGGTGATGCAGCTCCTGCATAAGTCATGCAGCGCCCGCGTCAGGGCTCACCACTCACGGCGACGGACTGGTTGCTTGGTGTGGCCCCACCTACACCGGGAGGCCGCTCATGGAAGCGCACCAGCTCGCTCTCTCCCTGCCCGCGACGCCCGCCGCAGCAAGCCAGGCCCGGCACCAGGCCGTGGACGCGATAGCTGGCTGGGACGCGGGACTGGGCACCGAGGTGGTGCACACGGCCGAACTGCTGGTCAGCGAGCTCGTCACCAACGCGGTCCAGTACTCCGGTGCCGGATCCGTCTCGCTCGCGGTCTGTCTCGACGAGGCCGTCCTGCGGATCGAGGTCTGCGACACGAGCCCGGTCCTGCCCCAGCCGGCTCTGTCCGACGCGGACAGCGAGGGCGGCCGGGGCCTGTTCCTCGTCGCCGCTCTCGCCGACCGGTACCACGCCGAGCCGACCGAGACCGGCAAGCGCTGCTGGGCCGAAATCGATCTGACCAGCAAACCCAGCCAGGAAGTCGCCTGTTTCCTCCCTCTCCAGAGGAGTTGATGATGACAACCACCCACGCCCCCGGCGTGGCCGCCGAGGTGATCGCCGTACGCCCCGGGCCGCCGCTCGCCGGCACCGTGAGCGTCGACGGCTCCAAGAACGCCGCTCTGCCGCTCCTGGCCGCCGCGGCGGCCCTCGGTCGGCCGGTCCGATTGAGCAACGTCCCGGACAGCACGGACGTCCAGATCATGCTCACTCTGTTGCAACAGGCGGGCTGGCATGTCACGCAGCCCGTCGGCGAACCGACCACTTACGTGATCCTGCCGACGGAGGCATCTCACCGGCTGCCCGATCTGGCGCAGGCAGCCCAGATCCGCGCCTCGTACTACCTCGTCCCCGCCCTGCTCGCGCGTTACGGCCAGGCGCGGCTGCCCTGGCCGGGCGGCTGCCGGATCGGTGCGCGCGGGATGGAGCTGCACTTCAACGTGTACGAGGCGTTCGGCGACCGGAGCCGACAGGACAGCTCCGGATACGGCATCGAGGCCCTCACCTCTCACACCGGCACCGTCTCCATCGCACTGCCCTTCCGCTCTCGCGGTGCGACCGTGGCCGCGACATTGCGCGCCCTCACAACCGGCCGGCCTTTACGGCTGGGTCAGCCCAATCTCTCGCCCGAAGTCCTGAGCGTGCTCGACGCCCTGAGTTCGGTGGGCTGGGAGACGCGGGCCGGCGAACATGTACTCACTCTCTCGCCGCCCTCCTCGTCGCCGACTGCCCCCGCTGCCTGGACCGTGCCCGGAGACAAGATCGAGGCAGCCACGCTGGCCTGCGCGATCGCCGCGACGCGCGGTACTGCCCGCATCGACGGCGTGCAGGGCAAGGACGTAGGCCCGTTCGTGGCTGCCCTTCATCAGCTCGGCATCCCCGCAGACGCGGAGCCGGGTGGCCTTACTGTCCGCGCGCATGAGACAGCCCCCACTGGTCGTCCCCTGCGAGCCATCGCCTCTCTGAGCCCGGCGGGCCTCGACGCCGACTTCGAACCACCGCTCATGGCACTCGCCCTCGGACTGCCCGGCACGCATCTGTTCGCCGACGCCATCAATCCCGGCCGCCACGGCAACCTGCTGCCGCAGCTGACCCGCCTGGGCGCCGACATCGAGGAGATCTCCCCCACCGAATGCCGCCTGACCGGTCCCCAGCAGCTGACGGGCGCGGGCGTCGAAGCCACCGACATCCGCACCGGGTCCGCCCTCATGGTCGTCGGCCTCACAGCCCGAGGCGTCACCACCATCGGCGGCCTCGACCAGCTGCGCCGCGGACACGCCGACCTGTCCGGCAAGCTGCGCACCCTGGGCGCCGACATCTGCGAGGTCACCCCATGACCAGCGATGGCCGCGTCCTCCGCCAGATCGTTGCCACGACCGACGTGCATTCCGCTTTCGACAACGCCGCGCCGTTCCTGACTCACCTCCACGCGCTACGCCCGACCTCGCTCATCGTGGACTGCGGCGACTTCTTCGAAGGCAGTGGGTACTACCGCCTCGGTCGCGGCACGATCGAGCGGAAGATCCTGCTCGGGCTCTACGACGTGCTGGCCCCTGGCAACCATGGCTGGCCCCACCACTTCGAACCCGACCTTCACCGGCGCACTGTCT
This sequence comes from Streptomyces sp. NPDC052682, assembly GCF_040678435.1. Classification (NCBI taxonomy): domain Bacteria; kingdom Bacillati; phylum Actinomycetota; class Actinomycetes; order Kitasatosporales; family Streptomycetaceae; genus Streptomyces; species Streptomyces sp. NPDC052682. The sequence goes on along the minus strand of NZ_JBFATS010000010.1, from coordinate 83,714 downwards.
GCGCCAACGCCATCGATGCCAACACTGGCGACGCTCTCTTCCGCCGCCTGCACATCGCCGATATCGATGGACGGCGCGTCGGCGTAACCGCCGTGATCGGTCAACAAGCCTTCCACTCGATCCCGGCCGCCCAACGAGCCGGCCACTGCGTCACCGATCCCCTCCAGGCCCTGCGCGAGGTGATTCTCGCCCACCACCATGACGTGGACAGCTGGGTCCTGCTCAGCCACTCCGGCTTCGACGAAGACCGGAAACTCGCGGCGGCCTGTCCGTTCCTCGACGTGGTCTTCGCCGGGCACTGCCACAGCGATCAATATGGGCCGGTCCGAGTCGACGGCACCCTGGTCGTCAAGGGCCGGGAGCTCGCCGAAGGCTATGCGATCGCCACGCCCGTGGGCGCGGGATGGGGCGCGGGCACTACATCCTTCCCGGATCAGCTCCCGAGCTTCGTCCCCGCGGAGCTTGCGGGCCTGCGCTCACGCATCGAGGACGTCAGACAGCAGCTGGCCGCCGTCCTCGGCCCCATCAGGCTGGCCTACCGCCACCAGCCCCTCGACCGGCGCAACCTGCTCCTGGACCTCGCCGCCCGCCTGCGTAAGGCACTCGGGGCAGACGCGGTCATCCTCAACGAGACGGCACTGCGCGCTGTCCCCCTCGGCGACACCCTCACCCAGGGCCACCTGCTCTCCATCGAACCGTTCGCCAACCAGCTGGTGCACGCCCACGTACCTGAGCCGGCACGCAGCGACCTCCCCGGCTGGCTGTCACATCTGAGCACCCAGACCGGCCCGCTCGTCACCGCCCCCGATCCCTTGCCGGATGCCGTCACCACCGTGCTGACCACCGACTACCTCGGCGACACCTACCTCGGCGAGCGCACGCACGAGGCCGGCCTGCGTCTGGACCAGGCAGTCCAACACGTCCTCACCACTACCGACACCGCGGAAGGAGGCAGGCAATGATCCTCACCGGCCCGGAGATCACCGCTGCCGCTCATGACGGCCGCCTCCGCATCACCCCGTTCGCCGCCGATCAGGTCAACCCCAACAGCTACAACGTGCGTCTGGGCCCCACCCTGATCACCTACACGGCCCCCGTCTTGGACCCCTATCGGCCCAACCCCACTCACGAAACCAGCATCGGCCCGGACGGCCACATCCTCCAGCCGGGCGAGCTCTACCTCGGCCACACCCTCGAAGAGGTCGGCTCCGACACCTTCGTCCCGCTGCTGTTCGGCCGCTCCTCCGTCGGCCGCCTCGGCCTGTTCGTCGAGATCACCGCCCCCATCGGCGACATCGGCTTCCACGGCCAGTGGACGCTCATGCTCGCCCCGATCCGACCGCTGCGCGTGTACGCCGGCATGAAGGTCGGGCAGATCATGTTCTTCGTCTCCACCGGCGCCATCGACCTCTACCGCGGCAAGTACCAGGCCGCTGCAGGACCGCAACCCTCCGCGTACTGGCGAGACCTCGCCCGACTCCGGGCGGTGGCATCGTGATCCTCACCGGCCCCGCCATCGCGGCCGCCGTCCAGGCCGGCGAGATCACCATCGACCCGTACGAGCCCAGCCGCGTCTCCCCCAACGCCTACGACTGGCGCCTCGGCAACACCATCCGCGTCTGCGACGGCGACCTCGACGCCGCAATGCCCACCACCTTCACCGAGCAGGCCATCCCCAACGCCGGCCTGGTGCTGCGCCCTGGCCTGCTGTACCTGGGCATCACGCTGGAGCGGACCGGTTCGGAGACGTACGCGCAGATGCTCAACGGCGACCGCACCACCGGCTCCCTGGGCATCTGGGTCCACGTGTCGGCTCCGCTCGGACACCAGGGCCATGCGATCCGCTGGACGCTGGAGATCCGCGCCGCCCGACCTGTGCGCGTGTATCCGGGCATGACCTTCGGCAAGCTCGTCTTCCTCACCACCTTCGGCGCACCGGCCAGCTACCAGCAACAGCCCGCCAAGTACGCATCTACGGAAGGCATCGACATCTCACGCCTCTACGAGGAGATCAACGGAGGAATGCGGTGAACGCCAGCTCGGCCACCGACCCGATGGCCGCCACCTTCCTGGATCTCCCCGTCGGAAGCCCCGGCGGCAGCGTCGAGCTCTTCCTCGACCTCTACACCGGCCAGCAGCCCCTCATCCCGGCCCGCGCCTTCATGCTCACGCCACCTGGTCACGCTCCCCGGCCGCCCGTCGGACTCAACCTGCTCCCCGTGGCAGGCAAATGCCTGGAAGGAACGGCCTTCAGCCGCTACGTCGCCACCCTGCGCAGAGCGCTCACGGCCGCGGTCGATGCCACACAGATCGACGTCCTCCACTTGCAGCACCTCGCGTTCGGCGCCACACCAGCCCTCATCCGCGCGCTGCCCGCACATCCCCGGATCGCCCTCGTCCACGGCACGGACCTGCTCTTCGCCGAGACACACCGAGACCAGCTCCAAGTGCTGCGCGAAACAGCCAGGGCCGCCCACGCCATCGTGGTCCCCACCAACGCAATGGCCGACCGCCTCCTCAAACTCGCCCCGCAGATCGAACGCCGCAAGATCACCCACATCTCCTGGGGCATCCCCGACCACCTGCTCACCGATCCGCCAGCCCGACCACTGCGCACATCCACCAGCCACCTTCGGCTCCTGTACGCAGGACGCCTGACCGCCGAGAAGGGTGCCGAGGCCCTGATCAAGAGCCTGGCTCCGGTGGTCGGCGTCGAGTTGAGCGTGGCGGCGCCCAGAGCCCAGTTCCACGCGCTGGCCCCGCTGCTGCAACGAGCTGGCGTACGAGTGCGCTACCTCGGCTGGCTCCGCCGCCCACAGCTGTGGAAAGCCTTCACCGAACACGACGTACTGGTCATGCCGTCCACCACCCTGGAAGCCATGGGACTGGTCGCGCTGGAAGCCCAGGCATGCGGACTCCCAGTCCTCTACCAGCCCGTACCCGGCCTCAGCGAAGCCCTCGCCGCATCCGGCATGGCCACCGACTTCACCCACTCCGCCGCACTCGCGCACGACCTCGACCGGCTGAGAAAGACACCCGGGCTGATGACCGCCCTGCGCCAGGCGGGCTACGCAAACGCGGCACGCTATCCCCTCTCGGCGACCGCACGATTGCTGACCGACCTCGGCCGACAGCTCACCTGAACCGACCGCCAGACGACCCGACACGTCACTACCCGAACCGCTCCACGAACGTCACTACGCTGACCGACGGGACACCCCCGGCGAAGAGGGAGACCATGACGTACGACCGCGACCGCATCGAAGCCCTGCTCGACGAGGGAGTCCGCGACAAGGTGTACCCCGGCGCCGTGTGGGCCCTCGGCAACGCCACCGGCACCCTCGGCCGGGGCACCACCGGCGTCCTCGACCCCGACGAGCCGGAGGTGCCGATGCGCACCGACACCGTCTTCGACGCCGCCAGCCTCACCAAGATCCTGGCCGTCTGGTCCTCCATCGGGGCCCTGTGGGAGGACGGCACCCTCGACCTCGACCAGCCGCTCGGCAGCTTCTGGCAGGAGGTCACTGGGCACCCACTCGGAGCCGTCACCGCCCGGCAGCTGCTGACGCACACCGCCGGCGTCCCACTGCGGGCGCAGCTGAAGAACCTCTACGGCACCGACCCCCACGAGATTCGCCGAGGCGTCCTCCAAGAACAACTTCATCGGACACCCGGAGAAGCCGTCGAGTACACCGACCGGGCCGCCCTCATCCTCGGCTACCTCGCCGAACACCTCTCGGGCCGCCCCTTGGACCAGCTGGCCACCGCCCGCACCTGGCACCCCCTAGGCATGACCGGCACCCGCTTCGGCCCCCTGCCCGCCGACCTCGCCGCCCGCTGCGCCCCCACCGAACTCGACCAGGACACCGACACCCACCTCAAGGGAGTCGCCCACGACTTCTCAGCCCGCCTCCTGGGCGGCGTCTGCGGCATCGCCGGCGTCTTCACCGTCCTCGACGACCTCGCCACCTTCCTCCAGTACATGCTCGCCCCCGCGGCGTCACAGCTCCGGGCTGATTTCGGCATCGAGTGGATCAACAAGTCCCTGGCCATCGAGACGGGGCAGCTCCAGCCCGCTCGCGGCCTGTTCTGGCACCCCGCTCCTGGTACCACCATCGAGGAGGACGTCTGGGTCCACTACGGCTTCACCGGCACGGGCATGTGGATCTCCCCCACCAAGGACCGCTGGGCGGTGCTCCTGACCAACAAGCTTTACTACACAAGGGATCGTGGGCCATTGACCGAGGTTCGCAACACCTTCCGCGAACTCGCCTTCAATTGATGTTTCAAAAAGGGGCCCAGCCCCATCCGACGTCCACCACCCGGTGTTGAGCGCAACGCTGCCCACCCGCCTGCTAGACGGCTGACCTTACTCGGACAGCGGTCATCGCCGGTGTCCGAAGGTAAGTGGACACACAGTGCGTTGCAGCTGAGACCGAACGAGCGCTGCCAATGCGACGGAGTTAACCGAATCGGCTCCGGTGGCCCACCCATTTCGTCCGCTTTAGCGTGGAATGCACCGCTCTTCAGATAGGGGTGATGTCAGTGCCATAGGGAAGACTCTGGATGTGGGGGAGGGAGACTCATGACTGACCAGCAAAATGGCTCTGACCAGCGCATACCTGCTCCGAACGGTTGCCGATGGTGTGGGCTTGAGGCGCGGGAGCATGCGCAGCGCTGGAAGCCTCCGGTGGGGTGGCACAAGTGGGAACCGCCGACATTGGAACAACGCAAGGAACGCATGCTCGCACGGCGGCGGCGCCGCAGCGGTACCAGTGAGACCAGGTCAGCGCTGCGCGCTCTTACCCTGCGGCCAGCTTTCTGATCTCGCCGAAGATCTCCCGCAGCTGTGCGGGCACCTCATCAGGGCTGGTGAGCGTGCTCACCAGCCCGAACATCATGTCGGGTTTGCCGCTGGGCCCGCTCGTGCTGTCATTGCGGAGCATGTTCAGCACTTCCTTACTGAACTTCTTGCCGCGCTGAGCGGTGAAGTCGTCCTTGGTCCACGGCTCGCCGCCCTTCGGCCAGAGTTCGTTGGCGGTCGCGGCCCACAGATCGTCCGGGAACAGTTCCTCAAGCTCATTGAAGGCGTCCGGCTCGCCCACGAAACGGACAACGTCGCTGAAAGCACTGCCGAAGAACTGCTGGAGTCGGGCTTCCTTGAAGAGCCCCTTGGGCAAGGTGCGGCTGTCGGCGTCCACCATGAGCATCACGGAGCGACCATGCGCGACCAGATAGTGAGCGAGGTGCAGGGCCCCCTCATTGTTGAAGCACGCCCACAAGGCGATGCCGGCCGACTGGAGAGACTGGCCCTCCGACAGTCGGAACAGCATGGGGATCACCCGCTGTTCGGTGTCACCCTCGACAGCCAGAAAGCAACGCTCATGCAGTAGAACGGAGTTTCGAAGACCGACCGCCGCGGCCATGCGCCCCAGGTGCACGTCGATGCCGTCGTGGGTGTCGGCCCCCAGCCGCTCGATCACCGTCCGTCCGCGCTCCAGTCGCAGATGCACGACGTCAGCAATATCGACACCGTCGATGAGGTTCATGGAGTGGGTGGCGACGATTACGTTCACATGGGGCAGCGCGCTCTGGTCACGGATGAGCTGCATGATCTTGCGCTGGTGCCCGTAGTCGAGGTGTGTGTCCGGCTCGTCGTAGATCACAATCGTCTGCACCGGAGGCGGGACATCTTCGGCGGCCTCAGGGTCAGCTGAGGAGTCGACGTCGGCGAACTCCTCGCGCGTGAGCAGTTGGCTGTTCCACTCCCAGATCGCCAGGGAGATACGTCGTGCGCTACCTAGGCCGGAACGATCCAGGCCCACGGTCTCGCCCTTCGTACGGGCGATTCGCAGCGGCGCACCCCGGAAACCGTGAGTGAACGAGACCACAGGCTCGACATCAACGTCTGTGAGGTCGTCGCAACGACTCTGAATGTGCTCGCACAGAGACCGGGCATCGTCCTGAAGTCGCTCTTTGATCCCGGCCTCGATCGACTGCAACTGGCCCTCAAGCGTGGGGTCCGCCATATGGGCCTGGTAGCGGCCCATCAGCGCGGTCTTCACCGCAGCGTCGGGATCGGCCGACTTCCCGTCGAATGGCATCAGCCGGGGCATGCGGCGCTCCATCTCCTTCGGAGCAGGAACCCAGCCCGACGCCGAGGCGTGAGCCATGCCGTACCTGCAGAGGGCTGGCTCGATGTCGCCGCGTTTTATGGACGACAGCTCAGGGAGCAACTGCTTGGCGAGGGCTCTCACCTCGTTGAGGGACAGCTTGGAAGGGTCACGCAGTCGTTCGTCGTCCGCGAGCGGCGCCCAGCACTCAAGGACGGGGTCCTCACCGTTGACAGCGCGCCGCCGTACGCGCAACTCCTCGGTCGGGAAGCCGAACGTTTGCAACTCCCAAAGGTCGAGGGTGAACTGTCCCTCCACCCATGTGGTCGAACACCGCAGGAGAGGCGCCGAGTCATCGACGTCCACGCCATCCGAAGCGTCGAGCTCGTACGTACGATCGTCCTCGGTCAACTGCTCATTGCCCACAAGGAACGCCAGCGCGGCAAGCACCGCGCTCTTACCGCCGTCGTTCTGGCCGGCGAGGATGGTAGGTGTGCTGACCGGAATGTCACGGACGTCCTTGAGGGATCGGAATCCGCACACGGTGAAGCTGTGCAGGTGCACCGTTCTCAGCCGCTCCGTTCCCTAGCGCCTCGGGGCAGACGCAAGCCACCAGGGGCGCCTCGCCCCAGACATCGACCTGGGCAACAGCCAACCCAGGCGCATCATCTTATGTCTTGTGGAGATAGCCTGTTGGCGCTGTGAACGGATCTGACCGATTCAGACCGACACCGCACGAAGCCTGCCTGCCTCGGGCTCAATATCACGGCTCACGGGGCCTTCATCGCCCCCGAACCGCACCACGCCCGCGTCCTGTTCTCAGGCATGCAGCCGTCCTGAGCAGTGTCCACACGTGTGCGGGCAGGCCCGTCTACGATCAGCCGCCATGGACTGGCTGGAGCGGATAGCGAAGCTGAGGCAGTGGACCAGGAGCGGTACCCGCGCTCCGCACAAGCCGCTGCTGCTCCTGTACGCCCTCGGCCGGTTCCAGGATGATGCCGACAGCGGCCTGCAATACACCGCAGTGGAACAGGACCTGCAGCGCCTCCTGACCGAGTACGGCCCACCCAACAAGACGACACCCGCCTATCCCTTCCACCACCTGGTGAGCGACGGCGTATGGGAAGTGCGCACCGATCGCGGACCGGGAAGCCCTGGAAGCGGAATACGGGACCTCCGGGAGACGGGCGCCACCGGGCAGCTCGCGCCGGACTTGAGAGCGGCGCTGCGACGCGAACCAGACCTGCTCGGCAGAATGGCGCGATTGCTGCTCGACCTGCACTTCCCACCCTCCCTGCACCGAGAACTGTGCGAAGCCGTCGGCCTGGAACTGGAGCCGGCGGAGGCCGAGCAACTCTCGCCCGTACACAGACAGCGGGACCGGAGGATGCGGGAGCTGGTGCTGACCGCCTACGAGTACCGGTGCGCCTTCTGCGGATACGACGGCAGGATCGGCGCGGTGCCCGTCGGGCTGGAGGCCGCCCACGTGCGCTGGTGGGCGTTCGGAGGACCCGACGAGATCGAGAACGGGCTATGCCTGTGCTCGCTGCACCACAAGCTCTTCGACAAGGGCGTCCTCGGCCTGGGAGACGACCAACGCATCCTGGTGTCACAACGCTTCGTTGGCCACAGCCCCGCCGCCCGCGACCACGTCATAGCTCTCGCGGGCCGCCCACTCATCGGCCCCCAGCCGGGTGCTCGCCCTGTTGCCGCAGTTCACTGCGACTGGCACGCCCGACAGGTCTTCCACGGCGAACCGCGCCCTGCCACTGCCTGAACGCTGCTGCGCCCACAATCAACTGTTCAGAGAGTGGCCCTCACTTGCAGCGCTACTTTCATCATATGATGCCGAATCAGTCACGGAATATTTTGTGCTACTGTCTTGAGGTCTGATACGAGGTGGTGTCGTGTATGGCGATCACTGAGCTGCAGGCGCAGCCCGGGATGCTCGTGCTGGCGCGCGAGTCCCGCGGGCTGACGCAGGCTGAGGTCGCCGCGGCTATGACCAAGGTGTCGCCAGGCGGCGCCACGCCGGTTTCCCAGGGCTACGTAAGCCGAGCCGAGGCTGGTCGTCTCGTCGTCACACATGAGCGTCTTGAGCTGTACGCTGCCGCGCTTGGCTACCCTCCTGAGTTGCTGTGCCTGGATCCGCAGGTCAGCGGCATCGGGGTGGGCCTGGTCCACCACCGCAAGAAAGCAGCTCTGACTGCCTCCGCTCTGCGACGCGTGCACGCCCATGTGGCGCTCTCACGGATTCAGCTGAACGGCCTGGCGTCCGCAGCGGCATTGCCGCCAGTCTCACATCGCTTCTTCAGGGTCCCACTGGATGACCTCACCACCCCGAAGGACGCTGCCCGGCGAGTCCGCAGGGAGTGGAGCGTGGCCCCCGGTCCGGTACCCGACATGGTCGCGGTGCTGGAGAATGCCGGCGCACTGGTGATCACCCGCGACCTGGACAGCGACCTGTTGGACGCCGTAAGCCAGTGGGAAGCGGGCGGGCGTCCTCTGCTCCTGGTCAACACCCGGGCACCGGGCGACCGACGTCGCTTCAGCATCGCGCACGAGCTGGGTCACCTGGTGATGCATGACGAGCCGGGCACAGGGTCCACGCAGGAGAAGCAGGCCGACGCCTTCGCTGCCGAGTTCCTGATGCCTGCCTCCGATATCCGGCAGGCGTTCTCCGGCGGCGTCGATCTGGCCAAGCTGATGGAGCTGAAGCGGGTTTGGGGTGTCTCCATGAGCGCGCTGCTGCGCCGTGCCCAAACGCTCAACGCCGTCAGCGAGTGGCAGTACCGCACCCTGGTGATCGAGATGTCAGCGCTCGGCTACCGGACCGCAGAGCCTGTTGATGTCCTCCCTGAGCAGCCGCAGCGCCTCGTTGCCCTTGTCAACACCTTGCTGACCGACCGCCAGATGACTCTGGAGGATGCGGCTGCCTGCGCGCACCTGCTTCCTGAAGACTTCCAGCGCCTGTACGTCGAGGGCGCCGGTTCATCATCATTCCCGGCCTTCCGAAGGTGACCATGACCGACCGTTCCGCCCCGCTGCCTCGTCCGCGCTCCGATCTGACCGAGCCTCCCGACGCTGCGGGTGCGCCAGACCGGCCGGACAGCCTGAACGGTCTGCAGGGCCGCATGCTGATTCAGGTCAGCGCCGCCCGGCTCGGCTACGTCCAGGGGCAGGTCGACCCGGTACGCAGTGGGCTCATCCTGTGTGGCACCGACGCCGTGAAGAAGGCCGGCGCCCTGCGATACAGGGAGGGCTACGCCGCTCCACTCCTGATCGACCCAGCGGTGTACGAGGTCAGCGCCGCGACCGAGGAGAACCCCTTCCCCTACGACGTCGAGCCCACGCTCTTCCTCGACGATCCCCTGGAACTGTCTCTGGCCGAGCAGCGGGACGCCGGAGCAACGCTCCCCATGACCCCCACCGGCTACATCAGGGCCGAGGACTCCGATGCCCTCCGGGCCGCCGTGACCCGTGTCCTGGAACTCGACGACCCAGAGGTGATCTTCGCCGCTCCGGTGGATGTCTCCTGGCTACGCGACGAGGAATCGACCCGCCAGCTCATCGCCTACCTGCGGATGGTCAAGGGGCCGAAGGCCATCATGCTGGGCGGACAGATGGACCCCCTGGCGCGTTACGCCAAGGCCGTAAGCCATCTCAAGCAGGTCATCGAGGAAGTCCCCGGGGCTGCCCTGCTACGCACGGATCTCGCGGCGTTCGGCGCGCTGGCCTTCGGTGCCGCCTTCACAGCCTTCGGCGCCAGCAGCCGCTACCGGCACGTCGTCGCCCCCGGCGAAAAAGCGCAGACCAACAAGAGCATCCCCGTCCAGTCACCGCACGTTCTCTTCCCCGACCTGATGGCCTTCTTCCTGGGTGAGTCGATCGCCAAGCGTTACGGTGGCGCCGAAGCTCCGGTCTGCTTCTGCTCGGCCTGTGTCGGCAAGCTCGCACTGGACGCCTTCACAAGCAACCGCGGCGAGCTTCCTGCCGCAGCGGCGGCACACAACGTCGCGGTCCTCATGGAGTGGCTGCGTGCCCTGACTTCGGTCAAGCCCGGCACAGCACGCCAGCAGTGGTGGTTCGACCGCTGCCGTAAAGCTCTCGATCAGTACGAACTGATCAACACGTCCATCAGGCAGCCGAAGGCGTTCAAGCCTCCGGCGCAGCTCGATCGATGGGCGTTGACCGCTCCCGAAACCGCCAAGACACCGGCTCAGACAGCCGCCGCCGAGCGTAGGCGCTGATACACATCCTCGACGAACCACCAGGCCGCAGCGGTGTGCCGGGGCGGTCTGTAGTCCTCCGGCTCCAATACCAGCTCGACCTCGTCTCCAGAGGCGACGAACACGCCGATGCCGTAGAAGTCGGCCTCGACGAGGACCTCATCCAGTCGGGCTGGAAGACGGTCCAAGAGCATGGCCCGGCGGCAGAAGGGAGCAAATTGGCCCGCTCGCTCAAGGCCCTGGCGCCACCCGGAAGCGCGAACCACAGCAAGATCCACCTGCAGGGGCCGCACGGCACGTCGGGTGACCGTCTTCCGGTCTCGCTCCACCGCTCCCGACGGCAGCCCTCGCACCGCCCGCCGCGCCGGCGAGTCCAGCGATTGCAGCGGAACAGGAACGCCCACCGGGAGTGTCAGCAGGCACTCAAGATCGGGCAGCTTATCCACTCGGGCGGCGGAGACTTCCTCGCGCCGCGCATGCTCGCCCTCGTTCAGACGGTAGAAGCACAGCGCCTCGGTCCCGAAGACAGAAACAGTTCGGGCCTGCCCGCCCGGCTCCAGCAAGGCGCGAGAAGCCTCCCGCACAGAACCGCCCGTCAGGGAACTCGCCAAGGTCACCATGGCCCCCACCCTGCCTCACTGGGATTCGACCGCATGCAGCGGCCCCGCGTTCATCCAAGCCGTATGCGTACGGGTACACCCACCAAACAGCTCAAGACGCCTCGCGGACACTGCCCGACTGGGATCCTTCTCCGCATCACTGCCCTCATCACGGCGCCCTAGGCGCGAAAGCTGGGCCTGAACGCGCCTCCCCAGCCACGTCCCCGGAGGGCACATCCAGGGCACATGAGCCTGGGAAACGGCGTTGACCCGTGAGAACTACCGAGACGAGTTCCCGCAGGTCAACGCACGTTTCACCGAGAATGCACAGGTCACAACCCCGCCTCTTCCAATCGCTGCACGAGTGGCAGGACTTCTCGCATCGCCTGCATGAGGCGGGGCATCAGCCTTATTGCCTTGTGTGGCCCTGAGCTGGGGTCTTTTGCGGATCGGGCGGGGCCTTCGGGTCCCGCCCTCGCCATGTGCCCTGCCGGCGGCGGCGCTCCGCAGAGCACGGGGCGTGCTGACCACTTCCGGCAAAGTCGATCACTGACAGGAAAGCTACTGACAGGTCCCGTCACCACGTACTGATTCATGGGACCTTTCTGGGAGTTACACGTGTCATATCGGCCGCCACTTTGTCGCCCCGCCATACCCAAAACAGTGACTCGGCCGCTAGATTGACGCCCAAGCCTCCGCAAAGAAGTCGGGCAGAACCCGCAATCTCACGGAGGCAGTCATCCCACCTAAGCCTTCACAAGGCGTTCTTCGGGTGCCCCCAACCGCAGCGGCTGAGTTCGCTGCTTCTCCCTTTCTCACGCCATGTCTTCCGGCGTCCCCCCTCCCATAACTGGAAAGCGCACGTAAGTGATGAGATCCCTGAAGCGTTTCGGCCCCGGGCTGGCCATCTCGACTCTGACGATCGTGTTGAGCACGCCCGGTCTGGCCGCCGCCGACGAGGCGACCAACGACACGGACACCACGTACTACATCTCGCTCGGTGACTCCCTGGCCACCGGCTACCAGCCGGACGTCGACAAGGACACCGACGCCGCCTACACCGACCAGCTCTACGCGCGGCTCAAGCAGCACACTCCCGGACTGAAGCACATACGCCTCGGCTGCACCGGTGAGACCACCGAGTCTTTGATCAGCGGCGGAAAGTGCGCCTACCCGAACGCCAAGTCCCAACTGGACGCCGCCCTGAAGGCCCTGGCCCAGCACCACGGCAAGGTCGCCTACGTGACCCTCAGCGTGGGCGCGAACGACATCCAGGCATGCGTCGGCCCGGCCGGCAGCCTCGACGGGGCGTGCCTGAACAGCGCGAGCCAGACCATGGGGAAGAACCTCGCCCGGATCACGGGCGCGCTTCGCCAGGCGGGCACGACGAACACCCAGTTCGTGGGCTCGACGTACTACAACCCCTTCCTGGCGGCCTGGCTGCTGGGTGCTCAGGGGCAGCAGGCCGCCAGGGAGTCGGCACCCCTGATCGAGGCCGGCAACACGGGCATCGGCCAGGTGTACAAGTCCACCGGCTTCAAGGTGGCGGACGTGGCCGGGGCGTTCTCCTCCCAGGACTTCACCACCATGGTGAACGTGCCCGGCGCGGGCGAGGTGCCGGCGAACGTGGCCAAGATCTGTCAGCTGACGTGGGCGTGCACGCCGAAGAAGGACCCCCACCCCAACGCCGACGGCCATCAGGTGATCGCGGGCGTCTTCGCCGCGGTGCTCGCCAAGAACGACGCGCCCGCGCCGGGCGCGTCCCCGGCCCCCAGCGAGTCGGCCCCGTCCGGTGCGGGCGAGTCCCCGACACCCGGCCAGTCCGCCACGCCCGGGTCCGGTACGGACACGGGGGCGAACGCCCCGACCACGAACGGGAATCTCGCCGAGACCGGCGCGTCGAGCAACGCTCCCGTCCTCGCGGGTGCCGGTCTCGCGGTCGTGGTGGCCGGCACCGCCGCGGTCTACTTCGCGCGCAGGCGCCGTGCGGGTGAAGAGGGCTGACGGGCAGTCACTGGGTCGGACTTGAGCAGCAGGCCGCTCGCGGTGTCGCGGGTGGCCTGCTCGCCTCGGCCACGGACGGGGGAGCAGGCGCCTCCGATCGTGTTCGCTCGATCGCTGCTCCGACGACGGCTTCGGGGCAACTCCCTGCCAGGCAGCTTCCTGGCCCGACCGGAAGCGGACAGCAGGTGTGTCGTGGTGGTTGTCTCTTCTCAGCGGCCGGGAACGCGGGGGACGCGGACCGGCCCGGGGGAGCTGAAAGCACATCTGGCTCCATGCGCATCGTCGCAACGACACTGCCTCACGCATGGAATGGAGACCAGCCATGAACCGCATCATCAACCGCTGTACCGCGGGCGCCGCCCTGGCCACGGCCGTACTGGCCACCCTCGCCTGGGCCACGCCCGCCCAGGCCGCCGACCGCCCTGCGCAGGAGACGGCGGCCTCGACTCAGGACTTCACCTGGCAGCCGCCGTCGCCGATCGGTGCACTCGCCCCGGTCACCGGGCAGCTGCCGCACCTCCCCGGCCTGCCCGGCGACTTCACCTGGTCCCCGCTGCCGGCCCACGGGCCCGAGGACTTCACCTGGTCCCCGCTGCCCGAGGACCACCGGGGCGACTCGCGGTGAGCATCGGTGGTCCGCGGGCCGGGTCCGCCTGTCAGATCCACTGCCGGCGGGTGGCCTGCACCCCGGCCTCGAAGCGGCTGGACGCGCCGAGCCGTTCCATCAGCTCGGCCATGATCCGCCGTTCGGTGCGCACGCCGATGCCGAGGGCCCGCGCCACCGCCTCGTCGGTGAGGCCGGTGGCCAGCAGCTGGAGCAGCTTGCGTTCCTGCGGGGTGAGCCCGTGCGGGTCGTCCGCGGGGGACGGCTCCTGATGGAAGGGGGTCGCGTGCTCCCAGTACGCCTCGAACAGCGCCCGCATGGCGAGCACCACGGGCCGGCTGTGGAACAGCAGGGCCGCGGGACCCGTCTGGCCGGGCAGGTTGGCCACGATCGCCGCGGTGGTGTCGATGATCAGCAGCCGCATCGGCAGGGTCGGCGACGTACGTATCTCGCTGTTGTGCTCCGCCATCCACTGGGCGTGCGCCTTGGTCACGCGGTCGTTGACGGCGCTGTCCAGGTAGATCGAACGGAACCGGACACCCCGGGCCAGCGCCCGCTCGTTCAGCGGCCGGGACGCGTCGATCGCCTCCTTGGTCAGGCCGCCCACGGGATGGAAGACGAGGGACTCCTGTTGGCACGATTCCGCGAGCGCCTCCAGCCGGATGCGGATCTCGTCGACGTTGTCGAGCTGTTCGGTGCCGTCCGAGCCGGACCCGCCTGACGCCGTGTACTCGGCGGCGAGAGCGGCCAGCGCCGCCCGGTTCTGCTCGATGCGTTGCTGCCGCCAGGCCAGTTCGTCCTGTTCCCGCTGGAGCAGGACCTTCAGGCCGAGCGACGGGTTGACGGCACGCAGCGTCCCGGGCAAGTCCCGGGAGGGGGCGAGCAACGCCAGGTCGGACAGCCGCACGAGGGCCTTGTCCACGTCACCGGGGGCGATGCGGAGGAGTTCGGCGAGCTTGTCCGGATCGTGTTCCTTGTGGAACAGGATCGCGCGGTACACCGCGAGGGTCTGCTGATCGAGTGGCGCAACCTCTTCCACGTGGTGTTTCCCCCTTCAACCACATGTGTGAGCCGAACCATCGCGCTCGGTCGGGCGCGGTCACGGCGGGACGGGGGACCCGGCGAGCGCCCCCATGAATCGTTCACATATTGGCCACGTTACCCGTTCAGGAGTTCCGGTGTCGCACACAGTCGCTCGTGTACTTCCGCCTTTGCACGGCTGTGTCGTCCTTGTCGTCGATGCCACCACCGGGGCCGGCCGTCGTGTCACCAGTCAGCTGTGTGCGCTCGGGGCCGCGGTGGCGGTGGTGGGCGCGGGACACCCGGGGCGCGACGGCGACGCAGCCACCAACGCGGCGTTCCTGTGCAAGGAACTGGCCGGTATCGGGCTGGTCGCCCTGCCGTACCAGGCCGATGTGGAACGGCCGGAGTCCTTCCGGGCGCTGCCCGGCCAGATCGCCGCCGACCTCGGGCCGGTGACCGCCAGTGTCGTGGTCATCCCGTCCGAACCCGGCAGCGAGGGGCTGACCGCCAGCTTCCGTGCCCTGTCGGACGCGGTCGCCGCGTCCCTGCCGGCCGGTGCCGAGCACATCGAGGTCGACACCGGCCTCGACGGCGTCAGCCACGAGAAGGCGGCCCAGGCGGTGGTGGAGCGGCTGACCCGGCTGAACGACCGCCGCCACAGCTGCTGAAGGTCCGCCCACTGAATGGTTTCCCAAGTTCGTTCTGTTGCACCGTACGGGGGTCGAGCATGTCGATACGGATAGTCGTCGCAGGTGATCACCAACTCGTGCTGGAGGCTTTCGCCGAGACGCTCAACGGCGTCGACGGGCTCGAGGTCGTCGGGCTGGCCACGTCGTGCGACGCCGTCCAGCCGGCCGTCGAACGGCACCGGCCCACGGTGCTGCTGCTCGGCGAGTCCACCATGGCCGGCAAGGCTCTGCGGGTCGCCACCGACGTGCGCAGCCGGCACCCCAAGTGCGGGGTCGCCCTGATGGTGGGAGCGGCCACGCCGTCGGTCGTGGACCGGGCCGTGGCGGCCGGCGCCCTGGGTGTCGTACCGAAGAACGCCCGGCTGCCCCAGCTCGTCACGACGCTCATGGGGGTCGCCGGCGGCTGCCTGACCGTGGACCCCTCGCTGCTGCGGCCCGTGGCCGTCGGGGAGACGATGCTGAGCACGCGGGAGGTGGACGTCCTGCGACTGACGGCCGGGGGTGCGACCGTGAAGGAGATCGCGGGAGAGCTGTATCTGGCGGCGGGCACCGTGCGCAACCTGACGTCGGCGGCCATCAAGAAGCTCGGGGGGCGCAACCGGTTCGACGCGGCGCGCATCGCCGGGGAACACGGGTTGCTGTGAAAGCCCCCACGGCGGTGGGCGGACATACGCCTGCCCCGGCACGGGGGGTGCCGGGGCGGGGCGGGTCGGTACGGCCGCTGGTCAGGCTCGTGCGGTCGCTGCGGCGCCTGGTGTCCGTCCGGGTGCGAGGGTCACTTCTCCAGGCAGAACTCGTCGATCGGGTAACCGACATGACGGTCCGCCGTCGGCAGGTGCCCGAGGATCCGGTCGCCCGGCTTGAGCTCCGTGGAGTTGAGGACCGCGGCGTTCGGGCCGAGCACCCGCACGTGCCAGTCGTCCTGAAGGATCAGGTTGACCGTCTGACCGCTCGGGGCCACCGCGTCGATGGAGATCAGCGGACGGGTCTCGATCTTGACCCGGCCGACGCTGACGGGCCTGGTGCGGCCCTTGACGTCGACGGCCAGCACCTTGCTGCCGGCGTGGAGTTCACTGAGGTAGTGGGTGCGGCCGTGCTGGGACACGGTGTACGAGTGCAGGGCACCCGCGTTGACCCGGAACGGACGGGTCGGCATGTACGGCAGCGGGTGGGTCTCGCTGACGCACAGCACCATGCCCTTGGAGTGCGAGCCGACCAGGATGCCCTCGTCCTTGCGGAAGTGGGTCGTCGTGTCGACGCAGGCCCGCTCCCCCATGCCGATGTGGGTGGTCCGGGTGACAGTCAGCTCCACCAGGTCGATCTCGCCGCCCCGCGCGCTCGCCGCGGTACGCAGCGCGGTGGCGTCTCCGACGGCGTTCGCCCGCATCAGCACCCCGTCCGAGCCGAGCTCCAGGACGCCGTAGATGATCTCGGCCTCCTCGGTGTTGGACGCGGTGGTGATGATCGAGCCGGGCGCACCGGTGGCCGCGGCGATCACGATCTCCAGCGGGATCTTGGTGGGGTCGCGGAAGTCGAGCACGCTCCACGGCTCCAGACGGGCCGCGAGGCAGGCGTCCTCCAGCGTGTCGGCGTCGACGATCTCGACGTACCGGCCGAACTCGACGTCCGGGTGGGCCTCCTGGAGCGCGGCACGCTCCTCCCGGGGACCGGGCACGACCACCACGTCGGCGGCGCCGAGGTCCGCGGGGACGGCGTCGAGCCCGTCCTCGTAGAGCAGGACCTTGCGGACGGTGGGCGGCAGCCCCGTGAAGGCGGCCGGATCAGCGGCGACGATGCCGTCGATGCGCTGGTGCAGGGCCTCTTCGAGCACGGCCCCGGTAGCGGTGCCGGCGCCCCGGATGTCAAGCCAGCACAGTTTTGCGTCCGTCATGGTGCGGACCTCCTGTCGGATGTGAAAGGTCGGAGAGGTGGTGGGTCTCGGTTGCGATGCGTGAGCCGGGCGCGCCGAAACGGGCAGGGGCGTCCAGGTGGTCGGGGGTCAGCCGCTCGTCCCTGGGCGCCCCGGCCGTGGCCGGGAACGCCACCGGGCCGAAGTGCTGCTCCGGGAAGTGGTGGATCAGCCGGGCCACCTCGGCCGCGAGCCGGCGCGGGTCGGAGGCCTGGAAGATGTTGCGGCCCATCGCCACCCCGCCCGCGCCGCCCGCCAGGGCGTCACGGACGTAGGCGAGCACGTCCTCCTCGGTGGGCATCGCGGGGCCGCCCGCGACCAGGACGGGCACCGGGCAGGTGGCGGTCAGGTCGAGCATCTCCGCGGTCGAACCGAGGAAGACGGTCTTGACCAGGTCCGCGCCCAGGTCGGCGGCGACCGTCACCGCGTGGGCGACCAGCGCCGGGTCGCGCGGGTCGGTGACCCTCGGGCCGCGCGGGTACACCATGGCGAGCAGCGGCAGGTTCCACCGGTCGCAGGCGTCGGCGATCCGCCCGAGGTCGCCGATCTGCTGCCGCTCGTCGTCCGAGCCGACGTTGACGTGGACGCTGACCGCGTCCGCGCCGAGCCGGAGCGCCTCCTCGACCTGGGTCACCACGTACTTGGCGTCGGGGTCGAGCGCCTGGCTGGTGGAGGCGTTGAGATGGATGATCAGCGACATCGCGGCGAACCGCTCCGGGCTGATGTGGCGGACGCTGCCCTTGTGCACGACGACCGCGTCCGCGCCGCCGGCGGCGAGCTGCCCGGCGAGGTGATCGAGGCTCGTGCCCTTGGGCACCACGGGCCCGTCACTGATCGAGTGGTCGAGCGGGGTGATCATCAGGCCGGCCGTGCTGTGGCGGTAGAGCCGCCGCAGCCTCAGCGACCTGGCGAAGTGCCCGAATCCGGTCATGGGATGCCCTTTCTGTTGCGCGGATCGGTACGCCCGCGGGCGTCTGGTCCGGCGGAGCCGCCCGGCACCCCGCCGGCGCCGGGCGGGCCCGTGCCGCGTGCCTCGGCGGGCGGTGGTGCCGCGGGCACGGGCCCCGCGGGCCGGGTCCGCACGGGTGCGGTCATCCCGCGCAGCCGGGCCCGGTCCGGTTTGCCGGACGGCGTGAGCGGCAGTTCGGGCCACACGGAGACGCTGACCGGGGCGTGTTCGGGGGTGAGCGTCGCCGCGACGTAGTCCCGCAGGTCGCAGGAGGTGTGACCGGCACCCGAGTGCAGCTCGACGGCGGCGTGCACCTGCTCCACGAGATCCGCGTCCCGTACGCCGAACACGGCGGCCTGCCGCACCTGCGGATGCTGGAGCAGCGCTGCCTCGATGGCGGCCGGGTCGAGCTTGAGGCCGCCGTGCTTGATGACGTCGCCGACCCGGCCGTCCAGGCGCAGATAGCCGTAGCGGTCCCAGTGCCCGAGGTCGCCGGTGCGCAGCCAGCCGTCCCGGTACGTGGCCGCGGTCAGCTCCGTGTCGTCCAGGTAACCCGCCGACACGGTCGGGGAGTTGACCCAGATCTCGCCGGTCTGGCGCCGGCCCAGCGGCGCGCCGGAGTCGGGTGCCCGGATGTCGACGCGCACCCAGGGGAAGGGCCGGCCGGCCGAGCCCAGCAGTTCGGGCTCCCGGTGGTCCAGCGGAGTCAGACTGCTGATGCCGCCCGCCTCCGTGGTCCCGTACACCTGGATGAGTACGTCGCCGAGAATCCGTACCGCCTCACGGACCCGCTCCGGGGCCGCGGGGGTGCCGCTGTAGGTGACACGGCGCAGGGACGACAGGTCGTAGGACGTGATGTGCGGGTGGTCGAGCAGCCGGTAC
The DNA here is from genome assembly GCF_040678435.1 of Streptomyces sp. NPDC052682. Classification (NCBI taxonomy): domain Bacteria; kingdom Bacillati; phylum Actinomycetota; class Actinomycetes; order Kitasatosporales; family Streptomycetaceae; genus Streptomyces; species Streptomyces sp. NPDC052682. The sequence continues at coordinate 64,713 of NZ_JBFATS010000010.1, read as the reverse complement.
AGGTGAGGCACCGCCAGGTACACGTCGGTGACGCCGAGTCCGGCGATGGCCCGGAGTGTGGCGTCGGTGTCGAACTCGTCGTGGAGCACGACCGTGCCGCCCCCGCACAGCACGGCGTCGGCCATGGGTGCCGTGGTGTGGCTGACCGGGGTGACGGACAGCAGCGTGGCCGGTCCCCGGGGGTCGAGGCCGTCGGCCAGCCGTGCGACGAGGTGCTCGCGGGTCCCGTAGCGCTGCGCCACCATCTTCGGGCGGCCGGTGCTGCCGCTGGTGAAGTCGACGACGGCCAGGTCGTCGGGCCGCGGCGGCTGTGCCGGCGGCACGCTGTCGTGGCCCAGTGCCGTGCGCGGGATCGCCCGCACGGTGAGGCCGGGTCGCCGCCGCGCCAGCCATCGGCCGCGGGCCGCGCTCTCCTCGTCCGTGTCGTCCACCAGCAGCAGCGACACCCCGAGGTCCCGCAGCAGCCCGGCCTGGGTGGCGATCGAGAAGGTCTCGGTGTCCGTACGCGGATTCATCGAGCGGACGTACACGGAGGTGGCGCCGAGCAGATGCACGGCGTACCGGGCACTGAGCATCAGCGGATGGTTGGGACCCGTCAGGATCGCGACGGTGGTGCCGGGGCGGACGCCCTGGGAGCGCAGCAGCGCGGCACTGCCCAGAACGGACGCCCGCAACGCGCCCGCCGTCACCGTCGTGTCCGGCCGGTGCAGCACGACCCGGTCCGGGTCCCGCTCCAGCGCGGCGAGGACACGGCGCGCATAAGGCCGTGGAATCGTTTCGGTGGTCATGGTCCTCCTCTCGAACCATTCACTCGCCCCGTTCAGGGTGAGAAGAAATGCGAGGGAAATCAGGCGATCTTCATCTGCGCCATCATTCCCATGGCGCTGTGGTCGATCATGTGGCAGTGATACGGATACACGCCGCGGTGTGAGTCGAAAGTGAGCTGGAGTTTCGCGCTCTGACCGGGGAAGAGGAGCACGGTGTCCTTCCAGCCGGTCTCCGCCGGATACGGCGGCTGTCCGTCACGCTCCAGAATGCGGAACTGCACCAGGTGGGTGTGGAAGTTGTGCGGGACGGTGGCGCTCTTGTTGGTCACGGTCCACACCTCGGTGCTGCCCCACTCGATGTGCGTGTCGATGCGGTCCGGGTCGAACGTCCTGCCGTTGATGTAGGCCTGGTGGCCTCCGGAACCCGGCTCGTCCATGGAGAGGTCGAAGGAGCGTTCCACCGTCGGCCTCGGCAGCGCCGGCAGCGTGGCGAGGGTGTCCGGGACCCGACTGTCGTCGGCGGTCCGCTCGCCCACCTCGAACCGCATGACCTGCCCGACCCGTTCCATCGGGCCCGGACCCAGCATGTTGGCGAGGGTGAGGCGGGTGCCGGGCGCGTACCGGGCGAAGTCGACGACGACGTCGGCGCGTTCGCCGGGCGACAGGACGATGACCGGGGTTTCGGCGGGGGCGGCGAGCAGCCCGCCGTCCGTGCCGATCTGCTGCACGGGGTGCTGCGTGGCCGAGCCGTCGGACAGCGCCAGGACGAAGATGCGCAGGTTGCACGAGTTGACCAGCCGGAATCGGTACTTGCGGCCCTCGACCCTCAGATACGGCCAGGGCCTGCCGTTGACCAGGATCGTCGTGCGGTTCTCCGAGTCGTCCATCGTGTAGACGAGTTGCGCGTCGTCGTCGAAGTGCGCGTCACGCAGGACCAGGGGGATGTCGTACGGGCCGGACGGCAGCCCCAGCCGGTCCTCGGCGGGGTCCCGCAGCAGGTAGAGCCCCGACAGCCCCCGGTAGACGTGCTCGGACTCCATGTGGTGCGCGTGGTCGTGCGTCCACAGGGTGGCACCGGGCTGCTTGTTCTCGTACACGTAGGTGCGCCGGCGCCCGGGCGCGATGGTGTCCGTCATCCCGCCGTCGTGTTCCACCGGGTTGTTGCCGCCGTGCAGGTGCACGGAGGTCGGCATGTCCAGCGCGTTGACCTGCTGGACCACGGTGGTCCGGCCGGTGCGGGCGCGGATGGTGGGGCCGGTGAACGATCCGTTGTAGGTCAGGGCGTCGGTGCGGGTGCCGGGCAGGATCTCCACGCCGGCGCGGCGCATGGTGATCCGGTAGTGGTCGGCGGTTCTGGTTCTGCGGTACGGCGCCAGAACCGGTGGAACGGTCAGGGGCACCGAGAACGGCTCCACCGCTCCCGCCGCGCCTGCCGCCGGGGCCGCGACGGGAACGGTGACCGGCCGGTGCTCGGCGGCCGCGGCCGGCTGTCCCGCGGTGAGCGTCCGGAAGACCCCGCCCGCCGCGCCGACCGCCCCGACGGCGCCGGTGGTCAGACCCAGACGTATCGCATGTCGACGTGTGAACACGAGGTTTTCCTTCTCGTCGGGAATACCGAATTCGTGTTCCGAGCATGCGCTTTGGGCGCCGAATGTCCGAGCGAACGGTGTCCGCCCCTGTCATCTGTCACGTATTCCATGACCTCGGTCATGACCGGGAATGGTGACTGTCATTCTGTGCGGCCGTCGGGGAGGGGACGGGTGTAGCGGGGGTCAGAGTGGTTTTCGACAGGTCCATGAAGCCGAGCACGAGCACCGGAGGCCAGATGAATCCCGCGTCCACGGAAAATCCCCCCGAGCCCAGCGCCCGGGCGCTGCGCACCGATGTGCGCGTGACGTTCGACGACGGCACGGACACCGCCGTACTGCGTGGGCCCGTCACCTCGCTCGCCCTGCGGCCGGTGCGCGGGGCGCTGCGCACCGTCCTGCACCGGCTGGCCGAGGGACCGCTGCCGCGCGGGGAACTGTACGAGGGCCTCGGCGACGCCGAGCGGGGCCGGGCCGACGCCCTGCTGGAGCGGGCCGCGCCTCTGCTGGCGCACAGCGTCCTCACCCACGACGCACCGCCGTCGCGCCGGGAGCTGATCCGCCTGGAGCCGACGGCCCGCGACGCCCGCCACCAGGTCACGGCCGTGGCCGCCGACGCCCGGGTCCGGCTCTCGCGGTTCGCGTTCTGCCGTACCCGAGAGGGCGTGCTGGTCCTCGAGTCACCGCTCGTGAAGTTCCGCGCCGTGCTCACGGACCGGGCCGCCCGCGTACTCGTCGCCGCCCTCGGTCAGCCGGTGTCGGCCGCCCTGGCCGGTGAGGGGACCGGGCTGAGCGAGGCGGAGGTCCTCTGCGCCCTGGCCCACCTCGTCGGTCCGGGCTTCGCCGAACTCGCCGGCCCGGACGGTACGTTCGCCTCCGACACCGAACCGGTGCTGCGGCAGTGGGACTTCCACGACCTGTTGTTCCACTCGCGCATCCGTTCAGGTCGCTACGACGGGGTCTTCGGCGCCGTCTACCCCCACCGGGGCACGATCGACCCGCAGCCCGCCGTGAAGACGGCGCCGCGCGGGCCTGCGACCGACCTGTACCGGCCGCGGCGCACGGACATCGAAGCGCGTGACCCGTCCCTGACCGCCGCCGTCGAGACCCGCCGCTCTCACCGCACCTTCGGACCGAGAGCCCTGACGGCACGTGAGCTCGGCGAGTTCCTGTACCGGGTGCAGCGGGTGCGCGTCCACCACACGCCCGGCCCGCATGCGCCCGACCGGGACGAGGTCGTCTCCCGCCCCTACCCGAGCGGCGGCTCGCTGTACGAGCTGGAGCTGTACGTCACCGTGCTGCGCTGTCAGGGGCTGGCACCGGGCATCTACCACTACGACTCGTACGCGCACCGCCTCGTCCTGCTCAACGAGGCGGAGGCCGACCGGCGGTCGCTGCTGGGCGTGGCGTCCCGGGCGGTGGGCTTCGAGGTGCGCCCCGACGTGCTGTTCACCGTGACCTCGCGGTTCCAGCGCATGGCGTGGAAGTACCGGGCCATGGCGTACGCCACGACCCTGCGGCACACCGGGGTGCTCTACCAGACCATGTACCTGGTGGCCACGGCGATGGGCCTGGCGCCCTGCGGACTGGGCAACGGCGACGCCGACCTGTCCGCCCGCGTCCTGGGCCTGGACTACCTCCAGGAGTCCTCGGTCGGCGACTTCCTGCTCGGCACGCCGGCCGCGGACACCGCGCTCCCCGAGGACCCCGGCGAGGAATGGCACATGGTCAACAGCCCTGAATGGGCTATTCCGCTCGATGCCGCCGAAAAGCCGGGCGCTACGGGAAAGTCATTCGGGCCGTGATAAATGTCAGCCGCCGCCCGGAAACTCTGGTGCCGGGGTGGCCGGTCGAGCACTATGGAGTCACAGCCGGACGGGATCCCAAGAATTCCGGAAGGCCGCCAGTGACGAAGGCCGGGAATTCCGTCCCCGGAATTCCTGAACACAGTGGAAGGAACACGGAATGACCGCCAAGGACATCAAGAACAACGACGTGGACCAGGCGTTCGAGGGCTTCGACGCGGACGAGCTGGAGACCCTCGAGGTCACCGACGGCGTCGCCCTGCCGGAGATGGGTGCCTCCAGCGGCTCGATCGGCACCTCCTCCTCGTCCTCCAGCACCTGCTCGGCCTGCTGACCCACCCCACCAGGACTACCGGAAGGACCACGACATGAGCATCGACGGCATCAAGAACAACGACGCGGACCAGGCGTTCGAGGGCTTCGACGCGGACGAGCTGGAGACCCTCGAGGTCACCGACGGCGTCGCCCTGCCGGAGATGGGCGCCTCCAGCGGCTCGATCGGCACCTCCTCCTCGTCCTCCAGCACCTGCTCGGCCTGCTGAACCCGCGTCACCGCCTGAGCACAACGGTGTGAACGCAGAAGGATGCGCCTGCCCGGCCCCGGCCGGTCGGGCACATCCTTGCGTTCGCTCGCGGACGGCGCCCGGGTTCGTCAGCCCCGTACGGCCAGGTGGTAAGCCGAGCCCCACAGGACCACCGCGCAGCCCAGCCCCACCACGACCCGCACGCTCTCGTCGGCCAGCCCCGCCACGACGAGGACCAGGCCGACGACCGACAGGGCGGTCAGCAGTGCGGCCGTCCACCGGTACTGCCACTGGTCGTACAGACGGGCGAGCGGGAAGAAGTGCAGCCCCACGACGAGGGCGATGCCCACGGGGATGAGCTCGGGCCGGCCCGAGGCGTTGGACGCGGCGATGACGGCGAAGACGGCCACCAGCTCGACCGTGTTGACGATGCCCACACCGCGCGCCCAGTTCGCCGGCAGGCTCACCATCCGCGGCGAGGGCGCGGCGCCCTTGCGGTACCCCAGGTAGATCGCCCCCGCCGTGACGAGGACGGCGGCCGCCTCGATGCCCACCGGTACGGCGTCCGTGGCCGAACCGGTCCCGGAGGCCGCCGCGACGGCCCACACCAGCGCGAACACGGAGAGCACGAGGGTCCCCCGGCGCCGCAGCGTGCGCGTGAGCGCGCGGCATTCGGCGTCCGAGGCGGACGGGACCGGGGGTGTGGTGGGGGGCGTAGACGTCATTCGCGGAGAGTACAACGGCCACGCCGCCCACCTGGACGTTTTCGGCCAGCGCACGGACCGCCGGAAAACGGAAGAAGAAGTTCCGACCTCTCGCGACAGAGGTCGTGCCCGAGCGGCGGAAACGTCACGGAAACGATGACTTATGTAAGGCCCGGGCTTTTTCCTCTTCCGTCGCCAATTATCGGCGCCAATGATGTGACTCGGATTTTCTTTCTCTTTTTTCGCTCGTCTCGGAAGGTGCGAAGGACATGGGGGTTGACGCTCCGGAGCGCAGTGCCGTGAGGCCGGATTCCGCCGGCCTGACGGGGGTGCGGCTCCACACCCGGATGCCGGTGACACCGGCCTGGCTGGCCCGGTACGTCGTCCCGGTCGCCCGCAAGCTCGGCGAGCGGGGCATACCCGGCGTACAGGTGCGCCGTGGCTGGCTGCACGGCCCGCACATCGACGTGCTCGCCCCGGCCGGCGCGGGAGCGCCGGGCGGGCCCGGGGCGCCTGCCGACTGGTCGGCCGTCGCGGCCGGACTCGACGCCGGCCCCCTCGACCCGTCCCGGGCACTGACCGAGGAGGTGTATCTGGAACAGGCCCGCGAGTTCGGCCGGCTGGAGGCCGTCGAGCCCCCCTATCTGCCGTTGCGTGAGCACGGCGTGGTCTTGCGCATCGGCCCCGACGACCCCGCCCTGCACTCCCGCGAGCCGCGCCTCGACGCGCTGCGCACCGTCGTGAACGGCGCCCTCACCCCGCCGGTCCTGTCGATGATCGAGGGTCTGGCCGAGGAACCCGGCAGCGGCACGGCCCGCCTCGCGGAGGCGTTCGCCGCGCTCGTCGACACCCACGCCCTCGGACCGGCCTACGGGGTGTTCTCGCCCCGGTCGCACGTGGAGGCGTTCCTCGCCTGGGCCGCTCCGCGCAAGGACATGCGGCCCGTCTTCCGGGCGCGTCTGGCCGACGAGGCCCCGCTGATCCGTGCGGTCGTCGAGCAGCGGCTGAGCGGCGCGGTGTCACCGGCGGCCGCCCAGTGGCGCACCGCGTTCGCCTACAGTGCCGGGGTGCTGGACAGCGCCGTCGCCGCGGGCACCCTCACCGCGCGGTTGCTCGACTCCGTCACCGAGGGGATCGACCGCGACCGGATGGGCCCGCCCGGGGCGCCGACGGCGGTGCCGCGAGGCGAGCAGCCGGACACCGACTTCCACCGGACCGTGCACGGCTCCGGCGCGATCAGCACCCCGTCGCCCTTCTTCGCCGCCTACCGCCTTCTGACGAACCTCTTCTACCAGCACCTGCCGCTGCTCACGGTGTCGCCGATGCAGCGCTACTACATGTGCTTCGCCCTCGCCGAGACCGTCGACGAGGTGCTCGGCACCACCTGGCGGGAGCGCCTGGCGGCGACCGCCCAGCCCACCGACCCGACGGGAGCCCCGCGATGACAAGCCCCGAACCCCAGTGGTTCCTGCGCGTCAATCCGCTGCGCAGGGCCCGCCTCGCCGACCCGGACCTGCGCCGCCTGACCCGCGAACTCGCTGGCGTGGAAACCGAGTTGGCCGAGGCCGCCGCACAGTGCTCGCAGGAGTTGTACGAGCGGATCGGCGCGGCTGGATCCGACGCCGAACGCCGCGACCTCATCGCGCTGCGCCGCGCCATCCACAACGGCCGGGCGCCGAAGAAGACCCCCGCGGCCGAGGTCCCCTCGGTGGCCCGCTGGCTGGCCGCGCACACCGAGCGGGAGCGGCTGCGCGCCACGATCATCCAGCGCTACCCGGCCGCGGCCGACCGCGAACGAGCGGTCCTGGCCGGCCTGCTGGGCGACGCGGATCTGCTGTGCTCCCTCGCCCTGGTCGCCCCCGAGGTGCACCAGGAGGCCGAGCGCTACCGCGCCGCGGTCCAGGGCCCCGGCAAGGTCTCGGCCCGCACCCGCAAGTCCGAGCGCGGCCTCATCCAGTACGTGACCCGGGCCATGGTGCGCACCAGCCCGCTCTCCCGGTTCACCGCGGTCGGCATCGCCGAACCCGCCCCCGCCACCGACCCGGAGGCCGTACGCCCCGGCGAGGTGTCCTTCACCGGGGCGCGCGCCGTGCCGGGCCTGGACCGGGTCATGCTCCACTACGTGCTCGGCGGCCTGCCCGCCGACGACGGCACGGACCTGACCGGGCTGTGGGTGGGCATGCCGCCCACCTCCGCTCCCGACCCCGAGACGGGCAAGCTGTACTTCCTGAAGTTCACCGAGCAGGGCATGCACCGCCTCGCCGTCCCGCTCGACGGGCCCGCCGGTGACCTGCTCGACGCGCTGTCCATGGGGCCGCGCAGGTTCCCGGCCGTCGTCGCCCACGTCGCCGAGCGCGCCGGATGCTCCGCCGAGGACGCCGACCGGCGGGTACGGCAGGCCTTGCGGCAGGGCGTGCTGTGCACGTTCAACCAGCCTGAGGACCGGGCCGGCTCCGCCGACTACGACGAGCTGCTCACTCCCGGCCTGCCCGCGACCGGACAGGCCGCCGCCGTGCGGGAACTGGCGGACCGCGTCCGCACCGGCCTGCCGCGGGTGACGCAGGTCCCCGCCGCCGAGCGGGGCCCGGCACTGGCCGGCCTGCGCGCGGACCTCGGCCGGTTCAGCCAGGCGGCGGGCCGCCCGGCCCACATCACCGTCGAGGAGGACTACGTCATGCCGCCGCTGAAGGTGGCGTCCTCCGACTGGCACGCCCCGCTGGCCGGTCTCGGCCCCGCGGTGGAGCTACTGACCGTCTTCGACTGGCTGCACGACGTACGGGTCCTCATGACCGCCGCTTTCGTGGAGCGGTTCGGGCCCGGGGCGAACGTACCGCTTGCCGAGCACGCGCCGTTCATCGTCGGGGAGGTGTCCCGGCGGGCCGCGGCGATGGCCGCCGTGTACGGGCCCGACGGCACCGGACAGGCCGCCGCGCTGGCCGGCATCGGCCCGGCGGACGGCTGCCTGGAACGCATGTACCTCCTGCGCCGCGAACTGTCCGAGGAGGTGCACGCCCTCCTCACCAAGACGGCCCAGGCCGGTCAGGACACCCTGACGCTCACGGCGGCGGACGTCGCCGACCTGACCCGGGCCCTGCCCGACCGTTTCCGCCGTGACCCGCTCATCTACGGCGTCCTGCTCCAGCAGGCCGGCGACAAGCTCGTCCTGAACGACGGGCTGCCGGGCCACGGCATGCTGTACGCACGCTTCCTGGAGGCGGACCACCGCCAGGGCGGCCGTGCCCTGCCCCGCCTCGCCGAGCACCTGCGGCGCTTCTACGGCCACGACGGCACCCGGATCACCGAGGACCTGGGGCTGCACCGCCTCAACGTCAACGCCCACACCCCCGTGCTGCCGGGCGGCCTGACCCCGGAGGACTGGTTCGCCCTGCGGCTGGCGCACGACCCGCAGAGCGACACGCTGCGGGTCGAGGACGCGGACGGCGTGCCGCTGCGGGTGCTGCCGCTGGGCACCGGCCACCCGGGGCTGTTCCCTCCCCCGCTGTCGGTGGCCTCCGGCCTGGTGATCAGCGGCCGGCTCTTCAACAGCCTGCCGAACTCCTGGCACGCGGCCACGGCGTGGGACGGCCGCCACACCAGGGTCGCTCCGCGCATGGCCGTCGGGGACGTCCTGATCGGACGGCGGCGCTGGTACGGCGGCGCCGAACTGGACACGGCGGTGGCCGCGGGGCCCGACGAGCACGACCGGCTCCTCGCGCTGACGGCGTGGCGGGCCCGGTACGGGGTCCCCGAGGAGGTCGTCATCAAGTCGGCGCCCGAGGACGAGGGCCCGCTGTCGGTGGGCGCACCCGATGTGCAGTCCAAGCGCCTCCAGCAGAAGCCGCAGTACGTCGACCTGTCCAGCGCCCTCGCGGTGCGGGTCCTGCCCCGCATGCTGGAGCGCCGCGGGGACGGCGCGAGCTACCTGGAGGAGGCGCTGCCCGGCGTCACGAACGGCACGCACGCGACGGAGTGGGTGCTCGAGGTCGGGCGGACGGCAGGGGGACGGTTCGTGTACGACCCGGCGAACAACGGGGAACGGGAAGGAGCGCGGTCATGACCGTGACCGATCTGGACAGGGGTACGGCCGCGTCGTCGGACGCGGGCACCGCGCCGCTCAGGGCCCGGCCCGGGCTGCACTACGCACCCGTGCCGGGGGGCGTCTACTTCAGCGGGGCGCGCGGGCAGTTCGTGCTGCGCGGCTCGGACCTGATGTACGCCGTGGCGGACGGCTGCGTGCCGCTGCTGGAGCGGGGCACGACCGAGGACGCCCTGGTCGCCGTGTTCGGCACCGAGCGTGCCCGGCCCGCGGTACGGCACCTGATCAACCGGCTCCGGGACAGCGGTCTGCTGCTCGACCCGGCAGCGTTCACCGCACCGGAGCCCGCGGCGGAGCACGCCGCCCGCCACGCCGAGACCCTGGCCCGCCTCACCGCCCGCCTCGACGACCCGTACGCGGCGTTCGCCCACCTGTGCCGGGCCACGGTCGAGCTGCGCGGCCCGGCCACGGCGACGGGCCCCGCCCTGCGCGGGCTCACACGGGCCGGCGTGACCCGTGTGACGGCCGGACCCGCGCCCCGGACCCTCGTCCCGGTCTGCGACCCGGCCATGTACGCGGACCCCGCCCTGCTTCTCCCCGCCGGCGACCCGGCGGCGAACAATCCCGGCAACCCCACCCCCACCGGCGACCCGGCGGCGAACCACCCCAGCACCCCCACCCCCACCGGCGACCCGGCGGCGAACCACCCCAGCACCCCCACCGCCACTGGCGACCCGGCGGCGAACGACACCGGCACCCCCACCCCCACCCCCACCGCCACCGGCGACCCGGCGGCGAACCACCCCAGCACCCCCACCCCCGCCGGCGACCCGGCGGTGCAAGGGACTGGTGCTCCGGCTCCCGGCGAGCCGGCGGAACACGTCTTCACCCCCCTCACCTCCGCCGGCGACCCGGCGGTGCACAGGGCTCCGGCTGCCGGTCCCGCCGGCGGCCCGGAGGGGACGAGAGGCGCGGGGGCCGTAGGCGGGCCTCGTGCCGTCATCGAGTTCCTCAGCGGTGACGAAACCTGGACCGAGCAGGACGGGACGCTGCACGTGCCCGTGCTGCTCGGTCCCGGGCCGGTGCTCGTCGGCCCCGTCGGCGCGGTGCCCGCCGCTTGGGCCGCGTTCCGGGACCGGGCCCGTGCCTGGGCGGAGGCCGAGGGCATCGAGCCGGCAACCGGACCGCTCGCCCACGCTCTCGCGGGGGCCCTCGCCGCCCAGCTCCTGACCGACATCCTCACGGGTGTCGCGGACCCCGGCGAGGCGCATGTCGTCCACGGCCCGGACCTGACGGCCGACCGCGTCACCGTCACGGGCGTCCCCGTGACCGAAGCGGTCGCCGTCCGGCTGGACGACGCACCGGCCGAACCGCTCCCCGCGCCGGAGACCACGCTCCGGGCCGCCGGTGTCCTCACCGCCCGATGGACCGGCCTCTTCGCCGCCGCGCAGGGCGAGCACCTGCCGCAGATGCCCCTCGCGCTGCGCGCGGCGGAGCACCGGGCGGACCGTACGGGCACGGTCACCGCCTGGGCCGCGCATCAGGAGACGGCGACCATCGCCGCCGTCCTGGCCGCGCTGCGGGACCGCATCCCCGGCACGGCCGGGACCCCGGCCGCAGGGCTGACCCGCGAACACTGGCTGCTGGATGGCGCGCTGCGGCACCTCGCCGCCGACCGTGCGCGCCTGCGGGCCGCCCCCGGCACCGAGCCGCCGCTGCACGCCGAGGGCGAGCGGATCCTCGCCGAGCTGCGCACACTGCTCGGCGCGGCCGCTCCCGTCCTCACCCTGGCCCGGGCCGACGGAGTCGACTGGCCGCTGGCCGAGGTCAGCGCCGGCGGGCGGCTGCTGGGCGCCGGCTGGGGCCCGACCGCCACCGACGCGACGTACGCCGCGCTGTGCGCGTCGCTCGCCGCCGCGCAGACCGGCGGCACCGTCGACCGGCTCTCCACCGACGCCCTGCTGACCGCCGACGACACCGCCCGCGCCGTCCTGCGCGAGCAGCTCACCGCGCGCGCCACCTACCGGGGCAACGCCCTCGGTTTCGACCCCGTGCTGGGCGAACTGCCCTTCTGGCACGGCCCGGTGGCCGCCGTTCCGACCGTCCTGACGCCCCAGGAGGTGGCCGATGCCGACCACTGACCCGCTCACCGAGGTCCGCGACCGGCCGGCCGCCGTGCATACCGGCCCCGCCCTGCCGGCGTCGGCGCACGACGACTGGCTGCCCGCCCTCACCACCCTGGCCCGTACGGCCGGCGCCAGCGTCTGCGTCAATCTCGGCTGGGACCTGGCCTGGGAACGCAGCCACCTCATGAGGGCCGAGGGCCCGCACCTGTCCGTACGGGTGTACGACGACGAGGTCATGGTGGGCCCGCTGTGGGCGCCCGGCACCCCCTCGGGCTGTGCCGCCTGCGCCGAGGTGCGCGAACGTACCGTCCTCGACCACCCGCTCGTGGGTGACCTCGCACAGGCCACCCGGGCGCCCGCCGCTCCCGCGCCGCTGCTGCCCGAGCTCCTGCGCACCGGCCTGGAGCACCTGGCGGACCGCCCTCTCGCGCCGGGCGAGGCCTACTCGGTGACCGTACGCGGCACCCGCCGGCACCGTATCGCCCGCAGCTTCCACTGCCCGGTGTGCGGTCCGTCGCCCAAGGACCTGGTGAGCGGTGAGGCCCCGGCGCGCCGTACGCTGCGCTCCCGCCCCGCCGTCCCCGGCGACGCGACCCGCACCGCGGCAAGCCGCCTCGTGGAACCCGGCTTCCTGCGCGACCGACTCGTCGACGACCGCTTCGGGCCGGTCCGCGCGATCCTGCGCGAGTCGCACGCCCCGTTCGCGATGAGCATGGCGGTCGTCGCCGACGCCCCGGCGATGGGCCACGGCAGGGCGCGTACGTTCGCGGAGACCGAACCGGTCGCGATCCTGGAGGCGTACGAGCGGCTCGGCGGATACCCGTACGACATCCCGCTGGTGACCCACCGCTCCTACCGGGACGTCGCCGGGCACGCCGTGGACCCGGGCACGCTCGGCCGCTACACCGCCGAGCAGCTCGCCCACCCCACCAGCAGGGCGACGCCGTTCACGGCGGACACCCCGATGGACTGGGCCTGGGGCCACGACCTGGCAGACGGCCGGCCCCTGCTGGTCCCGGCCGACCACGCCTTCTACCAGTACGAGTACGCGTTCCGCAGAGACCGCCGCGCGGCCCGGGTCGCCGGTGCCGCCCACCGCAGGCACTACTTCTTCGACTGCTCCAGCGGCTGCGCGGTCGGCGCCAACTACGAAGAGGCCGCCCTGCACGCGCTGTTCGAACTCGCGGAGCGCGACGCGTTCCTGACGTCCTGGTACCGGGCGCAGCCGCTGCCGCACATCCCCGTCGGCACGCTCACCGACCCCACCAGCCGGGCCATGGTCGAGCTGATCCGGGCCCGTGGCTTCGACGTCCACCTGCTCGTCGCCACCCGGGACATCGCCGTGCCGGTGGTGTGGGTCATCGCGGTGAACGAGAAGAACCCCTTCCCGGCGACGTTCTCCTCAGCCGGTTCGGGGGCCGAGCCCGAGGCCGCGATCCGCGGCGCGTTGCGCGAGGTCGCCCAGCTGGTCACCAACCCGGTCGACTGGACCCGCGAGCAGGTCGAGCGGATGGTCGAGGACCCGTGGCTGGTCGAGGAGTTGGAGGACCATGTGCGGTTCTCCTCCATCCCCGAGACCCGCGACCGGGCGCTGGCCGGGCTCGGCGGTCCGGCCGTCACCCTGGACGAGACGTTCCCCGACTGGCCCGGTCGGCTGGAGCGGGCGGCGGGCGGCGATGTGCGCGGCACCCTGCGGTACGTCGCCTCGCTGTTCGCCGACGCGGGACTGGACCAGATCGTCGTCGTCGACCAGACCAGCCGGGAGCACGCCGACGCCGGTATCGCGGTGGCCCGGGCCGTCGTCCCCGGCATCGTGCCGATGTGCTTCGGCCATGCCCAGCAGCGTCTGGACGGGCTTCCCCGGCTGCGTGCCGCGCTGCGCGGCACGGGCCAGGAGCACCGGGCCATCCCCTACGACCCGCACCCGTTCCCGTGACGGCCCCCGCGCAGGCCTGGACCCGGCGTGCCGCGGTGGACCTGCCGGGCCCCGAGGGCGACAACAGCATCGCCCGCGAGCCCCTGTGGTACGCCTACGGCACGGGGGCCGACCACCCCGAGCCGCCGCCGTGGACCTGGGCGAGCACACCGCCGCCCGACACCCATGTGCCGCCTCCGCCCCCGCGCCCGGCGGGCCCGGCCACCCTCCTGCCGCTGGGCACCACCGGACGCCTGTCCGCCCTGCCCTACCCGCGGGTGCCGGCGCCCGCACCGGCCGCGCCGGACGCCGTGCTGCACGCCCTGACCGCCGCCTTCGCGCCGCTGCGCCGCGAACCGGAGAACCCGTACAACGAGCACCGCCCGTACGCCTCGCCGCGCTGTCTGTTCCCCGTGCACGCGTTCGCGGGGCAAGGCGGCGCCTGGCGGCTGCTGGAGCCCACCCGCCACGCCCTCACCGGGCCCGGCGCGGGCGCCCCCGCCCGTATCGCGCTCACCGGCCGCTACACCGCGATCCCGGTCGCGTACCAGTGGTTCCGCGGCTCGCTCGTCGCCATCGAACTCGGCATGGTGCTGCGGGCCTTGAGCCTCGGGCTGGAACTCTTCGGAGTGCCGGCGACGCTCACCCTGCCGACAACGGGCGCACCGGGCCTGCTGCGCGAACTGGGGCTGGAGCGCACCTGGGAGTGGTCGCTGCCGTGGCTCGTCGACGTGGGTGAACCGCGCCCCGGCGCGGCCGCGGCCGGGCCGGAGCCCCCGGTACCCGGCGGTGACCCCTCCCTCACGGACGTCGTACGCGTCAACCGGAGCCAGCTGTACGAGGCTTCGGCAGCGCCGCTCACCACGGCCGTCCCCGCCCGCCTGCCCGCGTCGTCCCTCGTACCCGACTGGGCGGAACTGCTGTGGCGGCGCCACTCCGGCCGTATGCCGCGGGCCCTGCACGGCATGGACTCCGCCCCGCGCCCGGCTCCGCTCCCGGCACGGAGCCTGGCGACCGCACTCGCCTGGCTGGGCGTCCCTCCTCCGCACCCGGTACTGGCCGCCGCCTTCGAGGCGGTCACGGTGACCGCCGTGGTCCAGCACATCGACGGCTACGCCGCGGGAGTGCACCGCGTGCACGACGGGGCGGCGCACCTGGTGCGGGCCGATGCGACCGCCCCCGCCGGCCTGGAGGCGAACTACGGCTACGGACTGTCGCCCGTCAACGGCTGCGGCATCGCCAAGGCGCCCCTCACCGTCTTCTTCTCGGTGCGGCCCCGCGAGCTGTTCGCCCGGCTCGGTCCCGCCGGCTGGGGCGCGGCCCAGCACGCCTGTGGCTGGGCCGTCCACGGACTGTGCCTGGCCGCGGCGGCCTCAGGCCTGTTCGCGCGGCCGGTCAGGGCCTTCAAGGAGATCCAGACCAAGGAGGTCACCGGCCTGGGCGAGGACATGACGATCGTTCTGTCGGCGGTGGTCGGCGTACCGCGCGAGACCGGCGGTGCCGTACTCGACCTTCGTACGTGAGCCAGGAACGCGCCGCTTCGCACCCGTCCCTCCGACCCGGACAAGGAACCCGTATGCCCACCACACCGCAGCGCTGGAGCGCCTGGCACCTGCACCTCGGCACCACCGCGCGCAGCGCCCACGACCGCGTCCTCACCGACGTCATCGGTCCCACGGTCGGCGAACTGCCACCCGGCACCCCCTGGTTCTTCATTCGCTACTGGCAGTCCGGCCCCCACCTGCGGCTGCGGGTGGCGGACCTGGACCCGGATACGTACGCGCGCGTGGAGCAGGCCCTGCGCGGCCGGCTCGCCGTGGCGGGTCGCCTCGCGGACGGCGAGGAGCCGCTGGCGGAGGAGGCCTACCAGGAGGGCGCGGCCCGGCTCGCCGCCGCCGGGGAGACCGGCGTCAACACCACCGTCCGGGCGCTGCTGCCGCCCGGCGTCCACCGCGCCGGCTACGACCCCGAGTACGAGCGCTACGGCGGCCCCCACGTGATGCCGGCCGCCGAGTCCCTGTTCCATCTCTCCAGCGCACTCGTGCTGCGTCTGGCTCCCGGCCTCACCGGCGGGGCGCGTGCCCGGCTCGCCCTGCGCGGCACGCTGTCCGCCGCCGTCGCCCTCGGCGGTCCGGCCGACCGCGCCCACTACTTCGCACGGGGCCTGGCCGCCTGGCGGGCCTGGGCGTCCTCCGCCGGCCACTCCGAGGAGTTGCTGGACCGCATCACCAGGATCGACCAGGACCCGGCCACGGCACGTGTCCCGCAGGACGCCCACGGTCCCTTCACCGGCTGGTACGAGGCGCTGGCCGCCCATGCCGCCGTGATCCGGCTT
Source organism: Streptomyces sp. NPDC052682 (assembly GCF_040678435.1). Classification (NCBI taxonomy): domain Bacteria; kingdom Bacillati; phylum Actinomycetota; class Actinomycetes; order Kitasatosporales; family Streptomycetaceae; genus Streptomyces; species Streptomyces sp. NPDC052682. Next base: position 48,915 of record NZ_JBFATS010000010.1, on the reverse strand, counting down.
CACTCACCGGTGCACCCCGGCATGATCCTTTTCTCCCACGCGCACATGCTCCACAACCGGCTCGGCCTGAGCCTGCTGGAGGAACTGCGCACCTACGCCTGGCTGTCCCACGTCTTCCCGGCGGCGGCACCAGCACCCGACCCGGCGCCCACGGGGTGACCCCCGCGCCCCAGGGCGCCCGCGCAGAGGCCCGGCCGGATTCCCCTTCCCGGCCGGGCCTCTTTGTCGTGCCGCCTGACTGGCGTCGTCGTGCCGCTCACCCCTCCCGGACGAACACGGCCCGTACCCGCACCCGCAGTTCCGCTCCGACCAGGCCGCGCAGGCCGCCGACCCCGCAGGCGTGCCGGTCGATCCGGGCGGCGGCCCGTACCGTGACCCGCTCGCCGCGCACGGTCAGCTCCTCGACCGTGAAGGTCGCGGCCGTGGTACGGCCCTTCACCTCCAGCCGGCCGGTGAGGCTCGCGTCCGCGTCAAGGCGTCCGCCGGTCAGGCGCAGCTCGGGAAAGCGCCCGGCGTCCAGGAAGCGCGGGCCGCGCACCGCCGTGTCCCGCTGTGGATTGCCGCTGTCGAAGCCCGACGCGCCGACGGTGGCCTCGATGTGGGCCAGGGTGCCGTCGGCGGCGAGTTCGGCCCGGCCGGAGCGCACCGGGAAGGAGCCCCGCACGGGCAGGACGAGGAAGTGCCGTCCGGTGAACTCGACGGCGGAGCCGGCCGGGTCGAGACACCAGGTGCCGGACAGGGCGGCGAGGGCGGTGGCGTCGACGGTGGAGGGGCGGGTGGTGTGGTCCACGGGCATGGTGGTGGGGTCCCTTCGGGGGTCAGGTCGGGAAAAGGCGCCGAGGGGGCCTCGTACGAGGCCCCCGGTGAGGTCGCCATACGTCCGTTGCGCGCGCTACTCGGGCCGCGGGTCCCAGCGGAAGCTCCGTACGGCGATCAGAGCACCGATGACGCCCCAGGCCGCGAGCACGGCCAGCTCCTTCCACTGGAAGCCGGCGTGCTGGGCGAAGGGCGCCAGCATCGCGTCGTTGAACGGCTTCACCGGCAACAGCCCGGCGATGGTGTTCAGCGCCTCGGAGTGGATCGGGAAGTAGCTGCCGGAGATGAACACCAGCGGGAACTGGATGAACTGCACGACCGCGGGCGCCGCCTCCGAGTTGCGGATGAGCGAGGCCACCCCGACGCCCAGGGCGCAGAAACTGGCCGCGCCGAACACCAGGGTGACCGCGAGGGCGGCCCAGTCGACGGGCAGCTGCACCCCGTACAGGCGCCCGATGCCGATCACCAGCGCCACGTCCACGACGCTGACGACGACGCAGTGCACCAGCAGGCCCGCGAAGTACACCCAGGCGGGCAGCGGCGTCGCGTGCAGCCGCTTGAGGACGCCGGTCTGCCGACGCATCGCCAGCACGATCGCCAGCTGGCCGTAGCAGGCGCCCAGCACGGACACGGCCGCGATCGTCGGCGTGTAGTACTGCATGCCGCTCAGGCCGAAGAAGAACTCCTCGCCCTTGCTTCCGCTGAACACGGCGCCGAAGATCGAGATGATCACGATGGGCAGCACGAAGGTGAACACCATCGACTGCGGGTTGCGCCAGAACGACAGCTGCTCGTACCGGATCTGGTGGACGAGCAGCGCGAACGAGCCCCGCTCCACGGGCCGTTCGGACCCGGTGAGGGCGGCCCGGCGGCCGGAGGCGGTGGTCGTGGGGGGCAGGGTGCTGGTCATCGGCGGCTCCGTCCGGATCGGCGCCCCCGGCGCTCACGCGCCGCCGAGGACGGGGTACGGCCCCGCTCCGTGGCCGGGGAGGAGGCGTCCTGCTCTGCGTACGAACTGGTCAGCCCCAGGTAGACGTCCTCCAGGGTGGGCTGCTCGACGGTCAGCCGCTCCAGCGTCGTCCCCCGCTCCAGCGCCCAGGAGGTGAGCCGGTGCAGGGCGGTGGTGGGCTCCTTCGCCTCGGCCATGACCAGACCGTCCTTGGCGTCGCTGACCGGGATCGGCAGTTCGTCGATGGCGGCACCGGCGGGCAGCGAGAACCGGATCCGCGCCAGTGCGCTGTCCCGCCCGCCGAGGGTGTCCGGCGTACCCGAGGCGACGATCCGCCCGCCGGCGATGACGGCGACGGAGTCGGCCAGTTCCTGCGCCTCGTCCATGTAGTGCGTGGTCAGCATGATGGTCGTCCCGGCGTCGCGCAGGCTCCGCACGACCTCCCAGGCCCCGCGGCGGGCGCCCGGGTCGAACCCGGTGGTCGGCTCGTCGAGGAACAGCAGCCGCGGATCCCCGATCACGCCCAGCGCCAGGTCGAGCCGCCGCTTCTGCCCACCGGACAGGTCCTTGACCTTCGCGCCCCGCTTCTCCTGGAGCCCCACCAGGTCGATCACCTCGTCGACGTCACGGGGGGCCGGATAGTAGCCCGCGTTCCGGGCTACGGTCTCCCGCACCGACAGGTACGGCTCCACGGCGATGTCCTGCAGCACGAGCCCGATCTGCCCGCGCAGCCACTGTCCGCCGGCCTTGTCGCCGGGGTCGCGGCCGAGCACCCGCACGGTGCCGCCGTCGCGGTCCCGGAACCCCTCCAGGATCTCCATGGTGGTGGTCTTGCCGGCACCGTTCGGCCCGAGCAGGGCGAAGATCTCCCCCTCCTCGACGGCGAAGTCCACGCCGCGCACGGCCTCATGGTCCCCGTACCTCTTGAGCAGGCCCTCAACGGCCACCGCGGTCACCGCGGCCGCTCCGCTCGTCGTATCCGTGTCACCGCGTGCCTCCAGATGTCGTACGTGACCGGCTGTCTGGTCCAGGACGGTAGGGCCGGGCGGGGGCGCGGCAGCAGTCATGACCGAGGGATCGATGACGTCCGTCACGCATGCGGCGACAGTTGTCAGCACCAGCCGGGCGGGACGTTGCCGTCCGGTGGCGCGCGCCACATGCTCGGGACACGACCGATGACAGTTGCCCATGTCAGGCAGGCACCGCGACGGTGCACGGACGTGGCGCGAAGACGCGGAAGGCGGTCCCTGAGGTGCGGTTGGGGAGAGACGCAGGAGGGCGGCGGCAGCCCGGGAACTCGGAGAGCCGCGGGAACTCGGGAGACAGCCGGGACTCGGGGGCCTCCCCGAGCCCGGCGGGCCGCACGGGGCGGGCGCGGCCGCAGGTCGCCGTCGTCGGTGCGGGCATCGGCGGACTGACCCTGGCCGGCGCGCTGGCCGCGAACGGCACCCCGTACGTGATCCATGAGCAGACCCGCGAACTGTCCGAGGTGGGCGCGGGTGTCCAGCTCTCGCCCAACGCGATCCGCCCCCTGCTGCGTCTCGGCCTGGGTCCGGCGCTCGAGGAGCACGCGGTGCGCATCGAGGCGATGGAGGTACGCGGCTGGAACGGGCGGCCCATCGCGCGCACCCCACTCGGCGCCGAGTGCGAGCGCATGTTCGCGGCGCCGTATCTGACGATCCACCGGGCGCATCTGCACGACGCCCTGCTCTCCCTGATCGACCGGGACCGGCTGGGACTCGGCCAGCGGCTGCGTGCGGCACGCGAGCACCCGGACGCCTCGGGGGTCCGGCTCACCTTCGACGACGGCACGGTCCGCGAGGCGGACCTGGTGGTCGGCGCGGACGGCATCCACTCCACCGTCCGCGAGACGCTGCGCCGCGACGAGCCCGTCTACTCGGGCCTGGGCATCTACCGGGGCCTGGTCCCCGCCGAGGTGTTGCCGGCCGAGTCCCGCGAACGCCTGGTGCGGCTGTGGCTCGGCCCGGGCGGGCACTTCGTGTGCTACCCCGTCGCGTCCGGCGCGTATCTCAGCTACGCCGCGACCGTGCCCCTGCCGTCCGACGCCCCACCCCGGGAGTCCTGGTCGCGGCCGGGCGACCCCGAGGAACTGCGCGCGGTGTTCGGCGGCTGGACCGGGCTCGTCGCCGACATCGTCGCGGCGGTCGAGTCCACCCACCAGTGGGCCCTGCACGACCGACCGCCGCTGCGCACCTGGTCCACCGACCGCATCACGCTGCTGGGGGACGCGGCCCACCCCATGCTGCCGTTCATGGCCCAGGGCGCCAACCAGGCGATCGAGGACGCGATGGATCTGGCCGGCTGCCTGGCGGACGCGCCGTTCGAGGCGATCCCGGAACGGCTGGCCCGCTACGAGTCCCTGCGCGTCCCCCGCACCGCCGAGGTCCAGCGCGGCTCACGGGCCAACGCGGGCATCCTCCACCTGCCCGACGGTCCCGCCCAGCGCCGCAGGGACGCCCACATGGCGGTGCACGCTGCGTTGCACGACCGGACCGCGCTGTACGCCCACGAGACAGGCCGCAGCGTGGTCCCCGCCCCGGCGTGAGCACCCTCCCTAGGAACGCCCCCCGCGGCACCACCGCCGCGCGGTGAGCGGCACGGCCCCGCCCGCGAGGTGGTCGGCCAGGGGCTGGACGATTTTCCGGGCCTCGTCCGGGAGGGCCGCGACGACGGCGAGGATCCCCGTGGTGTGGGACCTGTCGTCGTCCACGAGCGCGGCCGCGAAGCCCAGGCCGGAGCCGAGGAGGTGGGTGGTGTCGGTGACCCGGGGGGTGGCCGGCCAGTGGCCGGTCGTCAGGGTGAGCGGCTCCCCGCTGGGCCTGCGGTCGAGCAGGACGATCGCCCGTACGGTCGTGACGTGCTCGTAGAGCCCGGCCTTCCAGTACGGCTCCTCGTGCGCGAACCGCTCGGCGCTCGCGCGGTCGGGCAGGTCGACGACGTGGACGCTGCCGGTGTGGTGCTCTCCGTCGTCGGACAGGGTGGGGCCGCGCAGCACGAGCCGGTCGGCGAAACGGTCCATGTAGGACCAGTGCTCCTCGGCCAGCTCGAGCAGGGCGCTCTCCACCCCGGGCCTGTCGTGTCCGTGTATGTAGAAGGGCATGCCGTGACGTTACCCAACTGCCCTACCCGCCCATGGGGTTGGCGTCAGCCGACGTGGTCGGGGGGCGCGGCCGCCGCCCCGAACAGCTGCCCGCTCATGCCGGCCCGCCGGTACGCGGCGACGGCGGGGGTGTTGCCGGCGTCCACCATCAGCGCGGCGCGTCCGTGGTCCCGTACGAGTGCGTGCAGGACGAACCGGGACACGGCCGCCCCCAGCCCGCGGCCGCGCGCCGCCGGGTGGGTGACCACTCCGGCCAGGAAGCCGCACCCCGCCCCGGACCAGGCGTCCGCCGCCACCGCGAGCGGGGTGCCCGACTCGTCGCGCACGCCCGCCCAGCGGCGGACGCCGGGCCGGCCAGGCTGGGCGTGGGAGCCGGGGAAGTACCGGTCGAACAGTGTCTGGGCCTCCAGCTCGGCCCGCGCGTCCAGCCAGGCGACGCCGGTCACGGCCGCCGGGGGCGGAGCGGCCGTCTCCATCCACAGGAACGGGCCCCCGGCCCTCTCCAGGCCCGGGATGCCGCGTACGAGTGCGTCGATCAGGTCCGCCGGCCCGAACGGGCGGTAGGTCGGCCCGACCTCGGGCAGCACGTCCCGGACGAGGTGCACCACGGCCTGCGCCTCCCCGGCCACCGCGATCCGGTCGCGGCCGGACAGCGCGGGGCTCGCCACGGCGACCGCGCCGCTCCGCCGGAAGATCCGCACACCCGGGCCGGGCCGCCGGCCGTCGGGCCGCAGCCGGGCGGCCCAGACCAGGTGTCCGTCGAGGCCCGCCGGATGCACCCGGGCGTCTGCCCGCGACAGCGCCTGGCGCAGGCCCGCCGGATGCACCCGGGCGTCTGCCCGCGGCGGCGTCCGGCGCAGATCCCCTGCGGCGCCGTCCACGCCGTGGACCGGGTCCCCGGGCCCGTCACCCCGCGCCCCGCTCCTCCCCGGTCAGGCCCCCGCCCACCGTGAACCCGATCACCGCCCCGCCCCCCTCGCGCCGCAGGGCGAACGGGGCGCCGCCGTGGGCGAGGGCCACCTCGCGGACGATCGACAGGCCCAGCCCGGACCCCGGCAGGGAGCGGGCGTCGGCGGCGCGGTAGAAGCGGTCGAAGACGCGCAGCAGATCGTCCTCGGCGATGCCCGGGCCGCGGTCGAGGACCTCGACGCGGATGGTGCCCGGGCGGGCCGCGGGGCCGCTGACGGCGATCTCGATGGGGGCCGCACCCTCGCGGTCGAACTTCACCGCGTTCTCGACCAGGTTGGACACCGCCCGGGTGAGCATCCCGGGCCGGCCGCTGGCCGTGGTGTCGCCGCCGGCGCGGACCGTGATCCGCCGTCCGCTGCGGCGCCGGGCGAGACCGGCCACGTCCTCGGCGATGTCGGCGAGGTCCACCTTCTGCGGCGGCTCGGTGTCGGACTGCCCGGCCGCGAGGTCCACGAGCTCGTTGACGAGGTCGGTCAGCTCGCGGGCCTCCTGGCCCAGGTCCGCGACGAGCTCCTCGCGGGTCGCGGGCGGGAGTTCGTCGATGCGGCGCAGCAGGGAGATGTTCGTGCGGAGCGAGGTCAGGGGGGTGCGCAGTTCGTGGCCGGCGTCCTGGACGAGGCGGCGCTGGTCCTCCTCGGACTGGGCGAGCCGGCCGAGCATGCGGTCGAAGGCGCGGCCCAGGCGCCCCACCTCGTCGTGGCCGGTGACGGGCACCTGGATGCCGAGCCGCCGGGTGCGGGCCACGCCCTCGGCGGCGTCGGTGAGGATGATCAGGCGGCGGGTGATGCGCCGGGCCAGCCACCAGCCGAACAGGCCGGCGGCGGTGACGACGGCGGCCATCAGGATCAGGGTGCGCCGCTGGAGGGCCCGCAGCAGGTCCTCGGTGTCGCTGAACTCCTGCGCGACCTGCACGGCGCCGTGGCCGTCGCCGAGCGCGACGGTCGCGACGCGGTAGACGTCGTTGCCGACGTCGACCTGCCGGTGCTCGGCCAGCCGCCCGGCCGTGCCCGCCGCGGCAACCGCGCGGTCGGTGGCCGTGACCGGCAGCCGCGGCCTGCCCGGGTCGGCGATCCGGCCGTCCGGGCCGATCACCTGCACGTTGGTACGGGCGGGGCGCACCAGGTCGTGGCCGGGCGCGGAGGAGGAGAAGTCGTCGGGCCGCATGCGGTTCTGCCGGACCTCGTTGCGCAGGTCCTGCACCACCTCGTTGAACACCGACTGCTGGTCCACGCGCACCAGCCGGGCCGCCGCGCTGTAGGACAGGATGCCCACGAGGACGGTGACGGCCGCGGTCACCGTGGCGAACGACACCGCGAACGTCGTCCGCAGCGACACCAGGTGGGGCCGCCGCCGTGCCAGCAGCCGCCCGAGGCGGCCGAGGGCCACTCAGTCCTCCCGCAGCACGTAACCCACGCCCCGCACCGTGTGGATCAGCTGCGGCGCGCCGGGCTCGTCGAGCTTGCGGCGCAGGTAGCCGACGTACACGGCGAGGTTCTTGGAGCCGGGGCCGAAGTCGTAGCCCCAGATGCGGTCGTAGATGGTGGAGTGGTCCAGCACGATGCCGGCGTTGCGGACCAGCAGCTCCAGCAGTTCGAACTCGGTGCGGGTCAGTTCCAGCTCGCGGGTGCCGCGCCAGGCGCGGCGGGCCTGCGGGTCCATGCGGATGCCGCCCGCCTCGACCAGCCGCTCGGGCGCGGGCGGGCGCGGCGCGTCGGCCGGGGCGGCGCCGACCGGCACCGGGCTGGTGCGGCGCAGCAGGGCGCGCAGCCGGGCGAAGACCTCCTCGACGTCGAAGGGCTTGACGACGTAGTCGTCGGCGCCCGCGTCGAGGCCGGCGATCCGGTCGGCGGTCTCCACCAGGGCCGTCAGCATCAGGATGGGCGTGCGGTCGCCCTCGGCGCGCAGCACGCGGCACACCTGGAGTCCGTCGATGCCGGGCATCATCACGTCCAGAACGAGGACGTCCGGACGGTTCTTGTGAGCCTGCGCCAGCGCCTCGACACCGTCGGCGACCGCCGTGACCTGGTAGCCCTCCAGGGTCAGGGCGCGCTCCAGGGCGTGGCGGATGGCGCGGTCGTCTTCGGCGAGCAGCACAGTGTGGGGCACGCGTCCATAGTGCCAAGATCCCGGTGGTCGCAGGACGTGATGAGCGGCTCATCAGCGCCCTTCTTACTGGCCTCTCACCCGCCCCGGCGCAACCGCGAACGGTCCCCCTGCCGTCCTCTCACCCCCGGGCCGCCACCAGGCTCGCGTGGGTCGGCGCGTCCGGCACGCCGGCCGGGCGCAGGGCGGCGAACTCCTTGCGCAGCACCGGCACGACCTCCTCGCCCAGCATGTCGATCTGTTCCAGGACGGTCTTCAGCGGCAGCCCGGCGTGGTCGACCAGGAACAGCTGGCGCTGGTAGTCGCCGGCGTACTCGCGGAAGGTCAGCGTCTTCTCGATGACCTGCTGCGGGGAGCCCACCGTCAGCGGGGTCTGGGCCGTGAACTCCTCCAGGGAGGGCCCGTGCCCGTAGACGGGCGCGACGTCGAAGTAGGGCCGGAACTCGCGGATCGCGTCCTGCGAGTTGCGGCGCATGAAGACGTGCCCGCCGAGGCCCACGATGGCCTGCTCGGGGGTGCCGTGCCCGTGGTGGGCGTAGCGGGTGCGGTACAGCTCGACCATGCGCCGGGTGTGGTCGGAGGGCCAGAAGATGTTGTTGCTGAAGAAGCCGTCGCCGTAGTACGCGGCCTGCTCGGCGATCTCCGGTGAGCGGATCGAGCCGTGCCAGACGAACGGCGGTACGCCGTCCAGCGGCCGGGGTGTCGAGGTGAAGCCCTGCAGGGGCGTACGGAAGGCGCCCTTCCAGTCGACGACGTCCTCGCGCCAGAGCCGGTGCAGCAGGGCGTAGTTCTCGATGGCGAGCGGGATGCCCTGCCGGATGTCCTGCCCGAACCAGGGGTAGACGGGGGCGGTGTTGCCGCGGCCCAGCATCAGGTCCACCCGGCCGTCGGCCAGGTGCTGGAGCATCGCGTAGTCCTCGGCGATCTTCACCGGGTCGTTGGTGGTGATGAGGGTGGTGGCCGTGGACAGGATCAGCCGCTCGGTGCGGGCGGCGATGTGGCCGAGCATCGTGGTCGGGGACGACGGCACGAACGGCGGGTTGTGGTGCTCGCCGGTCGCGAACACGTCCAGGCCCACTTCCTCGGCCTTCAGCGCGATGGCGACCATGGCCTTGATGCGCTCGCGCTCGGTCGGGGTCCGGCCGGTGGTGGGGTCCGGCGTGACATCGCCGACGCTGAATATTCCGAACTGCATGGTCGCTCCCCCTCCAGGCTGTTGATGGCTGAACCATGCCAGGCGTCGCTCTCCTAATTCCAGTTGACCTCCGAACCCGCCGTCCTGGACAGTTATCTGCGTGACACAGACATTGCCTGACGCAGACACTGACGCACGCACTGACGCAGACACTGACGCAGAGAAAAGCGTCCTCCCCGCCCGCTCCCGCTGGGCGATCCTCGCCGTGATCCTCGCGGCCGACGTCCTCGACCTCCTCGACGCCACGATCACCAACGTCGCCGCCCCGACCATCACCCGGGACATCGGCGGCGGTGAGAGCCTCGTCCAGTGGCTCGGCGCCTCCTACGCCCTCGCGCTCGGCGCCCTGCTGGTGACCGGCGGACGGCTCGGCGACAAGTACGGCCGGAGGCGGCTGTTCCTGCTCGGCCTCGCCGGGTTCGTCACCGCCTCGCTGGCCTGCGGACTCGCCGGCCACCCGACCCTGCTCGTCCTCGCCCGGCTCGCCCAGGGCGCCTGCGCGGCCCTGGTGATCCCGCAGGGCTTCGGCATCCTGGCCGCCACCTGGCCGCGCGAGCGGCTGGGCCAGGCGTTCAGCCTGTTCGGCCCGGTGATGGGCCTGTCCGCGGTCGGCGGCCCGATCCTCGCCGGGTTCCTGATCGACGCCGACCTCGCGGGCCTCGGCTGGCGCCCCCTGTTCCTGATCAACCTGGTCCTCGGCGGCGCCGCCCTGCCCGCCGCGTACCGGCTGCTCCCCCGCGACCCCGGCTCACCCGGGACGGTCGTCGACGCCCCGGGCTCGGCGCTGCTCTCCGCCGCCCTGCTCGCACTGCTCGGCGGCCTCATCGACGGCTCCGCCCACGGCTGGACGGCCCGCCCGCTCACCCTGCTCCTGCTGGGCCTCGCCCTGGCCGCCGCGTTCTGCCACCGGCAGCGCACCGCCGCCCACCCCCTGATCCAGCCGTCCCTGCTGCGCAACCGCGGCTTCACCTCGGGCCTGGTCCTCGGCATCGTCGTCTTCGCCACCACCGCCGGCCTGCTCTACGTGCTCTCCCTCTTCCTCCAGCACGGCCTGCACCGCTCCCCCACCGGCACCGCGCTCGCGCTCGTCCCGCTGACGGCCGGCATCGTCGTCGCCTCCCTTGCCTGCCACGGCCTGATCCACACCCACGGCCGCCGGCTGGTCCTCGCCGGCCTGCTGGTCATCCTGGCGGGCTGCGCCCACCTCGGGCTCCTGGTGGCCCACTCGGGCACGGACACCGGCGCCTGGGCGCTCGTCCCTCCCCTCTTCGTCATCGGACTCGGCATGGGCACCGGCTTCGGCACCATCTACGACGTCACCATCGGCGACATCGCCCCCGAGGAGGCGGGCAGCGCCAGCGGCTCGCTCAACGCGGTGCAGCAACTGGCCAACGCGGTCGGCGCGGCGGCCGTGACGACCGTGTACTTCAGGACCACCGGCGGCGAGGTCCGCGCCCTGACCGTGAGCCTCACCGTGGTCGCCATCGCCACCCTCCTGTGCCTGCCCCTGGCACGGCTCCTGCCGCGCAAGGCACCGGAACAGCACGGCCACTAGGCATTCCCCGGCATGTGACCCCCGGGCAGGCGTCCCCGGGCGGGCGCCCCCGGGCGGCCCCTCGGGCAGCTGCCCCAGGCAAGCATCCCCAGGCAGGCATCCCCCCGGGCAGCCGCCGCAGGCAGGCACCCCCAGGCAGGCATCCCCCGGGCAGCCGCCCCAGGCAGGCGTTCCTCTAGGGCACGAGCACCAGCCGTCCCCGGACCCCGCCCTCGGCAAGCCGGGCGTGTGCCTTGGCCGCATCGTCCAGGGCGTACGTCTCGGCCACCCGCAGGGTCAGCACCCCCTCGTCCGCCAGCGCGGCCAGCTCGGCCAGGCGGGCCCCGTCGGGGCTCACCTCGACGGCGGTGGTCCGTATCCCGCGCACCGGGGCCGGCGCGGCCTGCGGGATGACACCGACGTAGGTGCCGCCGTCCCGCACCCACGCCAGGGCGGGCTCACCGAGCACGGCCGCGTCGAGGACGGCGTCCACGCTGCCGGGCGCCGCCTCGGTGACGTGCCGGGCGCCCAGGGCCCGCACCAGCTCCGCGTCGTCCTGACGGGCCAGGCCGGTCACCTCGACACCCCGGTGGGCGGCGAGCTGCACGGCGTACCCCCCGACCCCGCCCGCGGCCCCCGTCACCAGCAGCGACCGCCCTGGCGCGAGCTCCAGCAGGTCCAGGGCCTGGGCGGCGGTCAGGGCGTTCAGCGGCAGGGTGGCCGCGTGCACCGCGTCGGCCGTCGCCGGCGCCTTGGCGACGGCGTCCGCGTCGACGACGACGTACTCGGCGTGTGAACCCAGCGGCTTGACCATGCCGTAGTCGAGCGCCACGACCTCGTCGCCGGGGCTCCAGGCCGTCGCCACACCCGTGGCGTCCACGACCCCGGCGACGTCCCAGCCCAGCCCGATCTGCTTCCCCGCACCGCCGAAGACCCCCGCCCGCACCCCGGCGTCCACCGGGTTCAGCGCGGCCGCCGCGACCCTGATCCGCACCTGCCGCGCGGCCGGCTCCGGCACCTCGGCGTCCACGACCTCCACGGCCTCGGGCCCGCCGAAGCTCCTCACCACCACTGCACGCATCACAACTCTCCCTGTGTGTCCGGGGGTTGGCTGATCCCCCCTCCGTCGCCACAACCCTAGGAAGAGTTACTATCCATCGGTAAGTAGTTACCTGAAGGTGCCTACCTCACCCGGAGGAGAGCATGGCGACCATGACGGCGGCCCAGCGCCGCGCACAGGCCCGCCTCGCCTACGACGCGTTCGTCCGCAGCTGCCCCACCCACCAGCTCCTCGGCCGCCTGAGCGACAAGTGGGTGAGCCTCGTCGTCGCCGCGCTGCGCACCGGCCCGATGCGCTACAGCGAACTCAGCCGCAGGGTCGCCGGCGTCAGCCCCAAGATGCTGACCCAGACGCTGCGTGCACTGGAACGCGACGGCCTCGTCTCCCGCGCCGTGACCCCGTCCGTCCCGGTCCGCGTCGACTACGAGCTCACCCCGCTCGGCCACAGCCTCGCCGCGCTGCTGGCCGCCGTGAAGGACTGGGCCGAGACCCACTTCGACGAGGTCCACGCGGCCCGGGAGCGGTACGACGCGGAGAACCCCGGGGACCTGGCGGAGCGTTAGACCCGCTCCGCCCGCAGCCGGGCGACCTGCTCGGCGCTGAACTCCGTCGTACGCCTCATGTGGTCGATGAGCAGGGCGAGCTCGGAGTCGTCCAGGTCGTCGAAGAGCGCCACCCAGCCGCCGCCCAGCCGCTCCCACATCCGCCCGAACTCGGCGATCTTCTCCGGCACCGTCACCACCAGCACCTTGCGCCGGTCGGCCGCGTCCCGCTGCCGCACGACGTACCCCGCCCGCTCCAGCCGGTCCACCAGCCGGGTCGCCGACCCGGTGGTCAGCCCGGTCAGCTCGGCGACGCGGCCCGTGGTCACCGGCCCGTCCTCCAGCGTCAGCAGGTTCAGGCACTGCAGATCGGTCGGGTGCAGGCCGATGCGGTCGGCGACGGCCTGGTTGAACAGGGCGTAGGACGCCATGTAGCGGCGGGAGACGGTGGACAACTCGTCCAGCAGCCGCTTCCGTGCCGTGCCCGCCATACCGTCCACCCTTCGTCCGCACCGCCGCCCGCCGCACCGCGCACCGCCCGGTGACGCGGTCTCTTCCACGCCGTCCCGTGACGCCGTCTCCTGCGCGGCCCTGGAAGGCCGCCCTCCACGCCGCTCCGTGACGCCGCCCTGAGACGCCGTTGCCCACGCCATCCCGTGACACCATCCCGTGACGCCGCCCGGCACCGTGCAACGCGCCGGCCGATGCGCTGCCCGCTGCGGCCGGCCTCCGCACCGGCCTCTGCGCCGTGCAGAGATCGATCGTACGACGCCCACCGCCCGGCGCCCCGCGCCGGCGAACGCGCCTCACTCAGACCGCGTACACGTCCCCCATGACCGGCACGAGCACCCGCTGCCGGTCGTCGCCCCGGTCGCGGTCCGCCGGCACCACCGGCCGGCGCAGCCGCACCGCCGCCGTCCAGCACGGCGGTCGGCCCGTGGTCGCGTGCGCATACCGCCCACTCCTCACTCCCCCGAGGCCGTAGCCATGCAGCCCCCGGTGACGCCGGGGCCTGGTCCGGGGCGTGCGAAGCTGCCCCCATGCTGATCCTCCGCTCCGCCGCCCTGTTCGCCCTCGCCGCGCTCCTGGAGATCGGCGGCGCCTGGCTGGTGTGGCAGGGCGTGCGCGAGCACCGCGGCTGGCTGTGGGCCGCGGGCGGCGTCCTCGCCCTCGGCGCGTACGGCTTCGTCGCGACCTTCCAGCCCGACGCCCACTTCGGCCGGGTCCTCGCCGCGTACGGCGGGATCTTCGTGGCCGGGTCGATCCTGTGGGGCGTGGTCGCGGACGGCTACCGCCCGGACCGCTGGGACATGGCCGGGGCGCTGGTGTGCCTCACCGGCATGGCGCTGATCATGTGGGCGCCGCGGGGCGGCTGAGGCGGGCGGCGCCCGCCCTCAGGACGCCGGCACGTCGGGCAGCAGCCCGAGCTGCCCGAGGAAGTCCAACTGGTCGAAGTAGAGCCGGTAGCTGACGATCCGGCCGTCCTCCCCCACGGTCACCAGATCCACTCCGCGGACCCGGATCTCCCGCTGCGTCGCCGGCAGCACCTCTCCGGACGGCACCTGCAGCGGCCCGGTGTTCCGCCCGCCGAAGAAACCCTCGTCGATGGCGGTGTCGCCGACCTCGTACAGGTGCAGCGGCTCGAACCTGGCCTCCGGGATCGCGTCCGTGGTCTGCCGCCACCACGCCACGATCCGGTCCCGCCCGTGGATCTCGCCGCCGTCGGGCGTGACGGCGACCGCGTCCTCGGCGAACAGCTCCCAGAGCGCCTCGAGGTCCGGCTTGACGGTGACCGCCTCGGTGAGCCGGTCCATCACCTCGCGTGCCCGTCCCATGGTCCACCTCCCGGCCCGGAGGATCACCCGCCTCGATTTTCCCACCCGGCCGGAGGGCTCCGCACCCCGGCCGGAGGGCCGGCAGGCGTCACCTACGCTTGACGCCAGCCGACCGTACGAGCCTTCCAGGAGCAGCCGATGGCCACCGCCGCACCGTCCGCCGCCTCCCGCATCGCCGTCGTCACCGGTGCGAGCAGCGGCATCGGCGCCGCGACGGCCCGGCAGCTCGCCGCGGCCGGCTACCGCGTGGTGCTCACCGCCCGCCGCAAGGACCGCATCGAGGCGCTGGCGGAGGAGATCACCGCAGCGGGCCACTCGGCAACGGCCTACCAGCTGGACGTCACCGACCGCGCCGCCGTGGACGAGTTCGCCACCGCCTTCAAGACCGTCGGCGTCCTCGTGAACAACGCGGGCGGCGCACTGGGCGCCGACCCGGTGGCCACCGGCGACCCGGCCGACTGGCGCCGGATGTACGAGACCAACGTCATCGGCACCCTCAACCTCACCCAGGCCCTGCTGCCCAAGCTGATCGCCAGCGGCGACGGCACGGTGGTCGTGGTCTCCTCCACCGCCGGTCACGCCACGTACGAGGGCGGCGCGGGCTACGTCGCCGCCAAGCACGGCGCGCACGTCCTGGCCGAGACCCTGCGCCTGGAGATCGTCGGACAGCCGGTGCGCGTCATCGAGATCGCGCCCGGCATGGTCAAGACGGACGAGTTCGCCCTGACCCGCTTCGGCGGCGACCAGGAGAAGGCCGCGAAGGTCTACGAGGGCGTCGCCGAGCCCCTGACCGCCGACGACGTGGCCGACACCATCACCTGGGCGGTCACCCGCCCCAGCCACGTCAACATCGACCTCCTCGTCGTCCGCCCCCGCGCCCAGGCGTCGAACACCAAGGTCCACCGGGAGCGGTGAGCGGGTCGGGCCGGCCCGGTGTGCGTCAGCCCTTGACGCACACCACCTGCTTCAGCTTCGCCACGACCTCCACGAGGTCCCGCTGCTGGTCGATGACCTGCTCGATCGGCTTGTAGGCGCCCGGGATCTCGTCCACGACACCGGAGTCCTTGCGGCACTCCACGCCCCGGGTCTGCTCCTCCAGGTCCTTGGTCGTGAAGCGCCGCTTGGCGGCGTTGCGGCTCATACGCCGGCCCGCGCCGTGCGACGCGGAGTTGAAGGACCTGTCGTTGCCGAGGCCCTTCACGATGTACGAACCCGTGCCCATCGAGCCGGGGATGATCCCGTACTCGCCGGAGCCGGCCCGGATCGCGCCCTTGCGGGTCACCAGCAGGTCCATGCCCTCGTACCGTTCCTCCGCCACGTAGTTGTGGTGGCAGGAGATCTCCGGCTCGAAGGCCGGCTTCGCCTTCCTGAACTCCTTGCGGATCACGTCCTTCAGGAGCGCCATCATGATCGAGCGGTTGTACTTGGCGTACTCCTGCGCCCAGAACAGGTCGTTGCGGTAGGCGGCCATCTGCGGGGTGTCCGCGACGAAGACGGCGAGGTCCCGGTCGACCAGGCCCTGGTTGTGCGGGAGCTTCTGGGCGACGCCGATGTGGTGCTCGGCCAGTTCCTTGCCGATGTTGCGGGAACCGGAGTGGAGCATCAGCCAGACAGAACCGGTTGTATCCGTGCAGACCTCGACAAAGTGGTTGCCGCTTCCGAGCGTTCCCATCTGCTTTTCCGCACGCTCATGACGGAACTTGACCGCTTCCGCGACATCGCCGAACCGCGCCCAGAAGTCCTCCCACCCCGCGGTCGGGAACCCGTGCAGCCGCCCCGGATCGACCGGCTCCTGATGCATCCCCCGCCCCACCGGAATCACCTGCTCGATGCGCGACCGCAGCCGCGACAGATCCCCGGGCAGGTCGTTCGCCGTCAGGGACGTCTTCACCGCCGACATCCCGCAGCCGATGTCGACCCCGACCGCCGCCGGGCACACCGCGCCCCGCATGGCGATGACGGAACCGACCGTCGCGCCCTTGCCGTAGTGCACGTCGGGCATCACGGCCAGCCCCTTGATCCACGGCAGGGTGGCTACGTTGCGCAGCTGCTGGAGCGCGCCCTCCTCCACCGTCGCCGGGTCGGTCCACATCCGGATGGGCACCTTCGCGCCCGGCAGCTCCACGTACGACATAACGCCCTCAATCCCCCGGAAGTCCCCCGGAAACAAACAGAAGTTTCGAATCGCAATACCGGCGCCAAGGTCGGCGAAAAGGGATGACGGACCGGCGTCCACGGCAGTGCGTGCGATAGACATTGTCTCCAGCCCACGCCCCCGCGCGGCAAGCGAATAACCAGCGGGGACACTGGAGATGCAGGGCCGAGACACCATCGAGAGGAGCCTGACCGTGCAGCGGAAGGCGTACGTACCCGGCGTCGCCGCACTCCTCGCGGCCCTGCTGGCCGGCTGCACCGGCGGCTCGGGCGACGACGACCCGACGGACAACGCCAACCCGGGCAGCGCGGGCACGGCTTCCGCGGTGGCCGAGCCGGGCAGGTACCGCACCCTGCCGGAGCCCTGCGGGGCGGTGGGCCAGGAGACCCTGGACGAACTCCTGCCCGGCATCCGGCAGATCACCGACGAGCAGCAGCGCGCGACGGCGTACGCGGGCGAGGCGACGGTCACCTACGACACGGACCGCCGGGTCGGCTGCCGCTGGAAGGTGGACTCGGCGGACGCCACCGACCGGCTGCTGGTCGACTTCGAGCGGGTGGTGTCGTACGACGGCTCGGTGAGCGACGAGGCCCAGGCCGAGCAGCTGTTCGCGACCAGGGAGGCGGACGCGCACCTTCCCGAGCCGACGGTGACGGACTCCGGCAGCGCGTCCGCCGCCGAGCCCGGCGCCTCCGCCTCCGCGTCCCCGTCCGGTTCGGCCGCGCCGTCCTCCTCCCCCGCCTCCCCCTCTTCCCCCTCCTCCCCGTCCGCCGCCTCGACCGATCTCCAGCCCCGCGTGCTGGAGGACCTCGGCGACGAGGCGTTCCTCGACGACGAACTGAGCGACTCGGGTTCGACGGCCGAGCAGCGCACGGTGACTGTGGCGTTCCGCACGTCGAACGTGATCGTGACGATCGAGTACACGGAGCAGCCGACGCGTCTCGGGGTCGTCCCGGACAGCAAGGAAATGCAGGACAGAGCCCGGAAACTGGCCGTCCAGCTGGCGGATTCGCTGAGCGGCTGAGGCTGTTTCACCCGCCCTTCACGGGTCCCGCCGAAGCGGGTGAAGCACGACCGGGCGGTTGCCGCACCGCGTACCGTGACCACTCGGACCCGTTCCGGACCGCAGGAACCACGAGTGTCATGAGTGAAGGAACCATGCAGCGACGAGCACAGCGAGACCCGCGAGCGAAGCACCTCCACCGCGTCCTTGTCTGCGCGGCCGCCGTCCCCGTGATGCTGGTCGCCGCCGGCTGCTCCTCGGACTCCGGCTCCGGTGACGGCGGGGAGAAGACGGCGGGCGCCGCCGCGTCGGCGTCCGCGAGCCCGTCCCCGACGGTGCAGGCGGCGGCGTTCGACAAGCTCCCGGAGCCCTGCAAGGTGCTGTCGAAGAAGACGCTGGGCGACCTCGTCCCGAAGGGCAAGTCCGGCAAGGAGGGCACGTCGAACGACCTGTCGACGCGCGCCAGCTGCTCCTGGAGCAGCCTGGACAACAACGGCGTCAAGGGCTCCCAGTTCCGCTGGCTGAACGTGTCGATGCTGCGTTTCGAGTCCGACGTCACGCGCGGCGCGGGCGACAAGCTGGCCCAGGAGTACTACGCGAAGCAGGTGCAGGACGTCCAGTCCGCGGAGGGCGCCAAGAACGCCAAGTCCGAGCCGGTGACGGGCACGGGCGACGAGGCGACGGCGGTGCGCTACGACCTGAAGAAGAAGGAAGGCACCTTCAAGCAGCAGACGGTGGTGGCGCGGGTCGAGAACGTGGTCGTCACGGTCGACTACAACGGCGCGGGCCTGGCGGGTGACAAGACGCCGGACGCCGACGACCTGATGAAGGCGGCGAAGAAGGCGGCCAAGGAGGCGGTGGCCGCGGTGGCCGCCGCGAACGGCTCGGGCGAGGGTGCCGGCTCCGGCGGTACGGCGAGCAGCGCGCCGTCGGCCTCCGGGTCGCCGTCGAAGCCGTCCAAGTCGCCCTCGGCGTCGCCGTCCGGGGACGCCTCGAAGAGCGCCTCCCCGAGCGCCTCGGCGTCCGAGTCCGCCGCGAAGAAGAGCTGACCGACGCCCACCCACCAGAACCGGCCACCCGTTCTCCGCACAGGTGTGCCACTCTGTTGCGCGCAACAACACGCAACGGGAGGGGAGTACGGGTGGCCGCGCCATTGCAGCTGACACGGATGCACCGGGTTCTCATCGGCGTGGTCGTCACCGGTGCCGTCGTGATCGCCGGGATCGGCTTCGCGGGCTCGTATGCGGCCGTGCGGGAACTGGCCCTGAAGAAGGGCTTCGGGAACTTCTCCTACGTCTTCCCGATCGGCATCGACGCGGGCATCTGCGTGCTGCTCGCCCTCGACCTGCTGCTCACCTGGATCCGTATCCCGTTCCCGCTGCTGCGGCAGACGGCGTGGCTGCTGACGGCGGCGACGATCGCCTTCAACGGCGCGGCGGCGTGGCCGGATCCGCTCGGCACCGGGATGCACGCGGTGATCCCGGTGCTGTTCGTGGTGGCGGTCGAGGCGGCCCGGCACGCGATCGGCCGGATCGCGGACATCACGGCGGACAAGCACATGGAGGGCGTCCGCCTGACCCGGTGGCTGCTGTCGCCGGTCCCGACGTTCCTGCTGTGGCGCCGTATGAAGCTGTGGGAGCTGCGCTCCTACGACCAGGTGATCAAGCTGGAGCAGGAACGTCTCGTCTACCAGGCGCGGCTGCGGTCCCGCTTCGGGCGTGCCTGGCGCAGGAAGGCCCCGGTGGAGTCGCTGATGCCGCTGCGCCTGGCCCGCTACGGCGTCCCGCTCGCGGAGACGGCCCCGGCGGGCCTGGCGGCGGCGGGCATCGAGCCGGCGCTGATCCCGCCGGCGCCGCACAGCGAGGCCGCTCGGCAGCAGCCCCAGCCGCAGTCGGCCCCCGCGGCCCGGCAGCGCCCCGAGCTGGCAAGCCACCCGTACGCCGAGCAGCCCGTACGCGAGCCGGAGAGGGAGCCCGAACCGGAGCCCGAGCCGGAGCTGAGCCCCTGGTTCGCGCCGCGCGAGGTCGAGTACCACGGCGGGTACGACCCCGACTACGACCCGGACGAGCACTACGCCCAGTGGTACGCGGAGCAGCGCGAGGCGGAGCAGTACCAGGACCAGTACCAGCAGGAACCCCCGGCCCCGGAACCCTCCCCGGAGGAGACGGGCGGCTTTCCCGTCCCGGCGGGCCCGGGCCGGACCCGCGTACTGGGCGAGGGCGGCGGTGCGCCGCAGTTCGTGGAGCCGGACGAGGACGCGTACTACCAGGTGTTCAAGCAGTCGATCAACGGCAGCTATCCGACGCCGAACCAGTTCATGGACAACGTGGAGGCCGAGTTCGGCATCCGTATCGAGGGTGCCGAGGCCAAACGCATGGTGGAACGCTTCAGCACCCGCCACAACAAGGAGCTGGAAGAGGAGCACATCGCATGAGAAAGCGCCCGGTGCCGCGCGGCACCGGGCGCTGTCGTCAGGGCGTCACTCCCCGAGCAGCCTGCGCACCCGCTCCTGCCCCACGGCCAGCAGCAGCGTGGGCAGCCGGGGCCCGGTGTCCCGGCCGACGAGCAGCTGGTACAGCAGCGCGAAGAAGGACCGCTGGGCCGTCTTGATCTCCGGCGGCAGCTCCTTCGGGGTGGCGTCGGCGGAGAATCCGGCCTGGACCTTGGGCACGCCGTAGACGAGGTGGGTGAGCCCGTCCAGCGACCAGTGCTCCGCCAGCCCGTCCAGCAGCAGCCGGATCGACTCCCGGCCCTGGTCGTCCAGCGACTTCAGCAGCTCGGTGTCGGGCTCGTCGCGGACGATGGTGCGCTGGTCGGCGGGGACGTGGGTGTTGATCCACGCCTCGGCCTTGTCGTAGCGCGGCCGTGCCTCGTCCAGGGAGGACAGCGGCCGGGACGGGTCGAGCTCGCTGAGGATGCGCAGCGCCTGGTCCTCGTGGCCGGCGGTGATGTCGGCGACGGAGGCCAGGGTGCGGTACGGCAGCGGGCGCGGGGTCTTCGGCAGCTCCCCGGCGGCCGTGCGCACGGCACGGGAGTGCGCGGCCACGTCCGCCGGCAGGGCGGTGCCGTCGGCGACCTTGGCCTCGAGCCGGTCCCACTCGTCGTACAGGCGCTGGATCTCCTGGTCGAAGGCGATCTTGAAGGACTGGTTGGGCTTGCGCCGGGCGTACAGCCAGCGCAGCAGCTGCGGCTCCATGATCTGCAGGGCGTCGGCGGGCGTGGGGACGCCGCCGCGCGAGGACGACATCTTGGCCATGCCGGAGATGCCGACGAAGGCGTACATCGGGCCGATCGGCTGCTTGCCGCCGAAGATGCCGACGATCTGCCCGCCGACCTGGAAGGAGGAGCCCGGGGAGGAGTGGTCGACGCCGGACGGCTCGAAGATCACGCCCTCGTACGCCCAGCGCATGGGCCAGTCGACCTTCCAGACCAGCTTGCCGCGGTTGAACTCGCTGAGCCGGACGGTCTCGGAGAAGCCGCACGCGGTGCAGGCGTACGTCATCTCGGTGGAGTCGTCGTCGTAGGCGGTGACGGTGGTGAAGTCCTTCTCGCAGTTGCCGCAGTACGGCTTGTACGGGAAGTACCCGGCGGAGCCCGACCCGTCGTCCTCGGAGGCGGCGCCGGAGCCCTCGGCGGCCTCCAGCTCGGCCTCGTCGACCGGCTTCTGCTGCGCCTGCTGCTTCTTCTGCTCGGCGGGCTTGGGCTTGGTCCGGTACTGGGCGAGGACGGCGTCGATGTCGGCGCGGTGCCGCATCGCGTGCAGGATCTGCTCGCGGTAGACACCGGAGGTGTACTGCCGGGTCTGGCTGATGCCGTCGAACTCCACGCCGAGCTGGCCGAGCGACTCGATCATCGCGGCCTTGAAGTGCTCGGCCCAGTTCGGGTACGGGGAGCCCTTCGGCGCCGGCACCGAGGTGAGCGGCTTGCCGATGTGCTCGGACCACGACTCGTCGACCCCGGCGACACCGGCCGGCACCTTGCGGTAGCGGTCGTAGTCGTCCCAGGAGATGAGGTGGCGCACCTGGTGACCCCGGCGGCGGATCTCGTCGGCGACGAGGTGCGGGGTCATGACCTCGCGCAGGTTGCCGAGGTGGATGGGGCCGGACGGCGACAGTCCGGACGCGACGACGACCGGTTTGCCCGGGGCCCGGCGCTCCGACTCCTCGATGACCTCATCCGCGAAACGGGAGACCCAGTCGGTGGTCTCGGTGCTCTGAGCCACGATCGGCACGTCCTCTTGTTCTGAAGGTACTGACCGGGTCATTCTCCCAGACCGTCCCGCGCGCCGGAAAACGGCTTTACCCCCCGTGGGATACTGGCCGTGTCTATCCATCCCCACGAGGAGAACGGCACCCATTCCTATGGCCTCGGTCACGTCCCTCACCGCCTCCGTCCACCAGCGCCTCGCGTCCGCCCTCTCGGCTGCCCTGCCGGAGGCCGACGGCGCGGACCCGCTGCTGCGACGCAGCGACCGGGCGGACTTCCAGGCCAACGGGATCCTGGCGCTGGCGAAGAAGGCGAAGGCGAACCCGCGGGAGCTGGCGACGCAGGTCGTCTCCCAGGTCGTCACCGGTGACGTGATCAAGGACATCGAGGTCTCCGGCCCGGGCTTCCTCAACATCACGCTCACCGACCGGGCGATCACCGAGAACCTCGCCGCGCGGTACGCGGACGACACCGGCCGCCTGGGCGTGCCCTTCGCCGACGCGCCGGGCACCACCGTCATCGACTACGCCCAGCCGAACGTGGCCAAGGAGATGCACGTCGGGCACCTGCGCTCGGCGGTGATCGGCGACTCGGTGGTGAAGCTGCTGGAGTTCACGGGCGAGTCGGTGGTCCGCCGGCACCACATCGGCGACTGGGGCACCCAGTTCGGCATGCTCATCCAGTACCTGGACGAGCACCCGCACGAGCTGGACCACAAGGACGCCGAGATCACCGGCGAGGAGGCGATGTCGAACCTCGACCGCCTCTACAAGGCGGCGCGCAGGCTGTTCGACTCGGACGAGGAGTTCAAGACGCGGGCCCGCCGCCGGGTGGTGGACCTCCAGGCCGGGGACCCGCACACCCTCGCCATGTGGCAGAAGTTCGTGGACGAGTCGAAGATCTACTTCTTCTCCGTCTTCGAGAAGCTGGACATGGAGATCCGGGACGCGGACATCGTCGGCGAGTCCGGCTACAACGACATGCTCGCCGAGACCTGCCGCCTGCTGGAGGAGTCGGGCGTCGCGGTCCGCTCCGAGGGCGCGCTGTGCGTGTTCTTCGACGACGTCAAGGGCCCGGACGGCAAGCCGGTCCCGCTGATCGTGCAGAAGTCGGACGGCGGCTACGGCTACGCGGCGACCGACCTGTCGGCGATCAGGGACCGCGTCTTCAACCTGAAGGCGAACACCCTGCTGTACGTCGTCGACGCCCGGCAGTCGCTGCACTTCAAGATGGTCTTCGAGACCGCGCGGCGGGCCGGCTGGCTGAACGACGACGTGCACGCCGTGCAGCTGGCCTTCGGCACGGTCCTCGGCAAGGACGGCAAGCCGTTCAAGACCCGTGAGGGCGAGACCGTGCGGCTGGTCGACCTCCTCGACGAGGCCATCGACCGCGCCTCGGCCGTCGTGCGGGAGAAGGCGCAGGACCTGTCGGAGGAGGAGATCGCCGAGCGGGGTGCCCAGGTGGGCATCGGCGCGGTGAAGTACGCGGACCTGTCGACGTCGGCGAACCGGGACTACAAGTTCGACCTGGACCAGATGGTCTCGCTCAACGGCGACACCAGCGTGTACCTGCAGTACGCGTACGCGCGTATCCGGTCGATCCTGCGCAAGGCCGGGGAGGTCCGCCCGGCCGCGCACCCGGAGCTGGCGCTGCACGCGGCGGAGCGGGCGCTGGGCCTGCACGTGGACGCGTTCGCGGAGCTGGTGGCGGAGGCGGCGGCCGAGTACGCCCCGCACAAGCTGGCGGCCTACCTCTACCAGCTGGCGTCGCTGTACACGTCGTTCTACGACAAGTGCCCGGTGCTGAAGGCCGAGACGCCCGAGCAGGTGGAGAACCGCCTGTTCCTGTGCGACGTCACGGCCCGCACGCTGCACCAGGGCATGGCCCTGCTGGGGATCAGGACGCCCGAGCGGCTCTGAGGCCCGTCAGGTCAGCAGCGTCATCCCCTGCGGCGCCTCGATGCCGAACTCCTCGTCCAGCACCCGCCGTACCTCCGCCTCCTCGGTCAGCTCCCGCTTGGTGACGGTGCCGTCGGCGCGGGTGTCGGTGAACAGGCGGCCCGTCAGGCCGAGGTGGGCGTCGGGGGTGACGCGCTGCACGTGCAGGCGCTGGGTGAAGGGGGAGCGCGGGTTGGTGGCGATGTGCCAGTTGATGACGTCGAAGTCGGGCCGCTCGAACGGCTCGACGGTGAAGGCGTACTGCGCCTCCCAGCCGCCCTGGCCCGCCTGGTACGCCTGAAGCACCCACAGCTTCAGGGGGCCCGGGTGCGGCGCGTGCTGGAGCCGGTGCCGCCGGCCCCCGCTCCGGAACGCGACCCCGGCGGTCAGCGGCACCGGCTCGAGCAGGCTGCCGACGGCGCCGAAGCCGACGTCGGCCAGGTACGGCTGCGGGTCGCCCGGCGCCTCGGCGAGCAGCGCCATGTGGGTGCGCGGACGGCTGTCGAACCGGTCCGCGCCCACCACGACCCGCGCGGCCAGCCGGGTCACCCGGAAGCCCAGCGCCTCCAGGGCGCCCGCGAACAGGGTGTTGTGCTCGTAGCAGTAGCCGCCGCGCCGGCTGTGCACCAGCTTGGCCATCAGGTCGCCGGGGTCGAGGGAGGGGGCCGTACGGCGCAGGGCGTCCAGGTTCTCGAACGGGATCGCCCGTATGTGGGCCAGATGCACACCCCGCAGCGTCGCCGCGTCGGCCCGCCGCTCCCCGCTCCAGCCGATCCGCCGGAGGTACGCGTCGAGGTCGGACTGTGTGAACTGCCTTGTCTCAGACATGAGTTCACCGTAGCTCCGGCCCGTGCGGCGGGTCGGCCGTCCAGGGCCCGAACCGCGGTGGGCCGTTGGTCCTAGGGCCGCGGCACGTGTATCTGTTCCTAGCCTCGCAGCCCCCGGCCCAGCCTGCGCAGCCCCTCCCCGATCTCCTCGGGCGTCTGCGTCACGAAGCACAGCCGCAGCGTCGCGCGGTCGGGCACGCCGGCGTGGAAAGGGGCCCCGGGGACGTACGCCACGTCCTGCCGGACGACCCGCGGGAGCAGGGCGGTGGTGTCGTACGGGTCGGGCAGGCGGACCCACAGGAACATGCCGCCCTGCGGCCGGTTCCACGTGGCACCCTCGGGCAGGGCGTCGGCCAGCCCCGCGAGCATGGCGTCGCGGCGCTCACGGTAGACGCCCGCCACCCGCCCGACGTGCGCGTCCAGGTCGTGGTCGGCCAGGTAGCGGGCCGCGGCGAGCTGGTTGACGGTCGGGGTGTGCAGGTCGGCGGCCTGCTTGGCGACGGCACAGGCGCGGCGCAGCTCGGCCGGTGCGCGCAGCCACCCCAGCCGCATGCCGGGCGCCATCACCTTGGAGAAGCTGCCGAGCAGCACCGTACGGTCCTCGGCGCCCGGCTGGGCGGCGATCCACGGCAGCCGCGCGCCCTCGTAGCGCAGCTCCCCGTACGGGTCGTCCTCGACGATCCACAGCCCGCGCCGGGCGGCGACCTCGGCCACGGCGGCGCGGCGCCCGGCGGGCAGCGTACGGCCGGTGGGGTTCTGGAAGGTGGGCACGGTGTACAGCAGCTTGGGCCGCTCGCGCACCACCAGCTCCTCGAGCGCCTGCGGGTCGATGCCGTCCGCGTCCCCGGGCACCGGGACGATCCGGGCCCCCGCGAGGCCGAAGGCCTGCAGCGCCGCCAGGTAGCAGGGGTCCTCGACGAGGACGGTGTCGCCGGGTTCGAGCAGCGCGGTGGCCAGCAGGGAGAGGGCCTGCTGGGAGCCGGTGGTGACGAGCAGGTCGTCGGCGTCGGTCGCCAGGCCGCGGGCGGACGTACGGGCGGCGAGCGCGGCGCGCAGCGCGGGCTCGCCCTCGGTCGTGGAGTACTGCAGGGCCCGCTCGGGTGTCTCGGCGAGCACCGCCCGGTAGGCGGCGGCGATGCCGTCGGTGTCGAACAGTTCCGGTGCGGGCAGCCCGCCCGCGAAGTTGATCACCTCGGGGCGGGCGGTGACGGCCAGGATGTCCCGCACCGGCGAGCCGCCGACGGACCGGGTCCGGGCCGCGAGCGGCGGCGTGGGGCACTGGGTGGGCACGGGCTCGGTGACGGTCATGACGCGGCTCCTTCGGCTGCGGTGTCGGCGCGTGCACCGCAGCCTAGGGACATACGTGCGCTCTACAAGCAGGTTTCCGGGATCCGGACCGCCGCGCGGGCCCGGCGCGGCTCAGCTCTTGCCGCCGATCGCCGCGTACACGTTGATGTCCGCGTCCGTCACGTCGTTGATGTCGGCGTACCGGACCTTCTCGATGGGGTCGAGGCCCGCCAGGTACGACTCCTCCGGCTGCTCCGGCACCGGCGCCGCGTGGTCGGGCCGCCACCGGTGCGCCGGGACGACACCGGGCTCGGCGATCTTCAGCGCGTTGCCGGTGAAGAACCGCTCGACGTCCGCCCGGGACCGCAGCACGAAGGTGAACCCGCGCTCGGTGTACGTCCGCTGGACCGCGCGGATGTTCTCGGGGTTGAGGTCCTCGGTGAGGTGACTGAGCACCAGGCGGCTGCCGGCGGGCAGCGCCTCGACGAGCTCGCGCACGAGCGGGTACGCCTCCTCGTCCGCCACGAAGTGCAGGATGGCGACCAGGCACAGCGCGACCGGCTGGTCGAAGTCCAGCGTCTTGGCGGCCTGTTCGAGGATCCGCGCCGGCTCCCGCAGGTCGGCGTCGATGTAGTCCGTACGTCCCTCGGGGCCGCTGGTGAGCAGGGCGCGGGCGTGCGCGAGCACCACGGGGTCGTTGTCGACGTACACGACCCGCGACTCGGGCGCGATGCGCTGCGCGAGCTGGTGGACGTTCTCGGCGGTCGGCAGGCCGGTGCCGATGTCGAGGAACTGGCGGATCCCCTCGTCCTTCACCAGGGTGGTCACCGCGCGGCGCAGGAAGTCGCGGTTGTGCCGCACGTCGAGGTACCCGCGCGGGTTGGCGGCGAGCGCGGCGGCGGCCGCGTCCCGGTCCGCCGGGTAGTGGTCCTTGCCGCCGAGGAAGACGTCGTAGACGCGGGCGGGGTGCGCCCTGCTGCTGTCGATCCTCCTTCTCAGCTCGGCGGGGTCCTGACTGAGGGCGTCACCGGTCATGGGCGTCTCCCCTGGAGAGTCGGTGCGGTCGGCGAAGCGGCCAGTGGTTCAACAGGCAACCACATGGTGGGTCAACAACCTAACGGTTCGCGGTACTTGATGACTCCCACGACTTCAGGGTGCTTCCTTCCTCGACCCACTTGTCGCCGCCGAGCGGGAACTCGTACGCCGGACGCCCGTGGTTGCCGCTGGTACGGAAGGGCCGGCCGTCCGGCCGGACCTCCAGGGTGCCGCTGCGGGAACCGCTGGACCACTGCACGTCCACGACCCAGCTGACGTCGTAGGCGGAGGCGTCGGCCCTGATGTAGTAGACCTCCGGGTCGGACTCGGACACCTTGAACGGGCCGTTCTTCTCGCCCGCCTCGGGGACCAGCGCGGGACGCTGGGCGTCGAGGGCGACCGTGAAGGACCGGGTGGGGACGCCACCGCCGCAGCCCACCCCTGGGTGGCCCATCACGTAGTCGTTCCAGGCCAGCGGCGCGTGCCTGGCGACCACGCGGACGGACAGTTTCCGCACCACCACCGTCTCCTTGCCGGTGCCCTGGACGGTGAGCTCCACGTACTGCTCCCCCGACGGCACGGCACCGACGCGGGCCACCCAGGCGGGCGCGGTCTGCTCGTAGGGCGGCGGGGGCACCCGGTCCGGCGGCTGGTTGACGAGGTAGCGCTGGCCGCAGGCGCTCTCCCAGGCGTGCGGCTGTGCGGTCACCCGCAGCGGAGCGGCCTGGGCGTGCGGCTCGGTCCCGGCCGCACTGCCGCCCGCGCCGCTCCCGCCGTCCCCGCCGGCACGCGCACGCGCGGTGGCGGACGGCCCGGCCTGCGCCGCCGCCCGGTCCGGCCGCTTCCCCGACGCCTCCCCGGGCTTCTTCCCGGAGGCCTTCCCCGACCCGTGCGCAGAGGGGGAAGGGGCCGTGGACCGCAGCACGTCACCGCTGCCGCCGTCGGGCGACTCGGCGGCCCTGCTACGGCCGCCGCCGTCCGCTTCGCCGGAGGGCGGACTCATCGCCAGCGTGACCGCACCGACGACGGCGGCCACAGCGACCGCACCGACAGCGGCGATCCGACGCCGGGCACGCCTGCGGGCAGGCGACTGACGGGGCCCGGCCGTCCCGGGGGCCTCGGGCCCGGGCGTCCCGGGGGCCTCGGGCCCGGCCGTCCCGGGGGCCTCGGGCCCGGGTACGTCGGGCGGGTTGGGCCCGGCCACCCCCGGGTCGTTCAGTCCGGCCACTCCGGACTCGTTGAGCCCGGCCCTTCCGGGCTTCTCGCGGCCTGCCGGCCCGGGGTCATGGGCGCTGGCCGGCCCGGACTCGTTGAGCCCGGCCTTTCCGGGCTCCTCGCGGCCTGCCGGCCCGGGATCATGGGCGCCGGCCGGCCCGGACTCGTAGGGGTCGGCCCCCCGGAGGTCCTCGGGCCCGGCCACGCCGGGCCCGTCGCGGCCGGCCGACCCGGGGTCGTGGGGGCCGGCCACCCGGGACTGCTCAGGGCCGACTGCCCCGGGCTTCTCAGGCGTGGCCACCGGCCGTTCCTCGAGTCCGGCTGCCCCCGGCTCGTTGGGGTCGGCCCCCCGCAGTTTCTCGCGTCCGGCTGCCCCGGGCTCGTAAGGGTCGGCCCCCCGGAGGTCCTCGAGCCCGGCCACCCCGGGTTCCTCCGGCCCGGCCGCACCTGCCCCCTCGACCCCGGCCCTCCCGGCGGGGGACCCCGCCTGCGCGGCTCCCGCAGCAGGGGCCGGCCGGCGAGGCTCCGTCCCGGCGGTCTCACCCTCGACGGGCCGGGGCCCGGACGACGCCCCAGAGGCACCGGCCCCCTTCCGCCTGCGTACCGCGTCCGCCAGCACCCACCGGCGGTGCAGCTCGACCAGCTCGTCCCGGGACGCCTTGCACAGCCGCGCCAACCGCTCCACCGGCGCGTAATCCGTGGGCACGGCATCACCGTTGCAGTACCGGTGCAGCGTGGACGTGCTCATGTGCAGCCGGCGCGCCAGCGCCCCGTAGCTCAGTCCGGAACGTTCCTTCAACTCCCCCAGCAGCGCGGCGAAATCCTCCGCGGCAGTGCCCTCGGACACCGTTCCTCCACCCCCGTGTTCCGTTCCCCGTTCCAGGGGCTGGTCATCTCCCCTGGTCACAGCAGGTGCGGGCGTTCCAGCGTCCCTGAGGTGCCGCCGGCTGTGGCGGCCGGGACGGATTTCCGCACAAGCTCTGCCCATCCAAACACGCCGTTGTCGGCGCTCCGGTTGAGCGGCACGACTTCGGCTCTCTTCCCCACCGCCTTTGTCCGAAAGGAACACCGTCATGCGCACGCCCCGCACCGCCCGCCCCCGTACGGGCCTGTTCGCCGCCGCCACCGGCATCACCCTGGTCACCCTCGCCCTCACGGCGTGCCAGAACGGCACCGAACCACGGCCCGCGGGAGAGCCGAAGCAGTCCACCGCCTCGGCGCCCGCCACCCGGCCGGCCGGCGCGGACTCCCCACCGCCCGCCGGCACACCCGCCGAGACGCCGAAGGCGGACTCGGCCGGGAAGCGAAAGCCGGACGGCAGGTCGACCGGCGCAGGCACCGGCACAGGCACCGCCGCCCGCGACCCGCACGCCCCCGCCGGCCGCGTCCTGTGCAACGGCGCCAACACCACCGTCACGGCCCAGCCGGTCCGCCGCCCCCTCAACCACCTGCTGCTCACGGTGCGGAACACCGGCTCCAAGCCCTGCGACCTGACGTACTACCCGATCCTGCGCTTCGACCAGATGCAGTGGGTCCCGCAGCCGTTCAAGGAGTCCAAGCCCCAGGCGGTGACCACCCTCGGGCCCGGCGAGTCCGGCTACGCGGGCGTGCTGCTGTCGGCCGCCGACGGCAGCGGGGAGGGCGGTCTGACCGGCCGGAGGCTGACGGTCGGCTTCCAGGGCACCACCCCGAACAGCGACGGCGGCCCCGCCGCGACCCCGCCCCTGCCGGCCAAGGGCGTGTACTACGACAGCTCGATGTCGGTGACGTACTGGCAGACCAGCGCCGACGACGCGCTGGCCTACTGACCCAGCTTCTGGGCCACCTCGGTGGCCCAGTAGGTGAGGATGTTGCGCGCGCCGGCCCGCTTGATGCCGGTCAGCGACTCGAGGATCGCCAGGTCCCGGTCGATCCACCCCTTCTCGGCGGCGGCCTCGACCATCGCGTACTCCCCGGAGATCTGGTACGCCGCCACCGGCACGTCCACGGCGTCCGCGACCCGGGCGAGGATATCCAGGTAGGGCCCCGCCGGCTTCACCATCACCATGTCGGCCCCCTCCTCCAGGTCGAGGGCCAGCTCCCGCATCGACTCGCGCACGTTCGCCGGGTCCTGCTGGTACGTCCTGCGGTCGCCCCGCAGCGAGGAGGCGACGGCCTCCCGGAACGGCCCGTAGAAGGCGGAGGCGTACTTGGCGGTGTAGGCGAGGATGGCCACGTCCTGCCGCCCGATCCCGTCCAGGGCCTCGCGGACCACCCGGATCTGCCCGTCCATCATCCCGCTCGGCCCGACCACATGGGCACCGGCCTCGGCCTGCACCCGCGCCATCTCGGCGTACCGCTCCAGGGTGGCGTCGTTGTCGACCCGCCCCTGGGCGTCGAGCACTCCGCAGTGCCCGTGGTCGGTCGTCTCGTCCAGACAGAGGTCGGACATCACGAGCAGGTCGTCCCCGACCTCGGCGCGCACATCGCGGAGGGCGACCTGCAGGATCCCGTCCGGATCGGTCCCGGGCGTCCCGACGGCGTCCTTCTTGGACTCCTCCGGCACACCGAACAGCATGATCCCGGACACCCCGGCCGCCACCGCCTCCGCGGCCGCCTTCTTCAGGCTGTCCCGCGTGTGCTGCACGACCCCCGGCATCGACGCGATCGGCACCGGCTCGCTGATCCCCTCGCGCACGAAGGCCGGCAGGATCAGGTCGGCGGGGTGCAGCCGCGTCTCGGCGACCATCCGACGCATCGCGGGAGTACTCCGCAGCCGCCGCGGCCGCGCACCGGGGAAGGAACCGTACGTCGTCATACCCCTACGCTACGCCCGCCCCACCGGTCCCCATGCCGACGCGATGTCGGCGCAGCAGCCGCCCGGCGCACCCCCCGACCGCGCACGCGCATGCGCCGCCCACCCCCCAGGTCCATCCTGGAACCAAGGACCCCGACGGCCTCGCCCCCGCCCCGCCGCCGCAGTCGCTCCGTACGCCCCCACGGAGGACGCGATGCCCGCCACCCACCACACCCCCGACCTCTTCGCCCTCCAGGAGATCCGCGGTCCGGTCCTGCGCCCCGGCGAGGACGGCTACGCCGAGGAGGTCACCGGGTTCAACCTCGCCGCCCTGCACACCCCCGACATCGTCGTGGGGGCGACCGGCGCCGACGACGTCGTCGCCGCCCTGCGCTGGGCGTCGGCGACCGGCACCCCGGTCGCCGTCCAGGCCACCGGCCACGGCGCCAACTTCCCCATCGACCACGGCCTGCTGATCACCACCTCGCGCATGACCGGCGTGACGATCGACCCGGCCGCGCGCACCGCGACCGTCGCCGCCGGCGCGAAGTGGCGGCACGTCCTGGACGCCGCGGCCCCGCACGGGCTGGCCGCGCTCTGCGGCACCTCCACGGACGCGGGCGTGATCGGCTACACCCTCGGCGGCGGCCTGCCGGTGCTCGGCCGGACCTACGGCTACGCGGCCGACCTGGTCCGCTCCGTCCAGGTCGCCACCCCGGACGGCATGCTGCACGAGACGGACGACCGGCACGACCCCGAGCTCTTCTGGGCGCTGCGCGGCGGCAAGGGCAACGTGGGCGTCGTGACCTCGATGGTCTTCGACCTGCTCCCGGTACGCACGCTCCTCGGCGGCGGCGTCTACTGCCCCGGCGAGCACGCCGAAGCGCTGCTGAAGGCCTGGGCCGAGTGGACCCGGCGCGTTCCGGAGGAGATGTGCAGCGCCTACACGCTGCTGCGCCTGCCCCCCATCCCCCAGATCCCCGAGCCGCTGCGCGGCGGCTTCTGGGCCCGCGTCGCCGTCGCCTACACCGGCGACCCGACCGAGGGCGACAGCCTCCTCGCCCCGATCCGGGCGGCGGCTCCGGTGGCGGTCGACACGGTCGAGGAGATGCCGTACGCGGCACTGGACCGCATCCACCTGGAGCCGCAGGACCCGCTCCCGGCGCGGGAGGCCTGCGTGCTGCTGCGCGACCTGTCCCCCGCCGCCGTCCGGGCGTTCCTCGACCAGGTCGGCCCCGCGGTGCCCGACTGCCCCCTGCTGATGGCGGAGATCCGCCACATGGGCGGCGCGCTGTCCCGCCCGGCACGCGTGGCGGACGCGATCTGCGCCCGTGACGCGCGGTACTTCATCGACACGGTCGGCATCCTCGCCGCCCCGCCGGCCGCCGAGGCCGTCGAACAGGCCACGCGGTCCCTCTACGCCGCGATGGCCCCGTACAGCACCGGCCACACCATGGTCAACATCCACGGCACCCCCGGCGACGAAACCGACCGCGCCCGCGCCTGGACCCCGGAGGTCTACGACCGCCTACGCCACGACAAGGCCAGGTACGACCCCTCGAACCTGCTCCGCTTCGGCCACGCGGTGACTCCCGCATAGCCGACGCGGAACCGGCCGCTCAGCCGCGCGCCGCCGCACGGCTGGGCGCGGCGGCACCCCGCGCCACGGCATGCCGCAGCACGGCACCCCGCCGCACGGTCCCCCGCGGCACCGGCTAGGTCGTGGTCCGGCGGCGCCGGCCCCCCGGCCGCCGCTCACTCGGCCGGGTCACCGGCTCCCCCGCCTCCAGCGCCGCCAGTCTCCGCTTCATCCCGAAGTCGGCCAGCGCCTCGGCCAGCTTGTGCACGGACGGCTCGGGCGCCATGACGTCCACCCGCAGCCCGTGCTCCTCGGCCGTCTTGGCGGTGGCCGGGCCGATGCACGCGATCACGGTCACGTTGTGCGGCTTGCCGGCGATGCCCACCAGGTTCCGCACCGTGGACGACGACGTGAACAGCACGGCGTCGAACCCACCGCCCTTGATCGCCTCCCGGGTCTCCGCCGGCGGCGGCGAGGCCCGCACGGTCCGGTAGGCCGTGACGTCGTCGACCTCCCAGCCCAGCTCGATCAGCCCGGCGACCAGCGTCTCCGTGGCGATGTCGGCCCGCGGCAGGAACACCCGGTCGATCGGGTCGAAGACCGGGTCGTACGGCGGCCAGTCCTCCAGCAGCCCGGCCGCGCTCTGCTCCCCGCTCGGCACCAGGTCCGGCTTCACGCCGAAGGCGATCAGCGCCTTGGCGGTCTGCTCCCCGACCGCGGCGACCTTGATCCCCGCGAAGGCCCGGGCATCGAGCCCGTACTCCTCGAACTTCTCCCGCACGGCCCTGACCGCGTTCACCGAGGTGAAGGCGATCCACTCGTAGCGGCCCGTGACGAGCCCCTTGACGGCCCGCTCCATCTGCTGGGGCGTGCGCGGCGGCTCGACGGCGATGGTCGGCACCTCGTGCGGCACGGCCCCGTACGACCGCAGCTGGTCGGAGAGCGACGCCGCCTGCTCCTTGGTCCGGGGCACGAGGACCTTCCAGCCGAACAGCGGCTTGGACTCGAACCAGGACAACTGGTCGCGCTGGGCGGCTGCGCTGCGCTCACCGACCACGGCTATCACCGGCCGCCCGCCCTCCGGCGACGGCAGCACCTTGGCCTGCTTGAACGTCTGCGCGATGGTGCCGAGCGTGGCGGTCCAGGTGCGCTGCCGGGTCGTCGTACCGGCGACGGTGACCGTGATGGGCGTGTCGGGCTTGCGGCCGGCCGACACCAGCTCGCCGGCGGCCGCGGCCACCGAGTCGAGGGTCGTCGAGACGACGACCGTCCCGTCGGAGGCGCCCACCTCCGTCCAGCACCGGTCGGACGCGGTCCGCGCGTCCACGAACCGCACGTCGGTGCCGTGCGCGTCCCGCAGCGGCACCCCGGCGTACGCGGGCACGCCGACGGCGGTCGCGACGCCGGGCACCACCTCGAAGGGCACCCCGGCCCTGGCGCACGCCAGCATCTCGCCGGCGGCGTACGCGTCGAGCCCGGGGTCCCCGGACACCGCACGCACGACCCGCCTGCCGCCCCGCGCGGCCTCCATGACAAGATGTGCGGCATCCCGTACAGCGGGGACCGCAGGGGTGGTTGACGTGCCGTCAACCACCGTCAGCTGAGGCGTGCCCGTGCCCGGCAGCGGGTCCGACGAGGGACCGGCGTCCGTGTGCACCTCGGCGACGCCTTGCCTGGCGTGCTTGCGGACGACGTCGAGCACCTCGTGCTCGGCGACGAGGACGTCCGCGTGCGCCAGCGCCTCTACGGCGCGCAGTGTCAGCAGTCCCGGATCTCCGGGTCCGGCACCCAGGAAGGTGACGTGCCCGTGTTCAGGACCGGCGGCAGGAAGGGCGGTGGGGCTCAATGTGCTCGCTCCCCCATCAGACCGGCCGCGCCCTGGGCGAGCATCTCGGTGGCGAGTTCGCGACCGAGCGCCAGCGCCTGGTCGTGCGTCTGGGGCACGGGACCGGTGGTGGACAACTGCACCAGCGCGGTGCCGTCGGTGGTGCCGACGACGCCCCGCAGGCGCATTTCCTTGACAATCTGCCCGTCGGCGTCCCCCCGCTCGAGCGGAGCCGAGTGTGGGGGAAGGTCGGCCAGCGCACCCACGGGAGCGCTGCAGCCGGCCTCCAGGGCGGCGAGCAGGGACCGCTCGGCCGTCACGGCGGCCCGCGTGAGCGGGTCGTCGAGCGCGGCGAGCGCGGCGATCAGCTCCGCCTGGTCGGCGGCGCACTCGATCGCCAGGGCCCCCTGGCCGGGGGCGGGCAAAACCGTGTCGACCGACAGGAAGTCGGTCACCTCGTCGCTGCGGCCGATCCGGTTCAGCCCGGCGGCGGCCAGCACGACCGCGTCGAGTTCCCCGTCCCGCACGTACCCGATACGGGTGTCGACGTTCCCGCGTATCGCGACGGTCGCTATGTCCAGCCCGTGGGCGCGCGCGTACGCGTTCAGCTGCGCCATGCGGCGCGGCGAACCGGTGCCGATCCGCGCCCCGGGGGGCAGGTCGGTGAACTTCAGCGCGTCCCGCGCGACGATCACGTCCCGCGGGTCCTCGCGCTCCGGTATCGCGGCCAGGACCAGCTCGGCGGGCTGGGTGGTCGGCAGGTCCTTCAGCGAGTGCACCGCGAAGTCGACCTCACCGCGCAGCAGCGCCTCCCGCAGCGCGGTCACGAAGACGCCCGTGCCGCCGATCTGCGCGAGCGCCTCACGCGAGACATCGCCGTACGTGGTGATCTCGACGAGTTCGACGGGCCGCCCGGTCACCCGGCGTACGGCCTCCGCCACCTGCCCGGACTGGGCCATGGCGAGTCTGCTCCGCCTGGTGCCCAGCCGTAGAGGCTTGTCGTTCATGCCGGCCCTCGGTTCTTGTCGGTCGTGCTGTCCCCGGCCCGGGAGACGGCGGCCACCGTCTCGGGGTCGAGGTCGAACAGGGTCCGCAGCGCGTCCGCGTACCCGGCGCCGCCCGGCTCGGCCGCGAGCTGCTTGACCCGTACCGTCGGCGCGTGCAGCAGTTTGTCCACCACGCGCCGCACGGTCTGGGTGATCTCCGCGCGGTGTTTGTCGTCGAGGCCGGGCAGGCGGCCCTCCAGGCGAGCGATCTCGCTGGCGACCACGTCCGCGGCCATCGTGCGCAGCGCGACCACGGTGGGCGTGATGTGCGCGGCCCGCTGCGCCGCCCCGAAGGCCGCGACCTCATCGGAGACGATACGCCGGACGTGGTCCACATCGGCAGCCATCGGAGCCTCCGCGGAGGCTTCCGCGAGCGACTCGATGTCCACCAGCCGCACGCCGCCCAGCCGGTGCGCCGCCGCGTCGATGTCCCGGGGCATGGCGAGGTCCAGCAGGAACAGCACGGGCGCCGGACGCTGCGGCTCCTCGGCCGGTTCGGGCCGGCGCCGCTCGGGGATCCGGCCGGCGGTGGCGGCGGTCGCGGCGAGCGCGCTGATCAGCTCCGCGTCCGCCTCGGGCGTACGACGGGCCGCTTCGCGGCGGTCCACGGCACCGCCCGCGACCCACGCCGCGTGCTGCTCCAGCGTCGCGGCGTCCATGCCGGCCACGGCCGCCTCCCCCATGACGGAGAAGCCGGGCTGCACGGCGGACAGGTCCAGCGGGCAGCCCTCCTCGGTGCCGGCGGAGGTGGGCGGCAGCTGCTGCTCGCAGTCGGGATCCGCCGCGAAGGCGGCGGGCTCGCCGGTGCGGCCCTCCACCGCCGCCGCGACCGCCTCGGCCGTCAGCACCAGCCCGGTCGCCCCGGTGCACGAGACGACGACGTCGGCACGTGTCAGCTCGCCCGGCACCGACTCCATCGGTACCGCGCGGGCCAGCACGTCGGTGTCGTCGCCCTCGCTGAGTATCTCGGCGAGGCGCTCGGCACGGTCGTACGTGCGGTTGGCGATCACGATCTCGGCGACCCCGGCGCGCGCCAGCGTGGCCGCGGCCAGGGAGGACATCGACCCGGCGCCGATGACCAGGGCCTTGCGGCCCCGGGCCCACCGCTGGACGTCCGCGCCCTGGGCGAGCTGCTCCAGCCCGAAGGTGACCAGGGACTGCCCGGCCCGGTCGATGCCGGTCTCGGAGTGGGCGCGCTTGCCGACCCGCAGGGCCTGCTGGAACAGGTCGTTCAGCAGCCGCCCGGCGGTGTGCAGCTCCTGCGCCCGTGCCAGGGAGTCCTTGATCTGGCCGAGGATCTGGCCCTCGCCGACGACCATCGAGTCCAGGCCGCAGGCCACCGAGAACAGATGGTGGACGGCCCGGTCCTCGTAGTGCACGTAGAGATAGGGGGTGAGCTCCTCCAGGCCGACCCCGCTGTGCTGGGCGAGCAGCGTGGACAGCTCGGCGACACCGGCGTGGAACTTGTCCACGTCGGCGTACAGCTCGATGCGGTTGCAGGTGGCCAGCACGGCGGCCTCGGCGGCCGGTTCGGCGGCGACGGTGTCCTGGAGCAGCTTGACCTGCGCGTCCGCGCTCAGCGAGGCCCGCTCCAGCACGCTGACCGGGGCGCTGCGGTGGCTCAGACCGACGACGAGGAGGCTCATGCCGGCATCACGGCGGGCTTGTCCCCGTCGGGCCCCTGGTCGGCGGCGGTCTGCTTGCGGGGGGCGGCCGGGACGGCGGCGGCCTCGGCCGCGGCCTCCTCACCGGCCTTGCGCTGCTCGTGGAAGGCGAGGATCTGCAGCTCGATGGAGAGGTCGACCTTGCGGACGTCGACCCCGTCGGGGACGGACAGCACCGTCGGCGCGAAGTTCAGGATGGAGGTGACCCCGGCGGCCACCAGCCGGTCGGCGACCTGCTGGGCGGCCCCGGCCGGGGTGGCGATGACACCGATGGACACGCCGTTGTCCTGGATGATCTTTTCCAGGTCGTCGCTGTGCTGCACCGGTATCCCGGCGACGGGCTTGCCGGTGAGCGCCGGGTCGGCGTCGATGAGCGCGGCGACGCGGAAGCCGCGGGAGGCGAAACCGCCGTAGTTGGCGAGCGCGGCGCCGAGGTTGCCGATACCGACGATCACGACCGGCCAGTCCTGGGTGAGCCCCAGCTCGCGGGAGATCTGGTAGACGAGATACTCGACGTCGTAGCCGACCCCCCGGGTCCCGTAGGAGCCGAGGTAGGAGAAGTCCTTGCGCAGCTTGGCGGAGTTGACCCCCGCCGCGGCCGCGAGCTCCTCGGAGGAGACCGTGGGCACCGAGCGCTCCGACAACGCGGTCAGGGCGCGGAGGTACAGCGGAAGCCGGGCGACGGTGGCCTCGGGAATCCCTCGGCTGCGGGTCGCCGGTCGGTGAGTTCGGCCAGTTGCCACGGTGCTCCTGCGGGTAGAGCGGGGCTGTAGGCGGTCATACGTCCCTACGCGACCGCCCCGTCGAAAGCAGGCTATGTCTTTGTGAACGCGTGCACAAAGATGGTGTCCGATTTGCCCGGCCAAAGTGACCGGGGTCACGCGCCCCCGGCGCATACGCACGGAACCGGCGCACGAGCACCATCGTTCCTTTTCTTCTGGGGGCAAAACCGCACACTCTCCTTACGCATCCCGCCCCCGAGACCAAGCCGCCGTCGATCCTAAGCGACGTTCCGGCTGACTTGTACTGATCGGTCAGTCCGCGGACTCCCGGCCGGACCGCCCGCCCGGTCAGCCGGCCAGGGCCTTGCGCAGGCGCTCCTCGTTCACGCGCCAGAACGTGTGCTGTTCCCCGTCGACGAGGACGACGGGGATCTGCTCCCAGTACTGGTCGTGCAGTGCCGGGTCCTGGGTGATGTCCTTCTGCTCCCACCGGACACCGAGATCGCCGCACACCTTCTCGATCACCACCTGTGCGTCGTCGCACAGATGGCAGCCGGGCTTGCGGATCAGGGTGACGAGCCGGTCCTGCGGGGCCTTACGACGAAAGAGGGGACTCATGCCGGCCATTCTCGCGCGCCGGCGAAGGACGGGAACCCCTCCGGACGCCAGGCGGCACACCGGCCGCCCACGTTCTCGGCCCACGGCTTTGACGACACCGTCGAGAAGAGTTCACCACCTCCAAACCTCTCGACTCCGGAACCACCGAACAAACTGGCTATGCTCACGCCATGGCCGCTCTCGGATGGCTCACTCCCCGTAGGCGCTCCGCCACGGCGCGGAGCGTGTTGGCAGGCGAGGCCTCGGCGGAGGCCGCCCGCAAGTCCTCGCAGGAGGCTGCCGGTGGCGCCGAGGAACCGCAGTTCCCGGTCCACGGCGACGACAAGGCTGCCGCCTTCTTCGACCTGGACAACACCGTGATGCAGGGTGCCGCGCTGTTCCACTTCGGCCGGGGCCTGTACAAACGGAAGTTCTTCGAGACGCGCGACCTCCTGCGCTTCGCGTGGCAGCAGACGTGGTTCCGGCTGGCCGGGGTCGAGGACCCGGAACACATGCAGGAGGCGCGGGACTCGGCGCTGTCCATCGTCAAGGGCCACCGGGTCTGCGAGCTGCAGTCGATCGGCGAGGAGATCTACGACGAGTACATGGCCGAGCGGATCTGGCCGGGCACCCGGGCCCTGGCCGAGGCCCACCTGGACGCGGGCCAGAAGGTGTGGCTGGTGACCGCCGCCCCGGTGGAGATCGCCCAGGTCATCGCCCGGCGGCTGGGCCTGACCGGCGCGCTCGGCACGGTCGCGGAGTCGGTCGACGGCGTCTACACCGGCAAGCTGGTCGGCGAACCGCTGCACGGCCCCGCCAAGGCCGAGGCGGTCCGCGCCCTGGCCGCGGCGGAGGGCCTGGACCTCTCCCGCTGCGCGGCCTACAGCGACTCCCACAACGACATCCCGATGCTGTCGCTGGTCGGCCACCCGTACGCCATCAACCCGGACTCCAAACTGCGCAAGCACGCCCGCCAGATGGACTGGCGCCTGCGGGACTACCGCACGGGCCGCAAGGCGGCGAAGGTCGGCATCCCGGCGGCGGCGGGCGTGGGCGCGGTGGCCGGCGGCACCGCAGCGGCCATCGCCCTGCACCGCCGCCGCCGCTGAGCCCCGCCCGGCAACCGGTCATACCGGTCAACCGATCACCCCGGACCAACATCGCCACGCCCACGCCGAACCGGGCCAATCCAACTGGCGTACCCCCGCAACGCCCTGTCCAGTCCTGTTGGCTGCACACGGCCACAACCTGCCCCGACCCCATCCGCAATGCGAACGGTTCCGATCAATAACCGGTCACTGTCCGCACCTTGATCGGCCGTCAATCGGTTACGGAAGCGACGTAATCGATGATTTGAGCAACTCGGTGTAGCAGCGCCTGCACGAAGCGTTATTCTCCTCAGACGCAATCCGGTACCCCTCCGTCGCTACGACGGGTGAAAGGTCCCGTACTGCACGTGATGGAAGCTCTGCCTCTGGGAGTCCCGTGTACCCACACGTCGGGGTTGACGCCTCGGGCCTGGCTACGCTGCGCGCAACGGTCCTCGACCTGCTGCGCGGCTTCGTCCCCACCGCGTACGCCGTCCCCGCATTCGCCGCCGCCGCGCCCGCCGGCCCGTGCTACGCACTCGCCGAGGGCAGCGCCGCGGTGGGCAGACGAGGGCGCCCGTCCGGAGCGGCCACGACCCGCCGCCCCGCCGCGGACAGTGACAGCGCCCGCATGATGGACCTCGTCGAGCGCGCCCAGGCCGGCGAGGCCGACGCCTTCGGCCGGCTCTACGACCAGTACAGCGACACCGTGTACCGGTACATCTACTACCGGGTGGGGGGGAAGGCGACCGCCGAGGACCTCACGAGCGAGACCTTTCTGCGGGCCCTGCGCCGCATCGGCACCTTCACCTGGCAGGGCCGCGACTTCGGGGCCTGGCTCGTCACCATCGCCCGCAACCTGGTCGCCGACCACTTCAAGTCCAGCCGGTTCCGCCTCGAGGTGACCACCGGCGAGATGCTCGACGCCAACGAGGTCGAGCGCTCCCCCGAGGACTCCGTGCTGGAGCACCTCTCCAACGCCGCCCTGCTCGACGCCGTACGGCGGCTCAACCCCCAGCAGCAGGAGTGCGTGACGCTCCGCTTCCTCCAGGGCCTGTCCGTGGCGGAGACGGCCCGGGTGATGGGCAAGAACGAGGGCGCCATCAAGACCCTGCAGTACCGGGCCGTACGCACCCTCGCCCGGCTCCTCCCGGAAGACGCCCGCTGATCGGGCCTCACCCCCTGTGACGCTCAACTCACCTCACGTAAAAGCCGGTTGACTCCCGGAACCGATCAGCCGGTGTCCGTAACCCAAGTGCCGCGCCACTCGTTGTGCGGGATGCAGGCTCCCTGTGGTCACTCCCTGGCCGACTTCGATCACTCGATCGCGTGGATCCGGTCAGGGTGTGGAACCCTCAGGACCCCCTGGGGAGTCGACCGTCATACGAGAGGAGGTGCCGCCAGTGATCGCGAACGTATCGGCGCACCGGCGGGCGAACGCCTTCGCCCAGGCCCTGGAGGAGCAGTCCGATCGGGGCCCGGCGGCCGAGCAGTCCGAAGGATCGGCACCGGCCCCGGCCGCTGCGGAGCAGACCGAGCACACGCGCCTGCTGGCGCTCGCCTCCGGTCTCGACGCGCTGCCCAAGCCGGTGCTGGACCCGGAGGTCAAGGCCGTCCAGCGGGCGCAGCTGGTGGCCGCGTTCGAAGCCATGCTGCAGGAGGGCACCGCGGCGGGCGAGGCGGCGGATCCTTCGGTGCCCGAGCAGAGGTCCGCCCGGGCACGGGGCGCCCACCGGGCGAGCCCACTGGGCAAGCTCCGGCCGCGTTCCCGGCTGGTCAAGGGCCTCACCGCGGGCGGGCTCAGCGTCGGCGTGGCCGCGGGCGCCTTCGGCGGAGTCGCCGCCGCAAGTTCCGACGCCCTGCCCGGCGACACGCTCTACGGCCTCAAGCTCGGCATCGAGGACGTCAGACGCGGCCTGGCCGACGGGGACGACGAGCGGGGCCGGGCCTACCTCGACCAGGCCTCCACCCGGCTCAGCGAGGCCCGCCGGCTGATGGAGCGCGGCCGCGGCGGCTCCCTGGACCACGAGACCCTCGGCGAGATCCGCCGCGCCCTGTCCGGCATGCGGCACGACGCCGCGGAGGGCCACCGGCTGCTGCGCGAGGCCTACGAGCGCGACCCCGACTCGCTGGGCCCGCTGAAGACGCTCTCCGCGTTCTCCCACGCCCACCGCGGCGCCTGGGGAGCCCTGCGCGAGAAGCTGCCCGTCCAGCTCGGCGACGTCAGCGAGGAGGTGTCGTCGGTGTTCGACGCCATAGAAGAAGACGTCGCCCCGCTGGAGTCCCTGCTCCCCCAGCCCCCGGCCACAGGCGGCACAGAGGACCGGCGGCAGGGCTCATCCGGGTCGGCGTCCACCGACGCGTCCCCCACCGACCGCTCCCGCACCCCCGGTACGGGCAGCGGCGGCACCGACACGGGCAGTTCGGGCAGCGGCAGCCCCAGCCGGTCCGCCGGCTCCGGCAGCGACAGCGACGGGCTGCTCGGCGGCAACACCGGCGGCCTGCTCGACCCGCCGAAGGACAGCGACGCCGGCACCTCACCGTCCACGGGCGACACCACCCACACCCCGACCACCGCGCCGGACGTCACCCTCCCGCCGCTCCTCCCCGGCCTGCTGCCGGGCCTCGGGGGCATCGACGGCGCGACCCCGGACTAGACGGCGGCCCGCAGAGCCATAAGCCACAGGGGGCGCTCCTCACGCGAAGGAGCGCCCCCTGTGGTGTGCCGCCACACGGCTAGAAGAACACCGACCGGCGCTGCACCAGCAGCTTGTACAGCGTGTGCTGGATCTGCTCCCTGACCTGGTCGGTCAGGTTGAACATCAGCATCGGGTCCTCGGCCGCCTCCGGCGGATAGCTGTCCGTCGGGATCGGCTCGCCGAACTGGATCGTCCACTTGGTCGGCAGCGGGATCGCGCCCAGCGGACCGAGCCAGGGGAACGTCGGGGTGAGCGGGAAGTACGGGAAGCCCAGCAGGCGGGCCACGGTCTTGGCGTTGCCGATCATCGGGTAGATCTCCTCCGCCCCGACGATCGAGCAGGGGATGATCGGCGTCCCGGCGCGCAGGGCCGTGGAGACGAAGCCGCCACGGCCGAAGCGCTGCAACTTGTAGCGGTCCGCGAAGGGCTTGCCGAGGCCCTTGAAGCCCTCCGGCATCACCCCGACCAGCTCGCCCTGCTCCAGCAGCCGGGCCGCGTCCTCCGCGCACGCCAGGGTGTGACCGAGCTTGCGGGCCAGCTCGTTGACGACCGGCAGCATGAACACCAGGTCGGCGGCGAGCAGCCGCAGATGCCGGCCGGCCGGGTGGTGGTCGTGGACGGCGACCTGCATCATCAGGCCGTCCATCGGCAGCGTCCCGGAGTGGTTGGCGACGATCAGCGCCCCGCCCTCGGCCGGGATGTTCTCGACGCCCTTCACCTCGACCCGGAAGTACTTCTCGTACAGCGGGCGCAGCAGGGACATCAGGACCTGGTCGGTGAGTTCCTCGTCATAGCCGAAGTCGTCGACCTCGTAGTCCCCGGTGAGGCGGCGGCGCAGGAAGGCCAGGCCGCCCGCGATACGCCGTTCCAGGCCGCCCCCGGCCCCGGCGTCCCGGTGCCCGGACGGCGGCTGCTCCTCGGGTGTCACAGGAACATCATCCTGCGGAACGGCCCTGGTGGGCAGGGGCTGGACCTCGCGTACCGGCGCGGGCTCCGGGCCCGGGCGCCGGCTTGCCGTGCTCCGGCGCCGTGCGGGGCGCGCGGCGGCACCCCCGCGGGACCGGTCGTCGTCGAACGGAATGACCTTGGCGTCCGCCATCGTTGCTGCGCTCCTCAGTTGGCGCTCTGCGTCGGGGGGTGGCCGCCGCCCAGGGCGGGCAGCGCGGCGATCCGGTCGACGGCCCCCGCGAGGGCCTCCGGCGGCAGAAGTCCCGGGCCGCGGCTGCGCGCGAAGTCCGCGAACGTCTCCGCGGTGGTGTACTTCGGCTGGAATCCCAGCGTCTCGCGCATCTGGGTCGTGTCGACCACCCGGCCGTGGGTCAGCAGCCGGATCTGCTCCGGCGCGAAGTCCGTCATGCCCAGCGTACGCACCAGGGAGCCCGCCCAGGTGACCGCGGGCAGCAGCAGCGGCACGGTGGGGCGGCCCAGGCGCCGGGAGCACTGGGAGAGCGTCAGGACGCCGTCGCCGGCGATGTTGAAGGTGCCGCTGTTGAGGGTGCCCCGGCGCGGCTCGTGCGAGGCCAGGCGCAGCACTTCGATCACGTCGTCCTCGTGCACGAACTGCAGCCGCGGGTCGTAGCCGAACACGGTCGGCAGCGCCGGCAGCGAGAAGTACGAGGCGAGCGGCGTGTCCGCGGTGGGCCCGAGGATGTTGGCGAACCGCAGCACGCACACCGCGACGTCCGGCCGGCGCCGGGCGAAGCCGCGCACGTACCCCTCGACCTCGCAGGTGTCCTTCGCGAAGCCGCCGCTGGGCAGGGACTTGGGCGGCGTGGTCTCGGTGAAGACGGCCGGGTCGCGAGGCGCGGACCCGTACACGTTCGTGCTGGACTTCACCACGAGCCGTTTGACGGCCGGGGACTTCTGGCAGGCACCGAGCAGCTGCATGGTGCCGATGACGTTGGTCTCCTTCAGCGAGGCCCGGCTGCCGCTGCCCAGCGGGGTGCCGGTGACGTCCAGGTGGACGACCGTGTCGGCGCCCGACTCGGCGAGCACGCGCGCGATGGTCGGCTGCCGGATGTCGGCCTGGACGAAGTCCGCGCCGCCCAGGTGGTGCTCGGGCGGCACCGCGTCCACGGCGACGACCCGGTCCACGTCGGCATCACGCTGGATCCGCCGTACGAACCGGCCCCCCAGCTGGCGGGCCACTCCGGTCACGAGCACGACCTTGCCCAAGATCAGCGCCTTCCTTCCGGCCGCTTGCAGAACCTCGTATCCCGCCGCGTTCCCCTGTGGGGCCAACTTAGCGGTTCGGCGTCGCGCTGTGATGACCGCCCGCTGCCCCGGGTGACGCGTGCCGCTCCCGGATACACGTGTGGCCCCCCACCGGTGGTGGGGGGCCACAGCACGCTCTCGCGGTGCCGCGTCGCGAACTTACTTCTTGTTACGACGCTGCACACGCGTGCGCTTGAGCAGCTTGCGGTGCTTCTTCTTGGCCATCCGCTTGCGCCGCTTCTTGATAACAGAGCCCACGACTACCCTCGCTCACTTCTCATCACTCGGTTGTTTGGGCGCCATGGGCCCACACGACCTACGAGGGGCTAGCCTACCCAACCGAGCGCCGAGGTCGTAATCGAGGGTGCCG
Source organism: Streptomyces sp. NPDC052682 (assembly GCF_040678435.1). Taxonomy (NCBI): domain Bacteria; kingdom Bacillati; phylum Actinomycetota; class Actinomycetes; order Kitasatosporales; family Streptomycetaceae; genus Streptomyces; species Streptomyces sp. NPDC052682. Next base: position 4,546 of record NZ_JBFATS010000010.1, on the reverse strand, counting down.
GTGAGACACACCGAGTGCCCTGAGCGGTCTCACCGGGTCGCCGTTCAGGCCGTTTCCACCCCCACGTAGCTCTCGCGGAGGTACTCGTGAACCGCTTGCTCGGGGACGCGGAAGGACCGCCCCACCCGGATCGCGGGCAGATGACCGCTGTGCACCAGCCGGTACACGGTCATCTTCGACACTCGCATCACCGAGGCGACTTCCGCCACGGTAAGGAACTGAACCTCGTTCAGAGGCCTCTCGCCAGCTGCAGCCATGACACACCTGAACCTTCCGCACTCGACGGCCACCGGCTTCCCCTTCCGGTGACTCTTCGTCGCTGCGTGCTCACTCCCCAGACTAGGGGCGGGTGATGCGAGTGGGGAAGAGGTGCACCCATCGGCGGCCTACTGTGACAGACACGCTCGATTGAGTACGTAGCGGGTCAGCGGCCGGTAGTAAGCAGACCGCACGCCGTCATCAAGTGGAACGACGACGGACACCGACCCCTCCGCCTCACCGACGAACGGCGCGGGGTCGTTCGTATCGGCCGGCCCGATGGCCTCGAACCCCAGCTGACCTGCTCCGCAGACCCATCCGTGGTCCCCGATCACCAGGTCCGGCAGCGGCCCGCCGGCCTCCGCCGCGGTGGCCAGCGCCACGCGAACCGGGAGGGGTGAGTGGGTGTGTGCGCCGGGCTCACAACCGGGGCGTTCGCCGCCTGGAGCCCGCATCAGCCCGACTCCTCGTACGTAGGCGAGCTGGTACGTACGTAGACCGAACCGGGTCGTTATGTCGACACAGCGACCCTGCGCCGGGGTGAGGACGGTACATCCCGCCGCCGACAGCGCGTCCGCCAAGGCGGCGTAGAAGCCGAGCAGCCTGTGGGGGTGTCCGGTGCCCAGCAGCACGTGGCCACGCCGTTCCGCCACGTCGGCGAGCCGCGCCGCGAAGGCGTCCAGGGCGACGAGCGTCCGCCCCGGGTCGATCACATCATGTCCGGAAATACGCCGAGGATCGGCCGAAACCCCACACCGATCCGCCATCAACTCGATCAGTTCCCGCTGCCGCCACGCCCCTTCCGGATCGATCCCGATGAGCACCCGGGGATCCCGGGCGGCGAAGAGCCGGTAGCTGCGCAGGCTCTCCTCCCGTGAGGTGGCCACCACCCCGGCGAGCCGAGCGGCCAGGAGGTGAGCGCGGAGGGCCTGGGGGGTGAGCACGGGGACGATGGTCGCCGAAGGGCGGGGGCAGGCGCCGGGAGAATCGGCGAACGCCAGCCGTCCGGCCTACCAGGTGGCTGCAGCCCGGGCCGGCCCGGCCGGACCGTCCCTGCCCGCCGCCGCCCCGCTCAGGCCAGCAACCCCCGCAGCGGGAACACCGCCTGCCGCGCCGCCCGCACCGCCTGGTCCAGCCGGTCGGCAGGGTCGTACCCCGCCTCCCAGGAGGCCCACGACACCGGCCACCGCCCGTCGGTCATCCGGGCCGGCGCCAACTGCCGGGTCCGGGCGAACACCTCCTGCCGCCACCCTTCGGGAATCATCGCCTCGGGCGCGATCTCCCGCCCCGCCGCGATCCCCACCAGGTGCGTCCAGGACCGCGGCACGACATCCACCACCGCGTATCCACCGCCGCCGAGCGCGACCCACTTGCCGTCCGCGTACGCGTGCGCCAGCTCGTGACAGGCCACCTGCACGGCCCGCTGGGCGTCCAGCGACACCGCCAGGTGCGCCAGCGGATCCTCGAAGTGCGTGTCGGCCCCGTGCTGCGTGACCAGCACCTGCGGCCGGAAGTCGGCGATCAGCTCCGGCACCACCGCGTGGAACGCGCGCAACCACCCCGCGTCGCCCGTGCCCGCCGGCAGGGCGACGTTCACCGCCGAGCCCTCCGCCGCCGGGCCGCCCGTCTCCTCCGGCCACCCGGTCTGCGGGAACAAGGTGCGGGGATGCTCGTGCAGCGAGATCGTCAGCACCCTCGGGTCGTCCCAGAAGGCCGCCTGCACGCCGTCCCCGTGGTGCACGTCGACGTCCACGTACGCGACCCGCTCGGCCCCCAGCTCCAGCAGCCGCGCGATGGCCAGCGACGCGTCGTTGTAGATGCAGAACCCGGACGCCCCGCCGGGCATCGCGTGGTGCAGCCCGCCCGCGAAGTTCACCGCGTGCTGCGCGTCCCCCCGCCACACGGCCTCCGCCGCCCCCACCGACTGCCCGGCGATCAGCGCGGACACCTGGTGCATCCCCGCGAACGCCGGATCGTCCATCGTCCCGAGCCCGTACGACTGGTCGGCCGCCCCCGGGTCCGCCGACGCGGCCTTCACCGCCTCGATGTAGTCCTCCCGGTGGACGAGCCGCAGCGTCGACTCCCCGGCCGCCCTGGCGGCGACCACCTCCACCTCCCCGTCCAGCCCGAAGGCGGTGACCAGTTGCCGGGTCAGGGCGAGCCGGACCGGGTCCATCGGATGGCCCGGACCGAAGTCATAGCCCGTTACTGCCTCGTCCCACATCAGCTGTGCGCGGCCGCTCATGCCCGCCACCGTATCGGTCCGGTTGAGCGGCGAACGACCGGGCGTACACGAGCGTCACCAGCACCAACACCATCGGTACGAGCATCGCCCCCCGGTAACTCCAGGTATCGCCCAGCGCGCCCACCAACGGCGAACCGATCAGGAACCCCACGTAGTTGAAGACGTTCAGCCGCGCCACGGCCGCGTCCGAGGCGCCCGGTCCGTACCGCTCCACGGCGAGCCGCCCGGCCGCCGCGAAGGTCTGCGGCACCAGGACGCACAGCCCCAGCCCGAGCAGGGTGAACCCGAGCATCCCGGCCCACGGCCCGGGCGCGCCGGCCACCACCGCGAACCCGGCCGCCGCCACCAGCGCCCCGCCCCGCACGACCGCCGCCGCCCCGAACCGCCGCACGCCGCGGTCGCCGATCGCCCGCCCGAGCAGCGTGGTGACCATGTAGACGTTGTACGGAACCGTCGCCAGCTGCTCCGAGCTGCCCAGCACGTCCTGGAGATACTTCGCGCTCCAATTGGAGACGGTCGAGTCGCCGATGTACGCGAACGACATCACCAGACACAGCGGCAACAGCCACCGGAACCCGGCGCCCCCGGCCCCGCCGGCCTCCGCCGCGCCGCCCGGGCTGGTCTCCCCGCCCCCGTCGACGTACCACCGGCTCCCTGCCAGAGCGGCCGGCAGCAGCACCAGGACGACCGGCAGGTACGACACCCACAACGCCAGATGCCAGTGCGCCCCGGCCCACGCCAGCGAGGCCCCCGCGATCCCGCCCAGGCTGTACGCCGCGTGGAAACTGAGCATGATGCTCCGCCCGTACGCCCGTTGCAGGCTCACCCCGAGCATGTTCATCGAGGCGTCCAGGGCGCCGACGGCCAGCCCGAACGCGGCCAGCGCCACGCCCAGCTCGGCCATCCGCTCCCCCGCCCCGACCCCGAGCAGCGCCAGGAGCACCACGGGCTGCGACCACCGCAGCACCCGGCTGGGCGGCACCCGTCTCACCAGCCGCTCGGTCAGTACGCTCCCGGCCCCGGCCAGGACGGGCACCGCGGCCAGGAACGCGGGGAGCAGGGCGTCGGAGACGCCGTACCGGTCCTGGATGGCCGGAATACGCGTCACGAGCAGCGCGAAGGCCACGCCCTGCGCGAGGAAGCTGAACGCCAGCGCCGCTCGACCGCGCCGCAGCTCGGCCGGCGGCCCGGCCATCCCGTCTGTCATGGCGGCACAGCGTAGGGCCCCGGCCTACTCGTGGGTAGAGGAAGGTGAATTCTCCTCAGCTTCCGGGGCTTCTGGTCGGCTCCGGGTCAGTTCTTGAGGAGGGCGGCCAGGTCCGCCATGTCGGAGAAGAGCCCGGTGGCCCCGGCGAGCCGCGCCGCGGGCGTCATCGCCGTATACCCGTAGACGTCCATGCCGGCCGCGAGCGCCGCCTGGACCCCGAGCGGGCTGTCCTCCACGACGACACACCGCTCGGGCACGACCCCCATGACGGAGGCGGCGTGCAGGAACAGGTCGGGGGCCGGCTTGCCCCGCCCGACGTCCTCGGCGCTGAAGACCCGCCCCTGCTCGAACCACCGGTCGAGCCCGGTCGTCCGGTGCCCGAACCGGATCCGGGCATGCCGCGAGGAGGAGGCCACACAGTACGCCACGCCCCCGTCCCGCAGCCCGCCGAGCACCTCGGCGACCCCGGCCACCGGCCGCAGCTCCCGCTCGAACGCGGCCAGGGTCCGCGCCAGCAGCTCCTCGTCGAACTCCGCCGGCAGCTCCGCTCCGTGCCGCTCCCGGACCGTGTCGTGGATCCGCTGCACGGACCCGCCCATGAAGTCGCGTATGGAGTCCTCGTACGAGGTGGGATAGCCCAGCTCGGTCAGATACGCGGCCAGTACGGCGTTGGCGAGGGGCTCGCTGTCGACGAGCACCCCGTCGTTGTCGAAGATGACGAGGTCGTAGCGCATGACTCAGACCCTAAACGCAGAAAACCCCGCATCACATGGATGCGGGGTTTTCCCAAGAATTGTTCGGCGGCGTCCTACTCTCCCACAGGGTCCCCCCTGCAG